>CAJXVR010000093.1 GCA_913061285.1 uncultured Verrucomicrobiota bacterium | reverse complement strand
ACGAGATGTAGAGAGGTCTCGTGGGCTCGGAGATGTGTATAAGAGACAGGTTTGCGCGTTATGTGCGCTGAGGTTGTTCTAGCATCGGGCGTGCCAGCTTTGAATTCCCGGGTTGCGATTCCGGGTTTCGCCGTTGATTGGGCGGATTTTCAATAATTCTGAGTCATTGTTGGTCAGAACTCTGATTGTTGCAGGTTGACGATCGATCTACAGTAATGCGGATGCAATGCGTGGGCTGCAAGTGCAATGCGCTATTTCGAGATTTCTCCGGTTTCATTTTCACATGCCTCGCTGTGCTTCGATTGACCGAACAAGGCTATCATTAAAAGGGGGCAAGCGAGCTGGGCGCTTCCAAGTGTGATTTGTGATTTGAATTCGAGCCCCTGTATGGCTGATACTCCTGGAACAACTCAATGGAAGAACAGACTGAACGCAATTTAGGGATTCAACCCCTGCAAGGAATTCTCGACGAGCTCGAGCTCAAGAATCATGACCTCGTCGCTGCCTCTCGCGAGTCATTGACCCATAAAATGGTCGCCAAAGGCTGCAAGGGGCGCCGATTGACCCGAAACGTCCAGCTCAAGGTCCGGAACGCGCTAAACCTTGCTTCAGGAAAGGCCTACAAGATCGCCGATTTGTTCAACTATTCCTAAGCGTTGGAAGCGGTAGTCTCTTGTCTGTGCCGCTTTTCGCCGCCTACTACTTCACATGGAAAAGCCCCAATTGAAGCCCATTGCTCCAGAGGAACTCCGATCACTTGCCATGGCCACGATGAAGGAAGCCAAGTTTCCTACCTTAGCATCGGTGGACGGTGATCAAGCTCGCGTTCGTCCCGTTTCTCCCGTCCGGACGGATGAATTCACGGTCTATATTGCCAATCTCAAGATGTACCATAAGACGCAAGAGATTGCCGCTAATCCGAAGGTTGAGCTGTGCTACATGGCGGAAAACCACAATCAGGTCCGAATTACCGGAGTGGCTCATGTCTTGGATGATCGTCCGCTGCTTGAGGCAATTTGGGAGAGTAATCCTCTTTTGAGGAAGTACTTAGGGTCGATCGATAATCCAGCACTCATTATATACCGCGTGAAGCCGATGCAGGTGAGGTACATGGAAGAGTGGGCCTTAGAGTATTACGAAGTGCCGGTCGATTAGGGGCAAGGGAATTTACAGGATGGATATCGACAAGGAAGGGGGGGGCTAGCCGATCGAAACGTTCTTGGAGCCAGAAGGGTTTGGTCATTGGCATAGGCCTTGGGGCTGCTCTGGGCGCCTTTCTGGGCAATCTCAGTATTGGGATAGCGGTCGGAATTGCTCTGGGGCTTGGTTGCGGTTCGATCTTCGATGGCAGAATTAAAAGCCGGAAGGACTAAGCGGTTTCTTAAAACGGTGAGCCAGTCAAGATTCTTTGCGGCAGATGCCTAAGGCTTTTCAATCTTGAATGGAATCGTGACTGCCCAAACGATGTCACTTTGCGCGTGATCTCTGTCCGACGGTCTGTGAAAAGACGGACTCAAAATCATGCTTCATACGGACGACCTTCCAAGCGCGGGCTTTCGCGAGTGCATAGATTTTTGTCTTTTCATCGTAGGCGTATTCTCGTTCTTCATCGTCATGAAGGAGGACCAAGCTCATCGAGTGATGTTCGTTTGATGAGGCCCACTCCAGCATCTCGAGATCGCCGATTGAATTACCAAAGGCAAAGATCGGTTTTTTCCCGATCGCTTCATGAATCGCGACGGGCTTGTTGGCTGCGATATTGAATCGCTCGATTTTTGAGCCATGAACAATGCGCAGTGCTCCATCGACGTTTTCGTATTCCATTTCCATCCGACTACCGATGATTCGTTCCTCGGGGATTCCAAGCGTGCTAGGGGCCCATTGACGCATGAACCCAATACTGCTGCCCGTGACGATGTAGACCTGAAAGTCGTTTGCGGAAAGATAATGAATGAGTTCTTTCATTGGTAGATAGGTGAGCGACGGATAAGGAGCGTGAAAGTCGGGATGGCGTGCAGATTCAAGCCACTGCGCGACGTTCTGAGCAAAGGTTTCAACTGTGAGCCTCTGTGTCGTTCTAGAGAAGACATCCAGCCAGTCTCTTCCTTCCAGCGTGACTGGCGTTTCTCTGGGGGCTGAGATTAATTGCTGAATATAGGCGACGTCGTTCCATTCCGGGTGCTGGGTCGCCGTCGCCTTCATTTGGTCGACCGAGAATTGCATTTGTGTGTAATTGGGTTTTTCACAGAGAAGGGTGCCGTCGTTGTCAAAGACAGCGATGCGCTCCGATGGAGGGACAAACGTGGGACTGGATTTACTGGTGACGCGTTCGGTAAACTCAATGATCGCACTGCGATTCTCAGTGTCGTTCCAAGTCACGAGGGGGATTGCCCCATGGATTGAATTCGTCACCAAAGTGAGGCTCAGGATGGCGCACTTGAGCAACTTCGTAGAGAGCATTCAAGCGTTGTAACACTGCCCGGATCCCTCAAACAAGAGGGAAGTTCATCGCGTCTTTCGAGTTTGTTGCGGAATGGGCCCGTCAGCCCATCAAGGCCTAGCAAGTTTGCTGTTTAGATGAGGCTGAATACGATCCATGGAATCGTGGCGATCGCAGTAAAACCCACGACCTTGCCCGCAAAACGTAGATCAACCCTCCCGTCAACCCAAGGCCTTGTTAGTCGATAGGACGCCACCAAAAGAATGATCGAGGCGAGCGCATAGGGAAGTTGTTGATTCGAACTCCAAACTTCGAATACCGACCAAAGAATGATCCAGTAAAATGGAGTGAGTAGAAAGGCGTATATGGGGCGCTCAAAGCTTTGCGAAATGAGTATGCCAGCGACAAAGAGGAGGGTGCAAGGGAGTGCTAGCCTAAGCGGTTGAGGTGAGATCAAATGTGGATAATTGAAGGTGGGCGGAGTTGCGAATATAGCGGCGTGCATTGTTAGGAGTATGTATAGAATTAGAAAGAAGAGAAACCCCGAAATCGCAGGTATGATCCGAGTCCACCAGATGATCGTTGCCTCAATGCCGCGCTCGGCGAGGAACATTTTGTTTCTCGTGAGATTGTCTTGGTAGAAGGTCATGACACCAAGTGAAAACATGCCTGCGATTGTGGTAAACACCAGTGCGATGGGGTCCAGAAACCAAAAGCGATCTGGATTCGAGCGGTCAAGCCACGACAAGGCAGACAATCCGAGGGATGCGAGGGTCCAGATCAGAATGGTGGGAGCGATCTGCCTCGATTGTTGCCACAGCAGTGCTCGCCATACTGTGGGGCGCCCGGCTCCTCTCCGTCGATTCTTGGTTGATTCGGTTTGGGTGAGGCTTGGGAGGATTATTGATAGCTTTAGAGAATCATCCTTCTGTTTTGCTTTTAATCGAAGGAGGGCTTCTAAGAGGAGTCGAGCCCCGATCAACATGCCAAGGGGCCATGCAATGCGTGAGGGAACTCCAATTCCGAGAACATTTTTTGAGAAAAAGGCGTGCTCAGCGCCATCAATGCTACTGAGAATCATTACGTAACCAAACAAGACGATCGGAATCGATGCGATCGCGGTTGTTCCGGTAAGATGGGTGAGCAAAAAGGCAAGCGCCAACCAAGAAATGCTGGAAAGGAGCAGATGGGCGGTGGGAAGTATCAAAGGGAATACTGAACTTGTTATCGAAGTTTCGCTGCTTGGCCATCCATTGAGTGATGTGGCTACGGCGACGTTGATGCCGCTGAAAATCCAGAGGGCCAGTAGTCCTAAGAAAGCCGAAGTGTGATGGGAGGTAGCGATGTTCTTCCAAGGATAGGGGAAATGCCTAAGCCATTGCAGTGTTCCCCGGTCTCTTTCGTAGCCTAACAAAATGAGAGGGGCCAGAAGGGCAAAGATATGGGGGACAAGGATACCCATTTCGACAGCTATGGTGAAGCGAGAAACTGGATTCAAGACCTTGTTCGTCTGCGAGAATATAAGGAACACCGAGAGTGCTCCAACGAACAAGAGGAGCGGTCTGAGAATTCTGTAATCTTTCCAAAGAAGGTGGGCCAATGGTTGAGTTTTCATCTCTTCGGGGTCTCCGTTTTGACGTCTTATTAGAGTATCTGAAGTGGTAGTTCGACGGAGTCTTCGATGACTCGGTTGGATGGTCGCGGGTGATCGCATATTGCGACGAAAATATCTTCGAGACTTGCCTGCTTGACTTCAATTCTGGTGACGTTTTCGTTGGGCGCTCGCTGTGCAGTCCATTCACGGGGGCAATCTTGAATCACCCAACGTCGTTGCTTTCCGTAGCAAGATTCAGAAAGAATTTGTCCTGGTGGGAGCGGGACAGGAAGATTCGGGTTGTTTAGAGTGACGGTAATGATCGACGTCGTTTCATGGATTTCTTCAAGCGGTTTAACTAGCTTGAGTTCGCCCTCGTGAAGGATCCCGATCCAGTCCGCAACTCGTTCGATCTCGCTGATATGGTGACTGCTTAGAAAAACCGAATTGCCCGCGGCAGTCCGATCAACCATCGATTCGAGAAACTGACGTCGTACCATCGGGTCAAGCCCACTGGTTGGTTCATCCAGAATCAAGAGCCTGGGATCGTGAGATGTTGCGAGGGCAAGGGAAACCTTGGATCGCTGTCCTTTGCTGAGATGCTTAATCTTCGTGTCAGAAGGTAAATCGAGTTCGGTGACCAATTTTTTGTATTGCTTGAGAAATGCTTCGTCATAGAACCCTGAAGTGAACCAGCCGATCTCAGTTACCGTCATCCAGTCGTAGAGGGCAGGGGAGTCGGAGACATAGCCGATGCCTTGTCGGATCTCTAGGACTGAGTCTTTGATGGAATGCCCAATGACCTCAGCCTCGCCTTGGTCTGGATCCAGAAAACCGGTGAGAATTCGAATCATCGTCGACTTTCCAGCTCCGTTTTCCCCCAGGAGGGCGAAGACCAGGCCTTCGGGAATTTCAAGATTGATCTCGGAGAGAGCTTGGGTTTTTCCAAAACGCTTTGAAATACTCTTGAGACGAATGATGGGCGAGGGATGACTCATAGGATTATTGAGGGTTGTGGGGTTACCGGGTTTGATGCTTTCTTCTCGGAAGGGATTGCGAGGCTCTGTTCGCTAGCTCTGATTCAAAGAGTTTCCGTAACTCCTCCACACTCATGCCACCTGCCAACGCGTCGCCAAGGGCTCGACGGACGGTTTCTTCGACCATGGAATTGCGTGCTTTTGTGCAGCGCTTGATCGCATCTTTGCGAACCATCATGCCGCGGCCGCGTACGGCATCCAAGACCCGGTCTTCTTGCAAGTCTTGGTAGGCGCGGGCGATGGTGTTGGGATTGATTGCAAGCTCTTTGGATAGATGCCGAACGCTTGGCACCATCTGGCCTCCCTGGAGAAGGCCGTTGGTAACAGCGAGCTTTACTTGCCGCACGATCTGCTCATACATCGGCACATCGTCATTCGGATCGATATCGAAAAACATTTGCTTTGATTTAGTGTACTAGTGTGACGGTACACAGATGCACCTGTTTTGTCAAGGAAGCGGCTGCCGGTGAAATTGGTAGGGATGAAATCTTGCATGTCGGCGCTTGATTAGATTGGATCCTTCTGTCGGCATCGGTAGCAGTCGTTTGAATGGATTCGTGAAAAGGTTAAGAGTGACGGTGAGTCGTGATGGGAGGAGGTGATTAACCGTATATTGAGGAAACATTTGGAAATTGATGAAGGTTAGAATGTTCAGATCTAAGAGAGTTCTCAGCTTCCTTGTCGGGGGGGCTCTGATTGTCTTGGCTGGTGGTGTTTTTTTGTTTTCGAAGCGGGGCGCAGCGCAGCCGAAGCACCTTGGATTGCCTCTGACTACTTGGTTGCAGCAATATCGGTCCGCGCCAGCTGTCGGTGGGTTTCTTCCAGTCCTTCTAACCGCAGAGAGCGACGCCGCCGTAAAGGCCATCGGGACAAATGCGATTCCGACGCTGGTGCAACTGATGACTCGGCCGGATAATGCTTTGCCCAGAAAAATGATCGATTTATTGAATCATAAGCGGCTGCCACATGCTGTAAGCGAGATGCTGTATCCCTTCATTTCTCAATACTACAACCCTCCTTTGGCCTTACTGGGATTTCGCGCCCTGGGTGCTGAGGCTGATGGAGCGATCCCTGCACTGGTGGCGATGCTTCATTCGGAGGACGACTTTCGGTTTGCGGTGATGGCCTTGTGTACTTGTGGTGTGAATGGGGCAACCGCTCTGACAGAGACCTTTCCAAGTATCGGCGACCCAACGCTCCGAAGCTATGTTTTGGACCAATTGGAATACGCCGTTACGCCCTTGGTTGAATCTCATATCGCATCGTTCATCGGAGAGCGGATGAATGCCGAACCTCATCCTAACACTCGAATGAGTGCGGCGCGTGTCTTGGGAACGATGACGAATTCGTTAAGTATTACCCTTCCTGCCCTCACGACAGCGCTAGGGCACAGGGATTTGGGCGTTCAGTTCATGGCAATTGATGGGCTGGCCAATATCGGCCCCGAGGCTGCAGATAGCAGCGAGGCCCTCGAGAGCTTCCTAGAGAGTGATAATCCATCTCTCCGACGATCCGCGACTCTGGCTTTAAAATCGATTCAGGCCGAGGCCGAAGTGACCAAAGATGAGCCATAGATGGCGCCCTTGAAGGGTAGCGAGCTCAGGTTCTTTTCTGGTGGGTTCGAAAATGGGATGAGCAGGATCCCATGCTTGGGAATGGTGGGAGTCGCATTGCTCAGATACGGCGGTTTTTCTGGGAAAAGATGGTGGTTTTCCTCGTGTGACGATTTGGCATGGCTCTGGCTAGAGCTTGGCTGAGAACTGAGCTGCTTATGAATGACTTTAAACAGGCGCTGCGCCAAATTCGAAAACAGCCCGGAGGGACGCTCGTGATTCTGGGCACGCTTTCTCTGGTGATTGCTGCCATGGGGATGATCTTAGGACTGCTCCAGAGCGACCGGGCTCGCTGGATGCCCTTTCCTGAATCAGAACAAGTGGTCCGTCTATGGCAAATCTCAAAGCATGGCCCCCAGGATCGGTTGCCTGCCGAAACGTTCCGATGGCTTGCTGGAAATCTTTCAGGTCTTCAGTCCATGGCTGCCATGGGGCAATACGATACCATGGTGCTGACGGGAATTGGCGAAGCGAAAACGATGTCGACTCAAAAGGTCGGCTCGGAGGTGTTTGATGTGATTGGGGTTCCGTTTTCTCTCGGACGTCCTTTCTCTCGCGAGGAGGTGCGTGCAGGCGAGAGTCGAGTGGTGGTGATCAGTGAGGAGGCTTGGGAAACTCATTATGAGAGGGATCCGGAGGTCATCGGAAAAGAGATAAGGCTGAATAATGTCGTTTATCAGATTGTCGGTGTGATGGCTCCGGGGATGACGGATAATGCACTTTTCTATGGCACCGACATATTATTGCCCTTTGACTTTAGTGCTCCCGGAATCAGTCAGACATACTACTTAAACGTTGTTGGCAGGCGAAAAGCTTCTGTGAGTTCGAAGCAATTGAATGCTGAGCTGACTTCGCTGACCTTATCTCTGAAGGAGGAAACTGGTAGTGAAGGTAGGGAAGCGCCTGAAGCGGACTATTCGGTGATCGCCTTGAGAGCCGATAAGCGTCCAGATACACGAGTCGACGGAGAGCTCGTATTCGGGCTCACAATCCCTTTCCTTGTTCTCGGCATCGCGGCATTCAATGTAGCGAATATTTTGCTGGCGCGGATGTTGACGCGACGGCACGAGTTTGCCGTCCGTTTTTCCTTAGGCGCTAATCGCTTGCGAATCGTGCGGCAGTTGATCGTCGAAAGCACGGTGCTGGCTTTGATTGCAGCAGGTATTGGTTTGCTGGTTGCGTACTGGGCAGCTCAGTGGGCTCGAGGGCTTGGGCTGGAGACGCAGTTTGGTCCGGGCGTTGTGATCGGGACCACGTTATTCGCCCTTATAGCAGGGATTGTCGTTGGGTGGTTGCCTGCTTTCCGTGCGACTCGCGGTGATTTTTCCTTCGATCTTAAGGATGCCTCGCTTGCCGCGGCAGGGGGCGGGGTGTCTAAACATCGACTGCGAAACATCTTGGTCGTAGGTCAGGTTGGCATGGCCACGGTCTTGTGCATTGCGGCCGGTCTGATGCTACGAAGCCAGGGAGAGAAACGTCGTTTTGATCCGGGCTTCGATCCTTCTGGCCTCCTCTCGATATCGGTAAGGCTGGATCGTGATCAATATCCGGAGCCCTCCAAGAGGGCTGTCTATAATGAAACGGTGCTCGAGCGGTTGAGAAACGTTCCCGGGGTGGAACGAGTTAGCTTGGCGTCAGAACCTGCGGTGAATCGCTATCCGTTCCCGATGGGATTTAGGACGATGGGGACCGAAGGCTATCGGCGAGATTCTGTGGGCGTTTCGATTATTGAACCTGGTTACCTCGAGCTGCTGAATGTGCCCATTCTCAAGGGGCGGGCCTTTCAGTTGACCGATCAGCGAGGGGCTCCAGATGTGATGTTGGTTAATCAATCGTTTGTCGCACGGCACTATCCCGAGGAGGATCCGATTGGTAAGGAACTCGGGTTTACTCTTGAGGGCAAGGAGCGATGGCCTGTGATCATCGGAGTGGTGACGGATCGCCCGAATTTGGGGCGAGAAAGAGATTTAGGACCCGAGGCCTATTTCTGTTTCCGTCAAGTCACTCCTGAATGGGCGGTATCTAGCTTTCTGATCGAAACGGCCCTTGTTTCTGGAGCGTTTCGGAAGGAATTGCGAGAAGCGGTAAAAGCAGTTGATCTCAATCTTCCTGTAGGGCGGGTCGCTCACCTTGAGTCATCGATGGCAAGGGCAATGGAAAGCATGGTGGCAGGGCTTCGGACAATGAGTGCGATCGGACTGTTTGGCTTGCTGATTGCGATGTTGGGGATCTATGGCGTGGTCGGCTATTCGGTGACGGAACGACGTCGTGAGTTCGGTATTCGAATGGCCTTGGGCTCGAGTCGGGGACGGATCCTCCAGTTGATTCTTCGCCAGGGTCTGTCGTTTGTGTTGCTTGGGTTGTTTGTTGGACTCTTGATTGCCTCAGGCGTGACACTTGCGATGAAAGAATTCGTTTACGGTATTAGTCCCCATGACTTGCTGACATACCTTGTTGTCGTCCTTGTTCTGGCTGGGGCTGCTAGTCTGGCAACCTTGATCCCTGGCCTGCGCGCCATCCGGGTTGATCCCGCCAATTCGCTTCGCTATGAGTAAGTCTTGTTCCTTGGATGCCTCTTTGACGACGGATGGCATGTCGGCCATGGGGGCAATGAATTAAGGAATCAGCCGTCAAGGTCGTTGAGAAGGCGCTGATCCGCATCCGATCACGCTCTGCTTTCTTCTTGGGGGATCCGAATTCCTCGCTAGGCTCTTGCTCTGGAGTAGCGTAATGAGTTTGGAGCCATCGAGTCGGGCGGTTGATGGATCCTTCGTGGACTCAAACGATTTCAAGACGAGCCAAAGCCCGAGAAAAGAGTAGGATATGTTGACGAATCAGGAAGAATCAGTTTTGGAAGCGGTCAAACGTGCGAGCGATGCCTGGAAAACAGCCTTTAATTCTGGGGATGCCGCCGGGTGCGCCGATCAATATGAAACAAATGCGACCATGCGGGCCGAACCGTTCGGAACGTTTACGGGCACGGCTGAGATTCAAGCCTTTTGGCAGAAGCTCATTGATGAGGGATTTAAGGATGTCGATTACCTTGATCCGCAACTTGAGATTGTAGATGCGACGAGCGCGATATTGAAGTCTGACTGGAAGATGAATAAAGCGGCCGGAGTCATTCAGAAGGAACTCTGGGTGATTCAAGCTGATGGCCGAGCCAAGCTTCGGGAAGATCATTTCGAGGCGAAGGCGTGAGTTCTAGCCTATTGATTATTGTGGCTGACGGTTGAGTCTTGAGATGCGCTAGATGAACTACGTTTTGCCAGGAATGGGGGCGACGAGTGCGATGTACGCCCGAGAATGGCAAGCGCTCGAAGGGTTTCTGTTTCTTGACTGGCCTAGCGGGTTTGCCGGGGAATCCATCGAGGATCTGGCAAGATTGCTTGTTTCAAACCATCTGTTAGCTAGAGACGATTTGGTGATTGGTTCCTCGTTCGGGGGCATGGTTGCCTGTGAGATCGCTAATCAACGAGACATGCCAGGTGTCGTGCTGATTGGCAGTGCGACACACAAAGAAGAAGTTTCAAAGATTCTCTCTCTTCTCAACCCGATAATTGATCTCGCTCCCGTCGGATTTGTACAGCGGGCAGCAGCTCTGGTGCCGGGGGAGCTGGCCCGCATGTTTCGTCAGTCTGACCCTAGATTCATCCGGAATATGTGCCGGGCAATTTTCAAATGGGGCGGGGTGAATGATGGTCGTCGCGTCTTTCGAATTCATGGGGCTTATGATCGAATCATCCCTAAGCCACTTAGTGCGGACCTAGTGATTGATGGCGGGCATTTAATTGCGATGACTCATGCCTCGGCTTGTATCTCGGCTATCACGAACTATCAATTGGAACGGGAATCTCAGTCTCGGGTTGTTTCGTCTGACAAGCGTTTGCGTCTAAATGAATGAAAAGTACGAATAAATGTCCCAAGTGTGGATCAAGTGATATTGCGACGGATGCAAAAGCGATTGACCGAGGAGGTATGTACAATACGGAATGGGAATTATCGGTTGCGACCTTCAAGAAACCTGAGGCTCTCGTGTTTAAGGAGAAATCCGTTTCTCCTTTGTCGGCATGGGTGTGCTTGAGCTGTGGTTACGTCGAATTTTACGCGGATTCTCCAGAGCAATTGCGAGGTGTTGAGCCCCGTGAACTAGGGGGGGATTAGTAGCTTGTTTTTTCTTTCAGCTTTCGTCGAGTGCTTATGATATCTGACGATGACCAGGCCTTTCTAGTTAGGCGAAACGTGATTGATTTGACACGCTTGTGCCGATCGTGACCTTCGTTTGAAGCCATGCTAGGCGAGCTGTCTCGGGAACTGAAGGCGACGGGATCTTCATTGCGGAGTTATTATTTATGGGAATTGATCGATGAAACGAACTCGTTTGAAAGTTTGTTGTATTGCCTCTATTGCTGAAGCGGAACTGGCGATAGCTCATGGTGCTGACGCGATTGGGCTGGTCGGGGAAATGCCCTCGGGACCCGGGACGATTGATCGGGAGAGGATCCGCGAAATCGCCGCATGGACACCGCCTCCCGTTGAAACGTTCTTACTAAGTTCTGGACTAACAGGGGATGCGATTGCTGATGATGTCGAATCCTGTGGGACGACGACGGTTCAGATCGTTCAGCATATCGCAGTTGGTGAGTATCAACGAATCATCGAGCGGATCCCTCGGGTTCGGCGAGTGCAGGTGGTTCATGTTGAAGATCGATCTGCACTTGGTTTGATCGAGATCTACGAGCCTTACGTCCACGCCTTTCTCTTGGATAGTGGGCGTCCGAATGCCGCGGTGGCAGAATTTGGTGGGACGGGGCGGGCGCATGATTGGAATATCAGCGCCTCCTTTGTGCAGCAGTCGTCGAAGCCGGTTTTCTTGGCAGGTGGGCTCAAGCCAGCTAACATCAAGGATGCGATTTCGAGGGTCGATCCTTTTGGTGTCGATTTGTGTTCTGGTGTTCGACGCTCCGGAAAGCTCAACGCTCAATTGATCGATAACTTTTCTAAGAATCTGTGGGGCTGACGCTTGTGAAGGGTGGTTCCACGATCGATTGTTGGCTCAGAGGACCCTTTGAAATATGAAAAAATCGAAGATTGGCGCGATTGTAGTGGCTTTGGTGGCTGTATTGGCGGTCGTTTTCGATTTCTGGTCTACTGGGCCCTTCTACGAGAATCAGTCGATTGAGGATTGGTTCTAAGAGTTTTCAGAGAATGACTCTCTTGCTTTCCGTTCGATGGGGGCAGAAGCGGTTCCCTTTCTCGTTGGGCGGATGGAGGACGCGCCCTTGAAGATACTGATGGAAGTGTTTGAATGGTTTTCAGAAACCCCGAGCCGTATTTTTCAACAGCGAAAGGAAATGTGGCAGGGACGGGCAGCGTTCCTGCTGGGAGAAATGGGATCTCACGCAAGTGAAGCTGAATTGGTATTGGGAACGGTGCAAAAGAGTCCCAACTGGTATCTACAAGGCGCCGCTAAGGTGGCTCTTATGAAGATTAATCAGGAATCGCCTGATACCTTGATTGCAAAACTCAGTGACACTAGTGATTCGACTTCTTGGTATCGCACAACGCGTTGATGGTTGGGCAATTTGGGGTTCAGGCAGAGACCGCTGTTCCTGAACTCCTAAGGGCTCTGAATCACACGGATGGAATTATTCAGGCTCATGCTCTTGTTGTGTTGGGCATGATTAAGAGTCAGCCGGAAAAATGCCTTCCGGCACTTGTGCCTTTCTTGTCGTCTCCTGACCTTGGTTTTCGGCAGAAAGCGATCGGAGCTCTGGCCGCGTTTGGAACGAATGCGCTACCAGCGAAGTTCGCTATTCGAGGCGCATTGAGCGACTCAGATGCGATTGTGAGAGGGCGAGCTGAATGGCTCCTTGAGCGATTTTCCGAGAAGTGAAGGGTTGACTCACTCGCTCCGAGGCCCCGAAAGGGAGCTTGGCATTGGGCTCGGAGAGTATGGACTTCTTTTGGGGCAGTTTTGTAACCATTGTGAGCCGCCTGACGTCTGGTTCCTTTGCCCGATTGACTCTCGAGGCAACCCTTAGAAAAACGGAGAATGATTCACAAATGAAGAAGAAACGGAATGCCATTGCGAGCGCTGCAATTTTTGTGTCGATCGTAGGAATTGCGAAGGCCGATCCGCTCCTTAGTTCTTGGTATATCGAGAAGTCTGGGAGCTATGCGCGGATCTATGATAGTCTTGAAGACATGAACTCAGGGACCGTCTCAAAGACGTGGACGAGCCAGGGGCAAGGAAGTCAAGAGTTGCCGGCCTATGCTGGGGTACAGGAAATCGCCCATTCGACTGATTGGGTTTATATCAAAACAACCGGCTTGGGGACCCACGTCATGGGACCATGGTTCTTTGATGAAGCGAAGACTCAGGATTTTGGTAATCGTCCGGCTAACACCGCCTCATTGTATCGCTTCCCCAGAGAGGTAACAATCCCGACGACCAAGACTCTCACGACGCCTGGAAGTATCGGATATTTTGTTGATGGCATCGCGATGTTCGATTCAACGGATACTTTTTCCTATGATTCGAGCGCGGGAATGGATCAAACCCCTGTCAACTCAGCTCAGGGTGACGATGTTTGGGTGAGGGACGCTTTTATCAATGAGGGCGTGACCTTTGACAATGCCAACGCTCATCACGCGGGAAGCGTGCATCATTACCATGCCAATCCTCCCGCCCTCCGCCATGCTCTCGGAGACAGCGTCGATTATGATCCGGCAACGAATGTGTATACCGAAAACTTCAACGGGAACCATTCTCCGATTATTGGTTGGGTACGGGATGGTCTCCCGATTTACGGACCCTACGGATACTCCGATCCTGATCCGGCGAGCAATGATTCGGGGATTCGTCGCATGATTAGTGGGTTTCAATTGCGTGATGGAAGCAACGGCTCAACGAACCTCGCCGAAACCGGGCGTACGAGCCTTCCAAAGTGGGTGAATACCGTTGAAGGTCGGAGTGTCACCTTGGCTGCGACAGAATATGGGCCTGATGTGAATGCCGAGATTGAAGGTGAGACATATATTCTGGGCCGATACTTCGAGGATTATGCCTACAAGGGTGATCTTGGTCTGAGCTTGGGGGCGGAATTCGACCTCAATGTGTACAATGTGAGGTTTTGTCGTACCCCAGAGTTTCCCGAAGGGACTTGGGCGTATTTTACCTGCATTCTCCCCGATGGCACTCCTACCTTTCCGTATAACATCGCCCGTTCCTATTTTGCCGATCCAATTGGTGAAGGGCTCACGGAAATTACCGAAGAGGTTGAGGTGAGCTTCGAAGGCGGTCCGGCTAAGACTGAATTGATCGAAAGGATTCAGGCGGATGGCGATGACATTGTTATTTCCTGGAGCGCGGTTGAAGGCGGCTCTTACCGGATTGATAGCACGGAGAACCTAGTAGACTGGGATGTGAGTGGCTCGACGTTTGTTGCTGATCGTGATGCCTTTCAGAGCACGGACGAAGGCGTCCTCGCCAGTTTGCCGGAGCGTTTTTATCGACTATCTCGAACGGGATTGGCTAACTATGACGACACTGAATTTGGGAGTGCGGCAGGGATGGGACCTGGTGGAGGGGGAATGGGGCCTCCTCCTGGTGGCGGTCCGCCTCCGCGCTAAGATGAGATTAATGGCCCTTCGCGATGAAGGTTAAGATGCCACTTGTCCTGATTTTGGCGCTCATCCTATCCACTGGGGTGGATTTGATGGGCGCCGGCAGGACTTCTGATGCGTCGTTGCACCTTTCATTCCGGCATGTCATCAACGGCAAGCCTTTGCTGAGCGATTCTCTCCGCTATCGAAATGCAGGGGGGGAGGTCTATTCAGTAACTCGGGTAAGTTACTTGCTCAGTGGATTTGCGATGGAGACGCTTGATGGGAACTTGATCGAGATTCCAGAGCAATCGGCTTGGATCGATGTTGGTGCTAGGCGGACGAGTGTTCACATCCCAGGGATTCCAAGAGCCAAGTATCGCAGTATGCGGTTTTTCATCGGGCCTGATACGAGTGATAACGAGCGTGATCCTGCCAGCTTTGCTCCTGAACACCCCTTCAATCCGAATACCAACGGCTTGCATTGGAGCTGGCAAGGGGGCTTTATTTTCCTGGCCCTGGAAGGAAAGTTTCGTTCTGAAACTTCGCCTCTATCGGGCTTCTCTTATCACCTGGCCCGTTCGCCTAATCGAACCCCAATCACAATGGCAGGGAACTTCGATTTGAATCACCCGCTGAGCTGTGTGGTCGATTTCGACATCGCGACGCTTCTCAATGCGCCCGATCGCCTGATATTTGAGCGCGACGGCAATTCGACGCATTCCCGTGATGGTGATCCAATCGCCCGTGCCCTCGCGTCGAATCTGCCGGGGGCCTTTCAAGTCTATCGAATCGTTTCTCGTGCCCCGGAAATCGTCCACGCCAGTGAAATCAAACCTCTCTACCTCCCATCGGTAATCAACGCCTTTCCGTTCAGACTAAGCCGCTCGTTTCCGATTCCAAAGCTGCCTCGAGATAATCCACTGCTTCAAGAACGGGTCGATTTAGGCCGCCAACTCTTTGATGAAACAGCGCTCTCACGTGACAATTCCATTTCATGCGCGTCCTGTCATTTGCGGCAGAAGGCACTGGCTGATCCGAGACGAGTGAGTCTCGGTGTCGAGGGGCGGGCGGGGACACGGAATGCCATGCCACTCTTTAATCTGGCATGGAAGTCGAATTTCTTTTGGGACGGACGGGCGGCAAGCCTTCGCGAGCAGGCCTTGATGCCTATTGAGGATCACAGCGAAATGGACGAGGCAATCGAGAATGTTATCGTCAAACTTAGTAAGCAGCAGGGATATCGAGAAGCCTTTGGGAAGGCCTTTGATAGTTCGCGGATTACGGGCGAACGCATTGGGCTGGCGATCGAAAACTTTCTCCTCACGCAGACTTCCTATCAATCGAAATTTGATCGTGTCCGGGCCGGAGAAGCGCGGTTCTCGAAGCAAGAACGGCGAGGCTTTGAATTGTTCATGACCGAATATGAGCCTCGATCTCAGCGCTTTGGTGCCGATTGCTTTCATTGCCATGGAGGCGTGCTTTTTAGTGATCACCAATTTCACAATAATGGACTTGAGACTGCGGGAGACGGTGATCTTGGTCGCTTCGTGGTGACGCGGAATGAAGGCGATCGAGGAAAATTTGCCACCCCTAGCCTTCGGAATATTGCTTTGACCGCGCCCTATATGCACGACGGAAGATTCTCGAACCTCACGGAGGTTGTGAATCACTATAATCGTGGGATTCAGCGCAGTCCGACGCTGGATGCGAATCTAGCAAAGCATCCGATGGACGGCCTGGGGCTTTCTAAGGATGATGTGGCGGCTTTGGTCGCCTTCCTTGAAACACTCACCGATGCGCAGTTCGTTGAGAATTAGCAGAGAAGATGATTTTGTATCCCTACCTATTCCGTTAAAGCTTCCAGAACCAAGGGATGATGAGAAAAATCGAGTAGTTTCGTAATGGTCTTTTGCTATCTATGGCGGTTTAGTGTTCAGACGAATAATGAATAAGAAAGTCTGCCATAAAACTTTTGATGCGACCTTGAAGAGTTGGGATGATCTCTTTGCTGAGGCCGCAGAATTTGCGTCCTCACTTGGGCCTGATCGCTTGATCTCAATATCCCATAGTGATTCTCATAGTCGGGGTGTTGTTGCGGTTTGGTACTGGAACGAATAGGGGGCTAGGTGCTGGAATACTCGGCACTTGAGCGAGCCCTGATTGGCTGTGGGGTTGAGTCGAGTCGATCCCTTTTCGATGAATTAATTGAAAGGTATGGCGATGAGTCGCGTTGTTACCACAATGTGGCGCACTTAGAGAATTGTTTAGCGCTTCTCGCGGCACATCGAGATATGGCCGTGTTCCCAGAACGGGTTGAAATTGCTTTGTGGTTTCACGATGCCGTCTATGACTCGAAGAGGAATGACAATGAAGAGGAAAGTGCAGCGCTTGCCGAACGCTATTTGACCTCCCACGGGGCTCATGAAGATGCCTGGAAAAGTATTGTTTCGATGGTTCTCGCGACGAAATCACATCACGCAAGGGGCAATGACGAGGCGCTAATGATCGATATCGATCTTTCCATTCTTGGCGCTTCGTCTCTGGCGTTTGAGGATTATGACGCGGCGATACGGCGTGAATTCCAGTGGGTGCCAGACACGCGCTACCGGGGGGCTAGAGCTGAGGTGTTACAAACTTTCCTGCTCCGGGAGGCTATTTTTCTAACTCAAGCGTTTCGAGTCCGATACGAAGTTCAGGCGCGCACTAATCTGACTAAGAAGATCGCAGAGCTCGGTGTTCAATCAAACGGCCCGCGAGAGTAGATGGGAGCGGCCTTAGTTGAATGGTCGAAGGTTTAGTTCGCTCTCTTGTTCGATTTAAGAATCCGGTGACGTCTCTAGTCCGCCTGAATTCTATCGAGTGTCTCCCCGTCGACCTCGATGTAGATGGCTTCTGGACGGCTCTTTGTGAAATCGTGCTGGGAGATTTTCACGACGCCGTAGAAAGTGAGAACGGATGCCACGGCTACCAGAACATAGGAAACAGGGTGGATCCATTTTCGCGCTTTGGCCCGTCTCCACATATTCTTTCCACGTTGATGCAGCTGCGTGCGGCATTCCTCGCACCGATCTTCAGTGCGGGTGTTTAGGACGCCGCAATGCTTGCAGGAGACGTAGAGATGGCTAAGGCAAGATTCACAGCGTAACACATCTAGTGGGTTCGAATGGTCACACTTTCTGCATTTTACCGAAGCGGGACGCGGCTGTGTCGTTGACTCTACTTGCATGGTTCTACATCGAGATTGGTCTAGTGCTTTGCTATCGTCAAGCGGTTTGATTCGATCACCTCTGTGCGAATGCTCCGAAAATGTTGGAAGGATTGTTCGTTACGCAAATTGACGCTGCAATATGAATTGCCATGATTTTGATGTTAACTACCATCGCTGCCACTATGCTAGCGATTGTTGTTAATTTTGAGATCAAACCAGGCAAGGAATCGGAAGCGATTGCTGCCTTGGAGGGGAATGCTGCGGGCTCACGGACCGAACCAGGCTGTTTGAAATGGGAGTGGTCCCGTCACGTGAGTGAACCCGCGAAGTTTGCGATCTACGAGCTCTATGAGGATCAATCAGCCATCGATTTCCATCGCTCCAGCCCTCATTTTCTGAGCTGGCAGGCGAGTCTCGACACGTTTCTCGCGTCGAAATCGTCCGGAATCTTTGAGGTGTCAGGCGTGGATCCCCGACCGGTAAACGCCAGCTAACGAACGATCGGCGGATTGGTCATCAGATTCGTATTGTAACAAAAATGTTCTTGGGAGGGTCATCAGTATCAGTGTCCGTTGATGGCTGGATCGTTGGAGTGTTGCCTCAATGAACGAATCGAATAATCTGATGAAAACCGCAAGAATTGGCAGGAGGTGCGCGTCCGCTTTCACGTTGATCGAGTTGTTGGTTGTGATTGCAATCATAGCCATACTCGCAGCGATGTTGTCACCTGCGTTGTCGCGAGCGAAGGGGAAGGCCCGCCAGATTAAGTGCGTGAACAACTTGCGTCAGCTCCAGATGGCGCTGCAAATGTACGCTGATGACTTCAATGACGTGATTCCGCCTCGAATTTCAGGGCGAGAGAATTGGTTGAGCTCACTTCAGCCTTATTACGTTGATCGCAAGTTGATCGTCTGCCCGACGGACGGTCCAAGAGCGAAGAGTAGTTATCTCATCAACGGTTTTAACGATTATTTTGCGATCCATCTTTCGCCGGAAGAATTCGAAGAATTCAAAAAGTGGCAAGGCTCCGCAACCATGAAGCTCTCCAGTATTCGCTATCCGTCGGAGACCATCATGTTTGGAGAGAAATTCAAGGACTCGCCTCATAACCACATGGACTTCTATCAGGGCGAAGGGAATGACTTTGAGGAAGTCAATCAAGCGAAACATGGCGCTCGCCCTGGTAATCGAAAGAGCGGTGGGTCCAATTATGCGTTTGCTGATGGGAGTGTGAGGCACGTGAAGTATGGAGGAACGATGAATCCCGAGAATCTCTGGGGAGTAACGGAGCAGTGGCGGGCCACGCCCCCTCAGTTTCAGGATGCGCCATAGACGAGGATGGATTACGTAACAATTTTAAGACTTCGAATTTCTGTATGAAGAAAACGCTTTCAATAGTTGCTTTGCTGGGTGTGATCGTTGTTTGTTTGGCGATCGTCGCGAAGAACCTCTTCATTCCCGTGGATGATGGTTATCGATCGTCGCGGGAGCGAGCGATGATCAAGAAGTTCGACAAGGACGGAGATGGGGAGTTGAACAGGGATGAACGACGCGCTGCAGAAGTGGCGGCAGAGAAAGCGTCTGCGGAGCGCAAGAAGGCCTACATTGCGAAGTTTGACAAGGACGGAGACGGAAAGTTGAACAAGGAAGAAGCAAAAGCGGCCCAAGAAGCTACGAAAGGCCGAAAGATGAAGTCTCTTAAGGCCGCTGGTTCATCGAGCTCAAAGAAGAGTCGGGACGGTGCTCCCGTTGAAAAACGGAAGTGAGGAAGTGACTCTGTGACGGTATTCAACCTAGTTTAGGCATTTGAGCGGTAGACTTCTCCTAAATGCCCCTCCTGATTGACCTTGGAGGAACCAGCTTAGGGGCCCGTATCATGAGTCCCTATCAGCTGGATCGCTAGAAAATGAATCTTCCAAGCAACGCGAGAGCGCTCAAGATTGCCATGAGACCTGCTGGCATGAAGTTCTTCGAGAGGATGTATTTTTTTCCGAAGAAAATGAGAAGAATTACCAGCACAATATCGGCGATCAGAGCCGGAATATAACCTAGTGCGGCTAGAATCAGGGGGAGAGCGAAGGAAAGTGAGGCAATAAGAGATGCCTTACTCTTGGCTTTCACATAGCCCATCACTCCACCAGCGATCAACAGCGCAATAAATACCCAAAGAATCGTTGCTTCCATATACAGCGCGAAGACTCGATCAAATTGGAGGGCATGCCAATGAAAAACGTCAACGCTTTCAATGTCTCCGATCGGAGCGGATTTCTTTAGGGGTGGATTAGTTCGCAATCCGTTTGGGCGGTCGTAGCCGTCTTATTCGAGATCGAAGAGTTATTGCCAAGCTTGCCGGCATAGCGTCATTCTTTCGCTGTGAAATTTTCTTTGGCTATTCGTTGTGCCGCGGCTTCGGTCTTATTCGTGCAAATGGGCTGTCAGGTAGGCTCTGATTCGAGGCTCGACTCTGCTGAAAATCTTGGGATGACCAAGACGGTGACGGCGCAGTCTGAGGAACGGGTGGGGACGATGTCTGAGAGCGTCGATGGTCATCGTTTGAGTTATCTGTTACAAGAGCCGGTCGGAGATAAGCCAACTGCTGGGTGGCCGCTGGTTCTGTTTCTTCATGGTTATGGAGAGTGCGGCGATGAGATCGAGAAAGTAACGAAACACGGCCCCCCCAAACTCCGGTCCAAGGTGGCATTGCTGGGACGATCGGTGATCGTATCGCCGCAGTGTCCCAATGATAGTTGGTGGCGTGTTGAGGCGCTCCACGCCTTGGTGGAAGAGGTGATTGAGCAGCGTGGGGATGTTGATCGAGAACGTTTGTATGTAACGGGACTAAGTATGGGAGGCTATGGGATCTGGAGTTTTCTTTCGCATTATCCTGACTTCTTCGCTGCCGCCGTTCCCATTTGTGGAGGCGGCGATCCATTTCGCTTGCCGGCGAATCGCCCGCCGGAAAAACACGGGATTGTTAACGAATTTCTTCCCGCTGGATTGCAATCGGCTAGTCGGGTGCCCGTCTGGGCGTTTCACGGTTCGGATGATCAATCGGTGCCCATCATAGAGTCGGAACGAATGCTGAAGCTTCTGACTCAAGGAGGAAACCCTCAGGCCCGTCTGACTGTTTATCCGGGCGTGGGACATGTGGGTGCCTGGGAACGTGCCTATGATGATTTGGCCATGTGGCAATGGCTGTTCTCGCGATAAAGGGAAGCGATGAGTCTTAGACGAGATCGAATACGTTGCCTGAGCTTCGATTGTTATGGAACGCTCATTGACTGGGAAGCTGGATTGCTCGCCTCATTAAAACCGGTTCTCGCGGCCCACGCCATTGATTGTCCTGCGGAAAGGTTGCTGGAACTCTTTGGACGATTTGAAACCGAGATCGAGCGAGGCAAGTTTCGCCCCTATCGCGAAGTGCTTCGGGCTGTGCTAGTGTCGCTCGGAGAGGTGTTGGGTTTCCATCCAAGGTCTGGGGAGTTGGAAACCTTTGCGGAGGCAGTCAAGGAATGGTCTCCTTTTCCTGATTCGACGCCTGCCCTAAAAGCGCTCTCGGAAAGATTCGAACTCATCATTCTTTCCAATGTCGATGATGAGTTGTTTGGGCCCTCTCAGGAAAAGCTTGGGATTCGATTCGATCGTGTGCTGACGTCCCAGCAGCTAGGGAGCTATAAACCCGACTTGCAGAATTTTCGGATCTTGATTGAGAAGTCTGGCTTTGAGGCGCGTGAGATGCTTCACGTGGCGCAGAGTCTCTTCCATGATATCGGTCCAGCTAAATCTCTAGGGCTTTCAACGGTCTGGGTGAATCGCCGAGCCGGGCGTAAGGGTGGCGGTGCAACCCCTGCGAGCGAGGCGGTTCCGGATTTGACGGTCCCTTCAATGGCTTCCTTGGCTGAGAATCTTCTGAATGATATAGCATAAGCGGACTAGTGATCCGTATACGCCTGATGGCTGTGGTCAGGGCCTCAAGGGTGTAGCGAGCAAGTCCTCGAAAGGGACGTTTTGTGCGTTTTTCCGCTCGCCTGAAGCGCCTTTCTTAACCCAATCTAGAAAGGCATTCACCCATTCAAACTTATGAGATCGAAATACATCCTTTCCCGTTCTCTCTCTTCACTATTCATTGGCGTTTTAACTGCGGTCGCGTCGATGGGGCAGGAAACTGAAAACGCCGATTGGCCAGTCTATCTCGGGGGCAAGGAGCGAAATCTTTATGCGCCGTTAAACCAAATTAATCGCGAGACGGTTCCGTCTCTGCAAATGGCCTGGAGCTATGAAACCGGTGATCGAGGGGAGTATCAGGCCAATAACCTCATTGTCGAGGGCGTGCTCTATACACCGGCGCCGTCGCGGAAAGTGATTGCGTTGGACGCCGCAAGCGGAAACGAACTCTGGGTTTGGGACCCAGCCGAGGAGCGCTCGGGTAAAGGGAGGCAACGGCAACGGGGTTTGGTTTATTGGGAGAATAAGGAAGGCGGCGAAAAACGACTGTTCACCGGCGTGGGGGGCTATTTGTTTGCTCTGGATCCCAAGACGGGCAAAGTCATTCGGAGTTTTGGGGAGAGAGGTTCCATCAATTTGGGAAGTGGCTTGAACACGCCGGGAATCATTTATGGAGAGACTTTGATCCTTGGAGGTGTGGGAGGGAAAGGGGCCGTTCGAGCCTTGGATGTTCGGAGTGGGGAACAGCGTTGGATTTTTCATCTGATCCCTCGGCCGGGCGAATTCGGTTATGAAACCTGGCCTGAAGAGGCTTTCAAGACAGTGACCGGTGTGATGCCCTGGTCGGGGCAGTCATTGGATGAAGAACGGGGCATTGTTTACGTCGCAACGAAAACTGCCGAACCCGATTTCGTCGGTGCGAAACGTCATGGGAAGAATCTCTTTGCCAATAGTCTGGTGGCCCTGAATGCCGCAACCGGAGAACGGATCTGGCACTATCAGATTGTCCATCATGATTTGCTCGATAAGGACTTGCCCTGTCCGCCGGTACTTCTGACCGTCACTCATGAGGGCCAACGGGTGGATGCCGTTGCTCAAGGAACAAAGCATGGCCGTCTTTTTGTCTTTAATCGCGTTACCGGCGAACCCCTTTGGCCGATTGAAGAGCGTCCCGTGCCTCGTTCTCTGTTGCCAGGGGAGCAGGCGTGGCCAACGCAGCCTTTTCCCACCAAGCCAGCGCCTCTGATGCGCCAACGATACACGGAATCCGATGTGTCCTCGATCTCGGAAGAGAGCCGGCAGCTAACCCTTGATCGGATCAAAGCGTCACCCAATTTTGGACCCTTTCCGGCGCCTAGTCTTGATGAGACGGTCATGTTTCCCGGATTTGATGGTGGAATGGAGTGGGGGGGAGGAGCTGCTGATCCGGAGGGGATTTACTACGTGAATACCAATGAGATGCCTTGGCTCTTGCAGATGGTTGCCACCAAGCGCCCGGACGGTTCCCCGTTGGTTCGAGGCGAGCGGGACTACATGATCTACTGTGGGGCATGCCATGGTTTGGATAGGAAGGGGAATCTCGCGGCAGGATTTCCATCGCTGATCGATGTCGAGAAGCGAAAGACACGGACTGAGATCGAACAGATCACCCGACAAGGTGGTGGGCGGATGCCAGGATACTCGACAATGCCGGAGGGGCGCCGGGCTGGGATCCTCGATTACGTTTTGAATACCAAGGTTTCACCGACGGCAGCTAGCGGCAATCGTGACGAAGACGGTGGTATTCCTTCATTTGCCTTCGGTGGATTTCGCCGCTGGTTAGACACCAATGGGTATCCGGGGATCCGTCCTCCGTGGGGTACCTTGAACGCCGTTGATCTCAATACCGGCGAAATCAAGTGGCGGGTGACCCTTGGGGAATATCCAGAACTGACGGCTCAAGGGATTCCTCCGACTGGGACAGAGAACTATGGTGGTCCACTCGTGACTGCCGGGGGCCTAATATTCATTGGCGCGACGGCCGATGAGACGTTTCGAGCCTTTGACCAAGACACGGGGGAAATTCTTTGGCAATCTGCCCTTCCCTTTGGCGGGAATGCGACGCCGAGTACCTACCTGTCTCTTATACACATCTCCGAGCCCA
>CAJXVR010000092.1 GCA_913061285.1 uncultured Verrucomicrobiota bacterium | reverse complement strand
ATCAGCTACCGACGTCTTTGACGACTTCATTCCTGGTATTCCTGGTCTTGAAGGCAGCACTGACCAAATCACGGCAGAAATCTTGACTGTTGTTGAGATTCCTTCTTCTGGTCTCTACACCTTTGCATTCAACTCTGATGATGGATTCAAAACGACTGCTGGTGCTGTCAGCGATGCACAAAGTGCGATCGTTGTTGGTGAATTCAGCGGTGGCCGTGGTGCTTCTACCACGCTCGGAACCGTTCTCTTCGAGGAAGCTGGTTTCTACAAGATGCGCAGCCTCTGGTATGAGGGTGGCGGCGGAGCAAACCTTGAGTGGTGGACCGCTGACAGCGAAGGTGAGCCAATCGCATTGTTGAATGATGATGCTGCTGGTGGTCTTAAGACCTACCGACAAATCCCTGAGGATCCTGCTTCTATCATTGCAATCACTCCTGGCGACGGCACTGGTGAAATTCCAGCTGGTGGAACGTCAGTTAGCATTGCGATCAAGAACGGTTCTACGTCTTATGACGCCGGTTCTGCTTCTGGTTCATTGAATGGCGCTGATATCTCTGTCTCTGAGAGCACGTCTGATGGTGTTGTCACCTTGAGTGCCGACACAGGTGAGCTAACCGGAAACACTGAATACAGCTGGGAGATCAGCTTCACTGCTGGTGGGATCGCTCGCTCAGCAGGCGGTTCTTTCCGAACGACTGTATTGGCTGGTGACGGGCTTCTGTTTATCGAAACAGAAGACTTCAACTACGAACTCGGCAGCTGGGACACCTCAAACCCAATCGGTATGAGTGGCGCCTACGCTGGTGGTACCTATCAAGACTTGGGTGACGGACTTGACGAGACCGAAGTTGATTCAGGCACCTCCTACGGTGTTGATTACTTCGAGTCTAACAATGCCAACTCACAGGCTGTTTACCGACCTGACACTGGTGTTGAAGCCGGAAAGACCAACAATGGTACTATCGGACAATTCCGTGGGGCCTTCGATGTCGAGACTAACCACGTTGTTGGTTGGAACGATGGTGGCGACTGGTTCAACTACACTCGTAACTTCCCTGAGCCTGCTCAGAACTACGCTGTCTTTGGACGTATGTCTTCTGGTGGTAGCGCAATCGACGCGGACTTGATGGTTGTTACTTCAGATGCAAGTGCACCAAACCAAGAGACCGAAAAAATTGGAACGTTCGCTCCTGGACGCGCAACGGCCGGATGGGATAACTACGAGATCTTCCCAATGTTGGATGATGCTGGTGAACCAGCAACAGCCATGTTGGGTGGAACGACGACTCTTCGTCTCTCTATCAACCCTGGTAACGTCGATCACGATTACATCGTGTTCGTTCCTGCTGGAGCTGCTCCAGAGCCTCCTCCAGTTGTTCCTCCTGTTGTGTTGCCTCCAATCGTGTTGCCTCCTGTTCCTGGTCAGCCTACTGGCCCTGGTTCAATCAGTGGTATCTCACGTGCAGCTGACGGAAGCATTAGCATCGAGTTCACGGGCGCATTGCAATCATCTGATACAGTTGATGGCGCCTACGCTCCTGTTGCAGGTGCAACCTCGCCATTCACAGTCACTGTGGACGGTGGAGCTAAGTTCTACATCGCTCGATAATTTATCGAGTTAGAAGATAGTTCTTAAAATAATCACAGGCGGGGATCATAATGGTCCCCGCTTTTTTTTGTACCTGTTTGTAAGGAAATGGACCCCCTAGAGGCTTACGATACTGAATTCCAACCGTCGCACTGGAGAAACCACGAACCCATGTCTATGTGCCCTTATCTCCTTAGTCGTTCGCTACTAATCTCACTGTCCGTCTTACTTGCAGTCATCTCAGCAGCGATGAGCGTTGATGCTGCCTCGGTCCAGTCTAGACCTTTAATCGTCCCAAAGGGACACGCTCCTGGTTTCACTGCGCTTAATGACCAGGGTTCCTTGACGACATTCGGTAACGAGATCGGTGTCCCGCTTTATCGAACGAATCAGATTCTGCTTAATGGATCCGGTGTTTCGATCGGAGATGTCAATAACGATGGACGATCCGATATCGTCGCGACGAGTATTGGTGGCCCAAATGCCTTGCTGGTGAATCAAGGCAATTGGGCCTTTGAGAATCGTGCTCTCGATGCGGGTATTTCGCTCGACGGAAGCTATTGCACCGGATCTGTGCTGGCAGATCTTGACGGTGACGGGGATCTGGACCTTTTAGTCGCGTCTATTCGTGGAGGTACCTTTATATTTCAGAATGATGGTCTAGGACGTTTCACGGACATGACCTCGAGCTCCGGAGTGTTGGCTGGTCTTGGAGGGATGTCGATCGCTGTGGCCGACTATGATCTGGATGGAGATTTGGATTTCTACGTCAGTCACTACCGGGCCAGTGCTCTAATGGACGTGCCTAATGCCCGGATGAATTTGGGCGTTAAAGGAGGAAAGAAGGTGATCACCGATTTCAATGGCCGACCGGTGACGGAACCGGATCTTGTTAATCGCTTCTATGTCGATGAACGGGGAGGCATTGGTGAGTATGGAGAAGAGGATCATTTCTACCGTAACTTAGGAAACTGGCGGTTTGAGCGCCTATCATTTATCGACGGCACTTTCATTGATGAGAATGGCCAGTCCCTGACGCAGGCTCCTTTCGATTGGGGACTGGCTGTGGCCTTTCGGGATATCAATCAGGATGGACTCCCTGATCTTTATGTCTGTAATGATTTCGATACCCCAGATCGGATCTGGATCAATCAAGGCGACGGTCGTTTTCGGGCCTTGAGCCGGGCCTCCATGCGTCAATCGAGTTGGTTTTCGATGGGAGTCGACTTCGCTGATGTGAATCGCGATGGATGGGACGATTTCTTGACTCTTGATATGCTAGGAAGCACCCACGGAGCGCGAATGACACAATTGGGTGACGTGGCTCCAGCGCAGCACCTCATCAAGAACCCGCTAGGCAGGCCTCAATTCTTGAAAACAGCACTCTTCATCAACGATGGGCAGGGAATCTATGATGAAGTGGGGCAGTTCGCAGGCCTAGCTGCGACGGATTGGGCCTGGTGCCCTATTTTTCTCGATGTTGATCTAGACGGGTGGGAAGACTTGTTGATCAGCAATGGAAACGAGCGTGATGGTCGAAACCTGGATGTCGCCAAAGAATTGAAAGAGCTTCGGGCCAAACATGCGATGTCCGATGATCGAATCTTCTCCGAGCGAATGAGATTTCCTCGTTTGCCTTCCCCGAATCTGGCCTATCGAAACAATCGAGATGGTACCTTTACTGAGCTTGGACAAGCATGGGGCTTCGGGCATGTCGGTGTCTCTCACGGAGTTGCTCTCGGTGATCTCGATAACGATGGTGACTTGGATGTTGTGGTCAATCATCTCAACGAACCCTTGGGTATCTATCGAAACAATGCTTCCCAACCGAGGGTAAGTCTTCGCTTGAATGGACGGGCTCCAAATACAGCGGGGATAGGGGCTCGAGTCTTCTTTCGGGTTGGTAGCGTTTCGCAGGCGCAAGAGATTATGGCTGGCGGGCGCTATCTTTCTTCAGATGATGCGATTCGAGTGTTTGGTGTTCCCGACAATACCGAGGGCCCCATGAGTATTGAGGTGCATTGGCCGAATGGCTTTCGATCCATTGTTTCTCAGGTTGAGGCAAATCGGGCCTACGAAGTGAGTGAGCCAGAACCGGGGGGAAACGAAACCCCTTCACCTAGAAAAGAGGCGATCGGGGAGGAGAAACAATGGTTTGTCGACATCAGTCCACGAGTGAAGTTTATGCACTTGAGAGAGGCCTTTGACGACTTTTCGCGGCAGCCCTTGTTGCTGAGACGCTACGGTGATTTGGGGCCTGGAATCAGTTGGTTCGATATCGATGGAGACAGTTACGATGATCTTGTCGTCGGGGCGGCCCGTGGCGGTCGACTTGGTATTTTCCGCAACAATGAAGGTGGAGAGTTCGCCTTTTATGATCGAGCGCCATTCGATCGCCCGAGTTCTCGGGACACTACCTCTGTCCTTGGCGTACAGCTGCGAACCAAGGATCCTGCCCTAATCATAGGCCTTTCGAATTATGAAGATGGTCTCGCACTTGGTGGTACCATTGGACACTACCGATTTCGAGCGAAGTCACCCGTTGTAATACGTGGAGGAAATATCTCAAGCGTCGGGCCTCTTGCGATGGCGGATTGGGATAGGGATGGAGACTTAGATCTATTTGTGGGAGCCCGATTTATTCCAGGACGGATTCCGGAGTCTCCTGAGAGCGCCTTGTTTATCAATGAGGAGGGCCGTTTTACGGAAGACAAGGCAATCAGCGCGGAGCTTCAGTCCGTAGGAATGGTGAGTGGCGCTGTCTTTACCGATATCGATGGAGATGCGCATCTTGATTTGGTCCTCGCTCTAGAGTGGGGATCGATTGAAGTTTTTCTCAATAGGGAAGGGCGTTTTGAACGAGTGACGGAAAGATGGGGGATAGGCGGATTGAAAGGGTGGTGGAACGGGGTGCAAGCCGGGGACTTTAACGCTGACGGTAGAATGGATATTGTCGCGAGTAACTGGGGTTCGAACACCCCCTATCGTCGCTACGACGAGCAGGCATTGAATCTCTATTTTGGAGATTTCGATAACAATAGCCAAGTCGACTTGGTTCTGGGTGCGATGGACAAGGATTTGGGAAAACGAGTGCCGCTGCGCCAGCTAGGAACCCTAGCGAGGGGTTTGCCCGCGTTGAGACAATCATTCGTGAGCCATGACGCCTTTTCGAAGGCCTCTACATCGGAGTTGCTTGAGCGGTTAAAGGGTGATCCGACGATGCTATCGGCGGGATATTTTCAATCGACGGTTTTTATGAATCGGGCCGATCGATTCGAGGCGATTCCATTACCAGCGAAGGCACAGTGGAGTCCGGCCTTTGGGCTTGCCGTTGCTGACTTTGATGGGAATGGGAGTGAAGATCTGTTTCTGGCGCAGAACTTCTTTGGAGTCCGCAACGATATCGCTCGCTACGATGGGGGGAGAGGACTGTTGTTGCAGGGGAATGGTGACGGGACATTTGTCGCGATTCCCAGTTTCGAATCGGGAATTGCCATCTACGGTGAACAGCGGGGGGCGGCGGTGGCAGATCTTGACCATGATGGTCGGGTCGACCTAGCAGTCGGACAGAATGGAGACTTGGTGAAGCTCTACAAGAATTCGGCAGCCCGACCTGGATTGAGGGTGACGTTAGTCGGTGCCGAAGGGAATCCAACGGCGGTCGGAGCGAGCCTTTGGTTGAGCAATGATAAGATCCGTGGACCGCAACGAGAGGTGCGTGCTGGAGGCGGGTATCTTTCACAGGATTCGCCGTCTCAAGTGCTTAGTTTAGCAGGTGTGGCGACGCAGTTGACGATTGTCTGGCCGGGTGGGAAGCGGACGGTTCATCCCCTTAGTGAGCGTGATCATTCCCTGCTTGTGCGCTCTGATGGAAGTATCGAGCGCAACTGACGGGACGGCTTCTTACTCGAGATCCGGAGATTCTTCCAAGGCCTCCGCTGGGAGTTTCGATTCGATCAGCCGATTATAGGTGAGAGGAATGTGATTGTCCCACCACTTGATTTCCAGGCTGCGGTCGAAATACTTTTTGGCGGAAAGATAGTCTCCAAGATTGACCTGATGCCATCCCATATAGGCGACAACGAGATGTTGGTTTGGATCCAATTGGAGAGCTCGTTCGAAGTAAGGGGTTGCCTCGTCAAATCGATTAAGGTGATCCAGGGCCATTCCAAGACCCACGTAATTGAAAGCCCAGATGGGGTACTGTGCGATCGCTGCTTCGAACCAAGCAATGGCTGATTCAAGATTCTCTGTGGCATCCTCGGGGATACTTGAACCTCGGGCACGCAAGGCTTCGCCGATATTGTAGAGCGTCTCGAAGTTGTTGGGCTCCACTCGTGAGGCTCGTTGCAAAGCATCGATTTGTTCCAGGGACGCGTCCTGGAGCGACTTGGCTTCCTCAAGAGGGAGTTGCTCTTGGGCGGTGACGAGAGCGTGTCGCCCGAGAAACACCGCCAGGCCGATGAGCACGAGAGAATAGATGAACTTAGATCCGGGCCATGAACTCAACCAATAACTGCCGGAAGCGAAGCGAAGATGGCTGGCGGCTAAGGCAAGAATGGTTGCAGCGATGGCGGCATTCGCGGCGACGTGGAGATTGAAGTCGAAGAAGGAATGAATGGCGAGAGCAGTGCCCGATGCGAGGGCTCCAAGCACGAAGGCAGATCGATTGCTGTTCCGACCGGAGCCGATATCTTTCGAGCCACGTTCGACGTACTTTCTGGTTTGAACCATACCGAACGCAAGAAGCAGCGTACCGAGGCCAACAACGGAGGCCCCGACAATGCCCCAATCGACTAAGGTATTTAAATAGTCATTGTGAACCCAGCCGGGGCGGACTTGGATTGATTCAGGGCGATACGTTGGGAATTGGTAATCGAAATGTCCCGGCCCAACACCCCAAACAGGCTCTGCTTGCCACATTTCCCAGGCGGCTTTCCAAATCGCTGGCCGAGCACTGACGAATGCCGTCGAGCCTCCTTCATTGATGTTGTGAATGCGATCCTGGAGTTTATCGCTTCGTTGATAAGTGATGGATGCGGCCATGCCAAAGATAACGAGAGCCACGAGCGCTGGGATCCGATACTGCCGTTTTCTCAAGAGGAGAACGAACATCAGCATTAGTGAGAGGCCGGATGCTAACCATCCTCCGCGGGACATTGTAACAGCGATTCCAGCCATGATGACTAAGCAGCCATAACCAAGGAAGACCTTGAAGGTGTAGTTATATCTGCCGGCAAAGAGGTAGGCGATTCCGAGAGGGAGAACCATCTCAAGGAAACCAGCGAAGTGATTGGGGCAAATGTAGGTTCCCGAGCCGCGCTCGAGGTACTGCACGGGACGCTGGTAACTCCAGATATACTCCGAGTGAGTAAAGAACTGATAGACGGCGAATAAAGAGGTTAGCGTAGCGACCGTGAGAAGCACGAAGACAAGGATCTGGATTGTCTCCTGCTTGTGTAGGTTGTTGATGGCCAGAAAGAAGATGGAGGCATATACGAGTATCTTAATGAACTCATGCCTTGCAACATATTCGAGCTCGGCTGCCTGGTAGCGGAAAAAGGCTAACGCAACAAACGCAACAATGGTCCAGCACACCGGGGGCCAGAGAAGGCGGTGGCTCCGACTGAGCCAGAATCGGAGACTCCAGACGACGAGGCCAATGGCCGTCAGACTTTGGAGGACAACGAAGTCAATCGGCCTCGCCGCACCAATAGCGAGCGGGCCGTAGACGATGATTCCTAGAACGAGCCCAATGACGCCCCATTCGCAGTACTGATCCAGTCGCTTGCGTGTCATGGCCCTTAGCAATCCCTTTCTGAGATCAAGAGATCGAGAGACTCAGCATCCTAGCTGAGTAAGGTTCGAGGATCAGTAATTCGGCCGGTAATGGCACTCGCAGCAACGGTTGCAGGGGACGCGAGGAAGACCTGGGACTCCTTGTGCCCCATACGTCCTGGAAAATTACGATTAGTGGCCGAGATACACTTCAACGGCGTATTCATTCTCCCGAAGGTATCCACTGGGCCGCCAAGGCAAGCCGAGCAGCCTGCATTTTCAGTCATTTGGACGCCAGCATCCTGGAGCACTTGCCAGACGGACTTGTCGTTCCACATCTGGGTTTGGAGATCATCGACAATTTCCGGGGTGGCCGGAACGCCGAAGGTATCGATCACCACTTTCTTTCCGTTGAGAAACTTAGCGAATTCCACAAAATCACTCGTCTTACCCCCTGTACAAGAGCCGACGTAAGCGCGATCTAGCTCGACAGATTCAAGTTCTGATGCCTTCTTCCGTTGTCCCGGGTCAGGATGGCAGGCGACGGTTGGCTCGAGCTTGTCGAGGTCGATGACGGATTCATAGATGAAGGACTGATCAGCGTCGGGTTCGACTGGTTGATAGTCACTCTTGGTGCCGTTTAGCTTGGTTCGTTCATCGACGAGCGCCTGTGTCTTCTCGTCAAACTCGAAAATGCCGTTCTTGCCGCCGGCTTCAATAGCCATATTGGCGATCGTCATCCGGTCGTCCATACTGAGACTCCGGGCTCCTTCGCCGTCAAATTGCATTGCCCGATAGGTTGCCCCATCAAATCCGATCTCTCCAATGACGTGAAGAATCACATCTTTCGCCATCACACCGGGGGCAAGTTTGCCCTCTAGACGGAATCGCATTGTTTCTGGGACTTTTATCAGTAATTTGCCGGTTCCCATGACGAAACCAGCGTCAGTATTACCAATTCCGGTGGCGAATTGGTTGAAAGCGCCCGCCATACAGGTGTGGGAATCGGTACCAAAGAGAACTTCTCCGGGGCGAGTGTGGCCCTTTTGAGGCAACGCGGCGTGGCAGACTCCGGCATATCGGGTGCCGTATTGTCGCTTGAGAGTGCCTTGGGAGGCATCGAACTGCCATTTGCCCTCGGGATCATCAATGACATCGTAGAAATACGGCAGCTTCTGCTCATTGGCGAAATCCCTTAGGATATCTACGTTTCGGTTGGAACGGGAATCTGCTGTAAAGATGTAGTGATCAGGGATAATGACCACTTTCTGGGAGTCCCACACTTTGGCGTCCTCGCCGAATTCGCGTTTGAAGACACCGATCGTCCCGGGGCCACAGACATCATGGGTCATCAATACATCAGCATTGACCCAGACATTTTCTCCAGCGGCAACACTTGCCTTTCCGGCTGCTCGAGCGAGTAGCTTTTCCGTTAACGTCATAAGGAGGCTGAGACTAGTGGATCAGTCAGGCACTCTGCAACCATGGAATCGACGCTTTTGTTCCGCGCCGTACCTCAGAACGGGAGCACTGAAGAAAGAGGGCCCAAATTCAGAGCTCGACAGGCTTTTGGTTGGCCTGGTTCAATTGACGCATGATCTCGCGGCTCGATGAAGGCGGCGAAATGAGCCGATTGTAAAATGAGAATCCACCTTCCACGCGAACTCGAAACTCGATTTGGACGTTTGCGTTGGCGCTTGCTCCGGGTGCAATCGCTGGAGACCGTCTTGGCGGTGTTTGTGTTCCTTGCGCTTTCATTTCTAGTCGTCTTTGTGCTGGATCGAATCGGGGATACTGCTTCTCCCGTGCGCTTTGCGATTCTTGTCAGCGGTCTGGTGTTAGCTGGAATGGCGGCGATGCGCTGGGTCTATCGCTGGGTTCTCTCGCCCCCTGGTATTAAGAATCTTGCGGTTTTGGTCCAGGGGCGCTACCGACAGTTGGGAGATCGATTGTTGGGAATTGTTGAACTGGCAAATGAATCGGCCAGACCCGAGAATTTCTCTGAGGAGCTTTACGAGGCCGCAATCGAACAGGTTGCCAACGATGCCCTTCCTTACGATTTTGAAGGATCCGTTGCGACTCGAGTGCTCCGTCAACTGATGGCTGGGGCCGCGTGTTTGGCCGTCATCTTTGGGATTCTTGGAGTGCTCGTTCCGGGTGCTGCCGCAAATGCTTTCGTTCGCTGGATTAAGCCCCATCAGGAGATTGCTCGCTACACCTTGGTTCGGCTTCATGATCTTGACGCCTCAGGGATTGTGGTTCATGGCGAAGCATTCGAGGTGACGGCGAAGGTTGATTATCTTTCCTTCTGGAAACCGACGCTTGTTGAGGCTCGCTTTGGTAATGAGCCGCCTCTTGACGCGAACATCGTGGATGGTGTGATTACCGTTGCCGTACCAAGCCAGCACGAGGCGCGAACTTTGAAATTGGCGCTTGGTGATACAGAGGATCAGTTGGCACTCGATCCTGTCCATCGTCCAAAGCTTGTGGATGTTGGTGCGGAGGCGCAGCTACCGAGTTATCTGGGCTATCCAAATCAAGAGCTCAAGATCGCCGGCGGCGTCCTTGAAGTGCTTGAGGGAAGCACCGTCTCGCTAGCTGGTGAAATCAGCCGGGAACTCGCATCCGTGGCGCTTCGATTAGGGGAGGACGAGCCTTCGTCGTTGAGCGTCGAAGGGGTGCTCTTTAACAGTGAAGCGCTCGATCTGACGGACCGGTTCGATGCCTCGTTGATCTGGAAGGATCACCTAGGTTTGGAAAGCACGGATCCATGGAACTTCACCATTCGCCACGCGGCGGACCAGGAGCCCATGATTGATCTTCCCGAGCTTGGTTATGATACAGCGATTCTCGATACGGAAGTGCTCGCGCTCCGAGTCGCGACGCGGGATGATTTTGGCGTGAACGAGTTCGGCCTCAATTGGCAAACCAATGCGGGCCCGCAACCTTCGGTGGACTTGTTACGCGATGAGTTTTATGATGGTTCCATCGATCAGGATCAGACGGATCTTGATGTGACTTTCTATTTCAGTCCTTCGATTTATGAGATTCCCGCCGGCGCAACGGTTGAGTTTCAGGGTTTTGTCACTGATTTCTATCCTGAGCGCAAACCGGTCGAATCCGCCGTTTATCGGGTGCACATCGTCAGCTCGGCCGAGCATGCGGAACTGATTCGATCCCGATTGGAATCGCTGCTGACAAATTTGGAGGAAGTGAGTCGGTTACAGGAGAAACTTGCCGCGGCTAGTGAAGAGTTGTTGGCCAATCCGGATTTGGATCCTTCCGCGGTGGAGAATCGATTGCAGGATCAATTGGATGACCAAGCCATGAATGCCGCCCAACTGAGCCAGCTCGCCCAACAGGGCCTCGAAACCCTTCGAGAGGCGATGCGCAACGCAAAATTCAGCGATGAGATGATGGAAGAATGGACAGAGACGATGTCCAAAATGCAATCCCTGGCGCAACAGAACATGTCTGAGGCGGCCAAGTCCTTAAGCTCGGCAAAGAAGAGTCCATCGGGTCGTTCGCAAAACATCGCCGATGCAAAGGAGAAGCAAGAGGAGATTCTTGAGGCCTTGCAAGAGATGCAGAGTGAGGTGAATGATGATCTCGACAAGATGGAAGCGATGACCATTGCTCAACGCTTGCGGGCGATTGGAAGTGGTCAGACCGAGATCGAAGAGTCTCTCATGAAACAGGCTGCTGAAACGATCGGGTTGTTTCCAGACGAGTTGGCCCCTCGCTTCCAAGCCGCCAATGAAAAGCTCTCGGAAATCCAATCGGATGCGAGCGAGGAATCAAAATCGATTCAGGAAGAGATTAGTCGATTCTTCGAGCGCACTGAGCGCGAGGCTTACGGAGAAGTGAGTCAAGGGATGAAGGACAGTAACGTGATGGAGAAGTTGATGGGCGTTCGTAAGTTGATTCAAGACAACGTCACGATGCAGGCAACTGAAGATCTAGCAGCCTTGTCCGTCCAGTTTGACGCGTGGGCGGATGTGCTGGAGCCGGAACCAGCCGACGATCCGAGTAGTGGCGGCGGTGGTGGCGGCGGCGGTGGTGAGGACGAGCTTGACTTGACGAAACACCTGATGGCGTTGCTTCGGGTTCGGGAGAGTGAACTTACCTTGAGAGTGCAGACTCGGCTCCTTGACGGGAAGCGTTCGGATCCAGATTTCCTCGAATCTCAAATTAGTGAACTGGGGGAATCGCAAGTAGCCATTCAGGATCGATTGACGGATGTGTTGATGGAGAATCCGCTGCCTGATTTAGACAAGATTCTCGATGAAGCCCACGTTGAAATGGATCATGTCCTCGAGTTTTTTAGTCAGAACGAAACGGGAGATGAGACCGTTGCTGTTGAGACGCGTGCCATCAATACGATTACCGATGCGATCAACGTCATCAATGAGCAGGCCCAAAAGAAAAGTTCGAGTTCGTCCAGTATGTCCCAGCAGATGGCTATGATGATGCAGATGGCTGCGATGGCCAAGGGGCAAGCCATGTCGCAAACGCCTTCGGGTAGTGGGAATCCTGCTGGTGGTGATACGGATCAAGCTGCAGAAGGTCAGGAAGGCGAGACTCGCGGTGCGGCCGACGATGCCAGAGGGGTGTCGCGCGGTGCGGGTATGACGGACAGTTTGCCGACGGAATTTCGTCATGTATTTGAACACTATTTTCGTGAGCTTGAGCAGCTTGAGGCGACGTTGCCAATGCCGGCGGTAGGTGGCGCCAATACTTCCTCTAATTAATTCCAATGAGACGTCGATTGTATTTTCTTCTGGCTGGTGCGCTCGTTAGCTTGGCTAGTCAGGCACAAGAGTTGTTCACTGAATCGATTGATCTAGCGGCTACCGAAGTCGATCGGATCTACGTGAAGGGGCTGAGTTATCTGAACCAAAATCAGCTCGAGGATGGGACTTGGCAGGATCGACCTTACGGAGGCGAGCCCGGGGTCGTAGGGCTCGCGGTCGTGAGTATGTTGGCTCATGGTGATGACCCAAATAACGGACCTTTCAGTCTCGCAATCAATCGTGGGCTAAACTTCATCCTCGATAACCAGAATCTCAAAACCGGCTACATTGGCAGAACGATGTACAATCATGGCTTTGCCACACTAGCGCTAGCGGAAGCCTATGGTTCAGTTGAGAACGAACGGTTGGGTTTTGCGCTGACGAAAGCGATTCAATTAATTACCGATTCTCAAAGCCGCAATCCCAAGGGGGCCTGGCGCTATTCCCCGGAAAGTAAGGATGCTGATACGACGGTAAGCGGGGCGCAAATGGTGGCGCTCTTTGCAGCTCGCAATGCGGGTCTGGGCGTGCCGGAGGAGGCGATTCAGAAGGGATTGAAGTTCTTCGAACGCTGCCAGACTGGCGAGGGTGGTTTTGGGTATACATCGGCAGCAGGCCCCAATGGGCCGCGAACGGCAATCGCTACCTTGGTGCTTGCCTTGGCCAAGCAGAAGGATACTGATTCATTCCGTAATGCCTTTGCCTATTTGAAACGAGCTCCGCGTAGTAACAGCTATTACCAGTATTTCCTCTATTACGCTTCCCAGGCTTTCTTCCATGCTGGACCCAAGCATTGGAACGAGTGGAATCGAAATAACATTATTGAACTCGGCAAATCTCAGAATGGAGATGGTAGTTGGGATGGTCAGTTTGGTGCGACTTTTTGCACCGCATCGAGTCTCTTGTCTTTGGCCTTAAACTATCGCTACCTCCCCATTTATGAACGGTAGCTGCATGAATTTAATCAAGGGGTCAAATCGACAGGCGCTTTTGATGGGAAGGACGGGAAGTATCGGCTTGGCTGTGTTGATGCTTGTCGGTGTGCATTCAGCAAGAGCAGCGAGTTTAGATCATTTTGTTCGCATGTTTGATGGCTCGGCTTTGCACGGTCAGATGGCATCCTTGGATCCAAACAATGGTCTCGTTTGGGATCATCCAAGTTCACTTGAGCCACTTCAATTTGCTTTTCCTTCGCTTGGTTCGATTCGGTTCAATCCAACGCAACGGTGGAAAGGAGGGCGCCAATCGCAGTGTCGTTTTCGATTCACCAATGGGGATGAGGTCTATGGAAAAATCATGGGGATGGATGAACAGTTCATCGATATGGAGACCTGGTTCGGAGGGGCACTTCGAGCGGATCGAGAAAAGGTTCAAAGCATCGCCTTTCTCCAGAACGGATATCGAGTTCTCTATGAAGGTCCGAATACTATGAATGAATGGGTTCTCGGTAAGAGCCCAAATGGTTGGGGTTACCAAGACGGAGTTTTGAGTGTTACTGATCGGGGTGTGATTGGGCGAGATATGGGCATTGAAGACTCGGCAAGTTTGGCATTCGATCTGAGTTGGGAAGGGACGTTTCAACTTACTGTGACGATGCATGCGGAGACCCTGGATCGATACGATTATAGCAAGGGAGCCTACGTCTTCTTTTTGAGTCCTCAATTTGTCTCCTTTCAACGGATTCAACCTGGTGCCGGAGTGATGACCCTTGGACAGGTTCGCTTGACGAATCTAGTCAATCGGACGAAGGCTCGATTTGATTTGCGGACCCACAGAGACAAGTCAACTTTTGCGCTCTTGGCGGATGATGAGGTGATTGGGACGTGGAAAGATTCCCGCGGTTTCGTTGCCAAGGGTAAGGGAGTTTCCTTTTCATCTCAGGTGAGCCGATCAACCTTCTCAATCAGTAGGCTGTTGGTAACGGAATGGGATGGCTTGTTTGAATCGGACTTCGAAGTGGATGAAGAGAAGGAATCGGATGGATTGTTGCTGATAAACAGGGATCAGCCTATCGGGGTTGTGAAGGACATTCAGGACGGGAAACTGAACTTCAATTTACGCAATCGGCTTGATGTTAAGATTCCGCTGGAGCGGATTAAACAAATCCAGCTACATCAATCGCAGCCCTCTGATGAAACCTTTGAGCCTGACGATGTGCGTGTTCAGATTTCGGGGGGCGGCAGCCTTTCGTTCGCTCTCGAGAAATGGTCTGATTCATCGATCGAGGGGGTGAGCCGGACTTTTGGTCCGGTGAGTTTTGATCCGAGTTCGATTCGACAGGTCGAGTTGAATCTGGAACAGCATCGTTTGGAACAATTGGCGGCTCAGGAGGATCCTGAGGACGTATGGGATTTCGAGGAAACAGATTAGGTCTTCAAGGCGGAATATGCAGGGCATTGCGATAGGATTTAAGTGGTCGTGGATACGTTCCCTAGGACTGTTCTGTGCTGGGGCGGTTTCGGTTGCCGCTTGTCTTGGTCAAGAGGCGGTGGCAGAGGTCTTGGGGGGAGAGGCTACGCCATCAAGCGGCGATCTTTTGCGGCTTGAGAATGGGGACCAACTGGCAGGACGTTTTGTTTCGGCATCGCCTGTGGACGGGTTTTCTTGGAAGCACGGTGCGACCGTTCCTGAGAGCCGATTTCGCTATGACGCGGTCTTGAGTGCAGAGCTTGAACCTCTGGAGCAGTTTCTTAAGCCCTCATGGAGTCGAAGTTTGATTCGTCTTTCGAATGGGGATCAGCTTTCTGGTCGATTGGAACTAGCTTCTGAGGCAAATGCGGTCGTCAGTACATGGTTTGGGGGAGATTTGACGTTTCCACGCGATCGGTGGCAATGGATCGTATTTGAAGACGTCCCGGAAGAACCGCTCTATGCTGGGCCGGATGGATTAGAAGGCTGGACGGTGGGAGACGTTTCCATGGCACGCGTCCAGAGCGGGAGCTGGGTCTATCACGAGAATGCGTTCTATGCGACAAAGGCTGCCTCGATAGCCCGAAACCTTGATCTTCCAGATCGTTCCCAAATCGAGTTCGATCTGCACTGGAAAGGGACGCTTAATCTGGCGTTTGCCTTGTATACCGACTATCTGCATCCGGTTAGTCTGGCAAATAAGGATACAGAACCTGATTTTGGGGGGTTCTACAGCCTGCAGCTGAATAGCTATTTTGCCAATGTGTTGATGGTCAAACAGGGCGTGCCGCTTCAGTATCTTGGTCAAGTTCAAACACCTGCGTTTGCCAAGAAGCGGACGGCTCATATTGATATTAGAGTCGATAAAGCCGGTGATAGCATCGCCTTGCTCGTCGACGGGGAGTTGATCAAGCAATGGGTGGATAAGACTGGCTTTGCTGGCGAGGGAACGGGAATCCGAATGGTTCATCAAGGACAGGGTGCCATTCGTTTTGGGAATTTTAACGTGCTCCCCTGGAATGGGCAATTTGATGAAGCGCCTTCAATCCGTGCCTCTGCGAAGGAGGATCTGGTGACGCTTCGGAATGGGGATAAATTGATCGGTAAAGTGCATTCAGTTCAATCTGACCTCGTCAGCTTGGAGTTAATCGGTGGCGTGACTGAGATGTCCCTTGAGCAGGTCAAAAAGATTGAATTTGCAGGGGTCGCCGACTTGAAGCCAACGGCTCTCAATCTAACCAATCGGGTTGTTGGGCAGTTCCCTAGAAATGGGAGTGTCGCTATCGATATCACGGAGATTCTCGATGATCGAATCAAAGGCCAGAGTCCCAATTTCGGGCCTGTGGATCTGAATCTTCGAGCCTTCAATCGCCTTCAATTTGGCGATCAATAGATTGCACTTACGGCGCTCTTTTCCTCTAAAACTAGAGCATTGGCTCTTTTCTTGGAAGAGCCTTCGCCCTTAACCACCCAGCAATTGTTGGCCGTCTCCCGACGGATCAGCGGTAGCGATCGAACGGGTTTTCATCCCTAGACAAGGGCTCCTTGGTGAAAGGGGAGACACTTTCCGGTGGAGGTTGCATGAGACATAATGACTCATATCGGTCGAGGAAAAAGCGAGAATAGTGGGACGTTGGTGCTTCCTGCCGTCGCTCCAGTGGTGGTCGGATGTCGTGTTTCTATGCTCTTACTTCGTGTTATTCTAAAATTCTCGTTGACCAAGCGCCAACAATAGTGTGTAACTCTTCTTGTTCCGGTAAGTGCCGTCTAAATGTGTCTATCTGGCGTGTTTATGAGGCTTTATTTACCAAGAAGACCCGTTTTGGCAGAAAAACCATCCAGTTTTAATCAGTTTGCACTCGAAGAGCTCGAAGCTCGTGTGTTGCTGTCTGCCGATGGTCTAGGTGTCGGGATGGGAGCAGAAGACAGTTATTCTTCGCTTGGTCCCGAACCTGATTCGGTGATTGAGATCGTTCACGAAGAGAGTGAACTGAGTCAATCCGGTGACGAGAATTTCGATTGGTCCGGAGGCAATGTTGAGAATCTCTTGGTTCCTTTGGAGTCTGAAGTGCTCGAAGATGTGGATGGGAATGATTCGGCTGATGTCGATACTGTCGGCAGGGACGATGAGTTAAGCTCGATCGAAGAGGAGCCATCAGCAAGCCCTGAATCGGTTCTGGAGACGGACGAAACCAGTCCGCAAGAGGAGCGAAGCGCTTTGGCTTTCAGCGGCTTTGATTCCCAAGATTTGGTCGTAAGTCAGTTGGTTGATACCCTGAATACAGCCAACGGGCCCCCCGTTATAGGAGAAAATGACCCGAAACAATCGATTTCTGATACTAATACCTTCCGATGGGACGGGAACCTTCTTCCTGTGCCGTCAAATAATCCCTCTTCTGAGGCAGCTTTCCTTCTCGATTCGGCATCTGAGCTTTCTGGAAACGGAGTAATCAGTGGCCATCTAGTTAACAATGGTGTTCTGAGCCCAGGCAATTCTCCAGGGGTCTTTTCGGTAGCGGGCGACCTTGTTCTTAATCAGGGTGGTTCAGTTATCATCGAGATCGGTGGACCGACTCCAGCCACTGACTCCGCTTCTACAATCGCCTTGGAGCCGAATCCTGCTCCAGTTTCCGATAGCGCTTATGACCAGATTAATGTCCAGGGCCACTTGACCCTTGGGGGGGCGCTCGACGTTCGCTTGATCAATGGGTTCACTCCGACGCTTGGCCAGTCGTTTGACATATTGAACTACGGAACGGTTAGCGGGGGATTCAGTGATTTCATTGGGCAGGACCTTGGCAACGGTCTTTCGCTTCAATCTCAGCTTGGGACAAATAGTCTCACTGTTGAAGTGGTTCAGACGAACGCCGGGTTGCCTCAGAGACCTGTTCTTATCGTCCCTGGCTTCGGAGGATCCTTCGCCGCTGATGATTCAATCGTCGAGTGGGTCACTCAACGAGGCCTCGATCCGTCGAAACTTCAGGTCGACCCACTTGGTGGGACCTATCATGATTTAGTGCAGTCCTTGGATTCAGCGGGTTACACTCCGAATGAAGATCTTTTCGTTGCCAACTGGGATTGGCGCCTGTCTGTTGCTCCCTCGCCCGGGGTGATTATAGATGGCAGTGATGTGGATGGGGTGATCGATGGGCCTGACGTGAGTGCAGCCAAGCTGGCTGACAATGAATTTAAATATGGCGTCGATTACCTCGGCTTCTTCCTAAAGGAAGCAGCGGAACAGTGGGTGGCTACGCGCGGTGTCGTCTTGGGCGATGTCGATCTCATTACCCATAGCACTGGAGGCCTGATCGCTCGGGCCTATATTCAAAGTGTTGGGTATGAGGGCGAGTATGCTCTAGGGAAGAATCTGCCGGGCGTCAATGACTTGGCCATGATTGGAGTTCCCAACCAGGGCACCGTTGCAGTCTGGAATCTGCTTCAGAATAATTGGGGTAGAGACCTGACATCTCGTTTCCTGGGTGTGGTGGTTGGCGGTGCTTACGATTATGTTTTGTCCGGTGGGACAATCTCTGGTGCCGATCACGACATTGACCTCGCCCTTCTTCAAAGTCTTGGTGGCGATCAGAAACTGTCCTTCATCGATCTTTACATCCAGAGCCTCGATGACTTGCTCACCACCGCCGACTTTCTAGATTCCACCCCTAACGACGGTCTGAACAACCTAACAGATCAAAATCCACAAAACGCATTTCTACTGGATCTGAATGATGGACTAGGGATGGATGGGGTGACTGATGCGAGCCCTAATCAATTCCTCGGATTGATCGGTGGCGACCTGATCGTCTACTATAGTGAAGAAACGGAAACTGAATCGAGTGTGCTGCAACAAACAGGTGGTCAGGGGACCATTGTTGAAATGGGGGATCCATTGGGCCGCTCTCCACAAGTCGGTGGGAGTTGGTTTGAAGATGTCAAAACCCTATCTGGCGACGGAACTGCGCTTGCCTCCTCTGCATTTGGTCAGTTCATCGGAAACAATTCGGTTAAGGATCGAAAACAGGCAAACTCCTCTGGCTTTGATACATCGCACGTCGCCCTGGTTTCTAACTCGAATGTCCAGGAAGACATTCTGGTTGAGCTAGGCATCGCGGCTCCGGCCAATGCTGGCAACTTTGTTTCGACCGATCTTCGCTTCAATGAATTCGAGAGCGTTCAAGCGTTGGTTCAGATTGGCGTCGCTACGCTGAGAGAGAACACTAGTTCGGGAAGTCTCAATCTGAGCTTTTCTGGTGCAGATTTCGAATACGACGATCTACTTGAGATTCGCAATCCGACCTTTACTGTCGATGTTGATTATACCGAGTCCTCTATCACCGGCTTCATCCAAGTTGCTGCGACTTCAGTAGCCCTCTTCCCTGGTAAACCGTTCACTGCCACCTTCAGTGACGAAAATAACAACGACGTTTCGGTCACAGGAACCTATTCATTCGATACCAACGAATTCAATTTTAGCGGACAGGAATTCTATCTTGGATTGGGCGATGTCTTTAATCTGAGGGCGGATGAGTTCAATATTGTCGCCGGTAGTTTCGATCAGGTTGAGGTAGACTTCATAGACGCTCGGGTTTCGTTTCTGGACTTACTCGATCTACGAGGCGATTTCGGTTTCAAGACTGCCCCTAACGAAGTCGTAAATCTTGACACAAATCTTCCGTCAAATCTGGCGCAAGCCGCCGATGCCGCGCCCGCTATTGAAGCCATTGCAGCGGCGGGTGGTCTAAGCTACGACGAGAACTACGCCACCTTGAGCGGTTTGGAAGTGAATGCCTACCGGGTGACGGGTGATCGTGTATCGGGCTTTATCGGATTTGGTGATGCGGAATTCGATGACCTCACCAATGAAATTACCAATGGGGGGGACCTCACCGGATTTGGATTTGAGAATCTAGACCTTGGGGTCGGAATCTTCACGCCAGAAAACGCTCAGCTCAGTGCGTTGGGCCTACCAGACTTTATTGGGCTAAAGGGCGACGTTGATCGAATGGCGACCTACGGCTTTGGAGACGTTGCGTCTATCGATGGAAGAGACATCACCATTGACATTAACACGGCAGCACGACTCTCTGGTGGCATCAGCGTGCCGGAAATCCCGAATCTAGATTTCACACTGCCGACCATTGATCTACCAGATCTCTTATTGCCAGATCTCAGTTTGCCGTCATTCACCTTGCCGGAACTAGGCTTGCCGTCGATTGATTTACCGGACTTTAACCTCTCTGGCTTTCAACTGCCGTCGCTGACCTTACCTGAGTTTGATTGGCCTGAAATCGATCTGCCTGCTCTAGAATTGCCGGACCTAGATCTCGCAGGGGTGATACCTGATATTACTTTGCCTTCGTTAAATCTACCTGCGATCACTTTACCGGATCTGCAACTCCCGAACATAGACCTCTCCGGATTAACGCTGCCTAACGTGGCGTTGCCATCACTTAATTTGCCGGATCTACAGTTACCAGATCTAGTCATTCCAACGATTGATCTGCCTGATTTCGTTCTACCGGAATTTGATCTATCAGGTCTGGTTCCCAAGATTGTATTCCCAACGATTGAACTCGGGTTCATTGACTTGCCGGACATTCGCTTGCCTGATTTGGACCTTTCGGCTTTTGGTTTGCCGAACCTTGAGTTGCCAACCATTTCCATTCCGTCTTTTGAGTTTCCATCGATCAGTATTCCAGAAATCGAGTTGCCTGATTTACCAAATATTGATCTGTCACTGATCACTCTTCCGTCATTGATCCTGCCAGACCTGAACATCCCGTCAATTTCACTGCCAAGTTTGAGCATGCCGAATTTGGATCTTTCTGGATTCAATCTACCAGATCTTGTCTTCCCTGATATCAACGGGCTGATTCTTCCCAGTTTGACCTTGCCGGACATCGATTTCCCGGAAATCATTTTGCCGACACTGCACTTGCCGACGTTGGATCTGTCGCTCTTGGATCTTCCGGACTTCGCTTTCCCGGCCATCTCAATTCCAAGTGTAACCTTGCCGGCCATTCCGGATTTCAATCTCCGATTGCCAAACCTCTACGTGCCGGAATTCGATCTCGGCAATCTAGAGCTCCCAACGGTCACGTTGCCGACACTGCAATTGCCGCAAATCAATCTGCCGCAGCTCGAGTTACCTGACTTTGATATTACAATTCCGAATCTACCCAAACTAGAACTGCCAGACCTTTCGTTGCCGGCCATTCAATTGCCAGTGTTGAGTTTGCCGAGCCTAGAGTTACCAGACATTGATCTGTCTCTGCTCAGCCTACCTTCCATTAATCTACCCACGATCACACTGCCGGCATTGACCTTGCCAAATCTGCAGTTGCCTGATCTGGAACTACCTGACTTAAACCTGCCCGATATTCAGGTTCCGAATTTCGAGCTGCCTGGATTGACATTGTCAGGAATCGGAAAACCGGCACTCGATTTCGCCTCCAGCTTCCCGGCGGCAGGATCAGATCCGAGCGGCTTTGAAGTGAATTCCTTCTTCCTTGATTTTGACGGTAATCGGCGAACGACAGTCATCGTGGATGACGTGGATATCACTATCGCTGATGTGCTCGATTTATCAGGTGGGGTTGCGTTTGAGTTTGGCCCGGCCTACACCGTTGATATTGCCACAGGGTTGCCCGCTAATCTCGGCGCTGCTGCGAATCTGGTACAACCCTTCTTCAATGAATTGGTGAACGATGCCGGCTTGACGATCGGCGAGAACTTCTCGTCTGTCGAAGGCTTGGAGGTAAGTGCGATCACTGTGGGGGCAGCGAATCTTGACGGTTTCCTGGGTTACGGTGATCCAGACTTTGATTCCAACTTGGAAGATCAGGATTTGGTCGGCTTCAGTCTAGAAGGCGTTGACCTCGGGTTAGCCTTGTTCAAGTCCACAATTCCAATCAAGAAGCTGCCTAAGTTTACCGCCTTAAAAGCAAGCGCTGAGGATTTTACGCTGCATGGACTCGGTGATGTTCTTGAACTGGATTCACAAGAGATCACCTTGGAAGTGAATACGGGGACCGCTTGGCCGGCAAATCTGGGTAATCCAGTTATCAATTTCGAAGAGAGTTTCCCTGCCGCCGGGTCGAACCCTGCAGGATTTGCTGTCACCATGCCAAACAATTTGCCGCCCATAAGCTTGGACTATGATGGTAACCAACGTATTGCCCTTGAATTAGGTTCGGCTTCAATGACTCTAGCTGACTTCTTGGTATTGGAAGGTGGATTCAGAATCGAGATGGGGCCGACCTACATGGTTGACGTTGCCACGGGAATATCCGCGAATCTGGGAGCTGCTTTGGGTACTATCGGTCTCGATGGTGTGGCTAATGATTTGGCGAGCATCGGTGGTATTGAAATCGGACCGAATTTCTCGACGATCGGTGGCTTAGAAGTCGGATCGATGACGATCGGTGGAGCGGATATCAATGCGTTCATCGGTTACGGCGACTTTGACTTCGGACAACCGTTAGCGAATCAAGATGTTTTTGGCTTCAAAGTAGAAGATCTTGATTTCGGATTGGGGCTATTCACGCCGACCATTCCCATTGATTCACTGCCAAGTTTCACCGCCTTAAAAGCCCACGCTGAAACCTTTGAGTTCCAGGCCGGTAGTTCAGATGTTGCTACGGTTGATGGACGCGATATCACGCTCGTATACAACAACGGAACGGAATGGCCCGGAGGCTTGGGCAATCCGGTGATTGATTTCCAATCAAGTTTTGAAACCGCTGAGGGCGCCGCAGATGGCCAGTTTGAAATCGGAACGAGTGGCGATCCGGTTTTCTTGGACTTTGACGGCAACCAACGAATCGGAGTTGAGGTTGCTGAGGCTGAGGTTGCCTTGTTCTCATTCATTTACGTTCAAGGTGCCTTTGCTTTCGAGAAAGGGCCGACTCATAGTGTGACATTAGGTACGGGAGTTCCCGCAAACCTCGGTGCGACTCTAGGCGCAATTGGACTGGATACGTTGGCTGGTAGCCTAGAAACGGCTGGCGTTACTGTTGCCGACGACTTTTCAACCATTAGTGGATTGGAAGTCAGTTCGATGACATTTGGGGCCTCGGATGCCGAAGCGTTCGTGGGGTATGGCGATTTTGACTTTGATCAGGATATCGAAGACCAGGACGTCTACGGGTTCTATGTCGAGGACTTAGACTTGGGAGTCGGCATCTTTGAACCAACCTTGCCAATTGGAGGATTACCAACCTTTGTCGCAGCCAAAGCAACGGCTGATGTCTTCTCGTTCAAGAGTGGCGGCAATGATTTGGTCAAAGTTGAAGGGCGGGGCATTCAGATCGACATGAACAATGGAGACGAATGGCCCGGAGGATTTGGTCCGCCGGTGATTGATTTCCAGAAAAGTTTCCCCGGATTCGACAACGCCGGCTTTGAAGTCAAGACCGGTGGAGAGCCCGTTCACCTCGACTACGATGGCAATCAAAGGATTGCTGTCAGTATCGAATACGCGCTGGTTAGCTTGCTCGATTTCGTCCACTTAGAGGGAAGTTTCGGGTTCGAAAAAGGACCGCAGATGTTTGTCGATATTGGAACAGGGGTTCCACAGAATCTGGGGCCGACATTCCAGACCACATTGGGTGATGCGATTAATAGTCTCCCAGCAGGTGTTCGCGGGGGAACGCTCGTCGAGAACAATGGCGGCACCATTCGGAATCTGGATGTATCCGGTTTTGCGATTGGGGCAGACAACGTGAATGCCTTCGTTGGTTTCGGTTTAGATACTTCTTCGATACAGGTGCCAACCGATACCAGTGAACGACCGCTTGGTGACTTGTTAACCAATGGAAATCCATCATCGCTCATCGGTTTCCGTTTGCAGCAGGCAGACATCGGCCTGGGTGTTTTTGAACCCACCATCAACGCATTCCTGCCAGAAGGACTTCAGATCCCAAGTTTCACCGCTGCACGAACGAGTGTGGAGAGCTTTGATTTCTTGGATGGTGGTGCCGGCATTATTTCCGTCGGTGGACGTAATCTCGAATTGGCTGTCTCTTATACACATCTGACGCTGC
>CAJXVR010000091.1 GCA_913061285.1 uncultured Verrucomicrobiota bacterium | reverse complement strand
CGGCATACGAGATGTAGAGAGGTCTCGTGGGCTCGGAGTTGTGTATAAGAGACAGAACTCGATCTACCCACCAGTCAGGCAGAGAAAGCAAACTGGCCCTATGCATCTAACGCCAACATCGCCCACCACGCCGTTTGCCTTCGGCTTGTTACTTGCCACGATGCTCGGGCCGCTCGCAGCCTTCGAAGCCGCCACGATCTCACTCGTCCAACCATCCAAGGCAAGCTGGACTGAGATTACGTTCGAGAAGGCATTTCCGGAAACGCCAGCGGTCGTAATGGGCCCCCTTTCCTACAACGGAACCGACCCTGCAACCGTGAGAATACGCAATGTCTCGACCAAGGGGTTTCAGTTTCAGATCGATGAATGGGACTATCGGGACGGATCTCACATCGAGGAATCACTCAGCTATCTCGCTGCCCAACCAGGTCAATCAGATCTCGAAGGGGCCCCCATCGTAGCCGGGACCCTTCAAGACGTCGCCGGGACCCTCCAAGCGTTCAAATTTGAAACGGCCTTCAAAGCGCCTCCCGTCATTCTTTTCCAAGTTGAAGCAAATGATTCCAGTCCAGCCCTCGTCGTGCGGCCGCGCAGAATCACCACAACCGGATTCGAACTTCGAATTCAGGCAGAAGAAAAGAACCGCTCACGCCTCAAACCGCACACCATTCATTTCATCGCCTTCGAACCCGGCCAATACCTCCAACCGAACGGCCAGCCTATCTTGGTTGCATCGAGCCCAGACAAAGTCACCCATGCATGGCATAGGTTAGAATTTCCAACAAGCTACTCAGAACCTGTATTCCTGGCTCACATGCAGACAACCGGCGGAGGCGACACGGCAGCACTTCGACATCGGAACTTGGAAAGCACGGGCGTACAGATTCGAATCGAGGAAGAACAGTCGAGAGATCAAGAAGTGTGGCACACAACGGAAAAGGTTGGTTACATCGTTTTCGGAAGAGTGATCGATCAAGACCAGGATGGGATTCCTGACGCTTGGGAGGAAGCCTATGGACTTAGTCCGATGGACGCCACAGATGCAACGGCTGACAACGACGGTGATGGGCGAACGAACAAACAGGAATTCGATCAAGGCTCAGATCCACACCAGTTCGACGGCATCATTGATGGCGGAATCATCCGACTCGTCGCTGACAATCCGAGGGCTTACGAAAGGGAGCTCCTCAACGCAAGCTTCCGAATCCGCCGAGCTCAGTCCAACGCTCCAATCTCCGTTCAACTTATCATCACCCCCAACAGCAACCCAACAAAGAGCAACGCTTCTCCCGACGACTATCAGCTGCTTGATTCAAGCGGTCTCCCACTACAAGACTCTGTTCTATTTGAAGCCGGCCAGCGAACGATGGATGTCTTAGTGGCGCCTGTCAGAGACTCAGTAAGCGAGGTCCCAGAAACCCTAAGAATTCGCGTTGCACCGAGCGACCAATATCAGCTCTCCGACGAAGACACAGTCGACATCACGCTGTATGACGCCACGAACACGCCAGAAAACGAACGACTCTATGTCGCCACCCTGCGATCTGAAGGAATGGCCAATACGTCAGCAGCCGGTCTCTCGACCATTAGACTACAGGGAGATAACAGCTTCGGACTCGTCAACTTGGATTTCGAGGGACTCAGTTCCCCTCAAACAGCCGTACACATTCATATCGCAAACCCAATCTCTGGCCCACCGTTAGAAAGCCTGAATCTCGGATCTGTCCACGATCATCAATGGAACATTCGAGCCACCCAGTTTCTCACGACAGATCAATCCGTTCTTGATGCACTAAAAGAGGGGCGGCTTTACGTCAATGTTCACTCGGCCAACTATCCGGCTGGAGAAATTCGCGGGGACTATCGCCAACAGACGGGATCGGTTGACTTCCAAGCCCCCGAGTCCCCACCGGAACTCGAAGACCTAAGCCCAGAAGAATTGGAACGAGACATCGCTCGATTCCTTATGCAGTCAAGTTTCGGTCCGACAGCCCAAAGCGTTACTGAAGTGAGTAGACACATTACGCAATCAAACGATCGAATCGAAGGCATTGCGCAATGGATCGAAGAACAAATGGACGCACAGCAGACCCCTCCAATTTCGCTACTCAGCCTTACCAAAGCGTCCGATCGCCACGAAGCATCATTCTATGACCAAGGAGATTACCGAATTCGCTCTCACAACCTCCGGCACAGCTGGTGGACAATGGCGATGAAGGGAAGCGATCAACTCAGGCAACGCGTCGCCTTTGCGCTGAGCCAGATTTTCGTCATCTCAACCAAAGACAGCCTCATCAACAATCGGCACTACGGAGCTGCCCATTTCTACGACACGCTCTCACGGGGAGCTTTTGGATCTTACCGCGACCTCCTCGAGAACGTCACCAAGCATCCCATCATGGGGCACTACCTGAGTCATCTCAGAAATCAAAAGGATATTCTAGATGCCGACGGCAATACTCTCGTCAGCCCAGATGAGAATTTCGCCCGCGAGATCATGCAACTCTTTTCAATAGGGCTCGTAGAGCGCCATCCCGATGGAACGATCGTTCTCGACTCACAGGGCCTTCCTATCCCCACCTACGGTCAAACCCAGATCACCGAACTCGCACGCGTTATGACCGGGCTGAGTTTCAGCAAACGAAATATTCCCCGGAATAGCGATACCGTCAGAGAGAACACACGATTTAACTACGGCAATGGAAGTCGCGGCTACCAAGACCAATGGATTCACCCGATGAAATTCTTCGAGAACTTCCACGATCAAGATAGGAAGCGGCTCATAAACGGAAACCAAACGCCGCCAAATCAAGGAGGCGAGAAGGATCTCGACGCGGCTCTCGACGCGATCGCCTCCCATCCAAACACTGCCCCATTCGTCAGCCGTCTCCTTATTCAGCGGCTCGTCACTAGCAATCCAACGAGAGGCTACATCTATCGCGTCGCTCAGGTTTTCAACCAGTCGGCAGGACAACTTGGTGAAGTAATTAAAGCCATCCTCTTAGATCCTGAAGCGCGCAACCTCGCATGGGCGGGCCGGGTCGACGCCGGAAAGCAGAAGGAACCCATCATTCGCTACTTGGCACTCTACCGAGCACTCGCAGTCGAATCAAAACTCCCGCTGTCAGCACTCACCCAACACGGATACCCCCGTAGCGAACTCTCAAAATTCCCTCGCGGCTCCTCCATGTATCGCATGGGTAACACAGATACCCGACTAGCCCAGACACCGCAGGGCGCACCGACTGTCTTCAACTGGTTTCTGCCCGACTTCACGGTATCAGGCCCACTCGCAGAGGCGGGCCTCGTCGCCCCGGAGTTTCAGGTCACGACGGAGTCCCAAGTCGTTAACGCTGTCAACAGCCACTACACCATTCTCTTCAATCGAAATGGGCAAGGAGGCCTTCGGCTCCCCGAACAGAACAGCGCCACGGACGACAACATGATTCCGAATCTTGCCGCGTTTACTGCATTGATCGAGCACGCTGAAGCCAACAACGCCACAGCCCTTGAGGTCGCGACGCTGCTTGTAGACTTTACCGATCTCTTACTCAGCGGCGGGAACCTGAAGGCGGTCTATCAGAATCAGATCGGAAAGACTCCAAGAGATATCATGATAGAAGCGGTCGCTACGAGCAGTCGAAACAACAAGATCAAAACCGCTCTCTATCTCTATGTCACCAGCCCCGAGTACGTCACTTTAAAATAAGGCAGCACACAACCAACGAGCCAAATCTCACGATCTCACTTGCCTCATGAAATCTGTTTCAGACCGCCTTAATGGCACCATCCACCGCCGAGACTTTGTTCGTCAATCAGCCTGCGCTGCCCTGGGCATCACCGGGGTCGTCAACACCCTGGCTAACCTGCGCCTCGTTACCGCCGCGATGGCTCAGAATACTCCCAGCGACGACTATCGCGCGCTGGTCTGCCTGTTCCTCAACGGAGGCAACGATTCGAATAACCTCCTCGTTCCCCGTAGTGGCGATTTCCGAGTCGATTACGAAACCGGACGGGGTGTGCTTCAAATTCCCGCAGAACAGCTACACCCGATCAATCCGCTGAATGACAGCCGAGATTTCGGATTGCACCCGAACGCTTCTCCCCTTCAAGAAACGTTCAACAGTGGCCATCTTGCTTTCGTTTGCAATGTAGGTTCCCTTGCCTACCCCATCCCGACACGAGATGACTACCTCAACAAGACCGTCCCTCTTCCACCCCAGCTTTTCTCTCACTCAGACCAGCAAACCCAGTGGCAAAGCTCGATACCGGACCAGCCGTTCCAAAGTGGTTGGGGAGGCCGTGTCGCCGATCTACTACATGCCGGGCAGAATCCTGATTCAAAAGTTTCAATGTCGATTTCTCTCTCAGGAATCAATAGTTTTCAAATCGGCACCTCTGGTACCGTAACCCAGTTCGTCACCACTCCCAACGGGGTCGCCGGACTGGCTGGCTACGGGAAAAACTATCAGGGAGCGATGAATCGTGACGGCACATACAAGCGCAATGATCAAGGGCGGCGACTACGAGCATTCGAAGAGATCATGAACCTGACCCATGCCAATCTCCTCGAGGATAATTACAACAAGATCGTCCAGCGTGCCCGCGCATCCGAAGGCACTGTTGGGGCAACTCTGGAGATGGCAAACAACAGCGGCGTCGAATTTGAAGAGCTGTTCATCAACGCGCAATCCAACCTTGGAGACCAACTCAAGACAGTGGCGAAACTCATCGCTGGCAGGTCCGCCATTGGGAATCGCCGACAGATTTTCTTCTGTCGAGTCGGAGGCTACGACACACACCAATCCCAGCTCCCGTCACACGCTAACCTCACCGCAGAACTCTCCAACGCGATGCGCGCATTTTACCAGACAACAGAGCGCCTCGGACTTCAAGATCAAGTGACAACCTTCACCTGCTCCGATTTCGCTCGAACCTTCACCCCAAACGGCACCGATGCCAACGCAGGCGCCGACCACGCCTGGGGAGGGCATGCCATGGTCATGGGAGGTGCCGTCAACGGTCAACAACTCTACGGAACCTTCCCTCAGCTCATCCTGGGAGCGGGCGATGATGCCGGACGAAATCGAGGCCGATGGATTCCTACGACTTCCGTTGATCAATACGCCGCCGTGCTCGCCCGTTGGTTCGGCGTCGACAGCAATTCCATGGAAACGATTTTCCCCAACCTTCCCAGATTCGACGATCCCCTAAGCAGCGCACGACCGAATCTCAATTTCATGAACGGCGTCTAAGTCTTCTCCGCAGAGCGCGATGCAAACCCACCGTCGAATAGTAATCGCCACAATCTTTCTCGTCCTAGCACTTGGAGCTTGGAACTGGCGACCTTTCACTGACCAAGATGAAATAGCCCCTTCCGCTCTAACCAACCGTCTCGCGCCTCCCCCCGAAAGCCAGGCGCCGCCCTCATCCGAGCCCCCACTAAACAAGCGTCAAAGCGACTCCGGCTCACAACATAAAATCACTCTCCTGCCCGCGACGGCTCTTACGAGTGAATTACACAGTCCTGAAACGAATGGAGAAGACGATCTCCATCTCCTTGACGCCCTCTTCATCGCCTTCCGCCAAGCCACAAATGGCAATCCCTCAGGAGAAAACTACGAAATCGTAGCAGCTCTGACCGGTCAGAATGCCAAGCATGTCGCTGTGATCCCCCCCAACCATCCAGCCATAACCCTGGATGGGGTATTGCAAGACCGCTGGGGCTCGCCATACTTTTTCCATTCCATTTCAGCAGACAGAATGGAGATTCGAAGCGCTGGCCCAGATAAAAAACTCTGGAGCGATGATGACATTCTCACCGAAAAGTATGGCCCTGCGCCCTGACACCATCTCTTTCGCCGTCGAACACACAGACACCGTAGGCCAAGCGACACCAACAAGCTCACCAAGGAAACCAAGTATTGCCGATATTTGAATTGCACTGAAACGGACCTGCTGCCTATCGTCGCTGCTTCAACCTAAAACGAGTCATTGACTCCGTGAAAATCTCGGCGAACAACGAATCGATCATCGATCAGTGGAAAGAAGAGCCTGCGGCGCTACTTGGCGTTCTCCATGCCTTTCATGATCGCGACGGATACCTTAGCGAAGCCGTCATCCGGGACGTCGCCAGCGGGCTGAAGATCCCCCTTGCCGAACTCTACGGCACAATCACCTTTTACCATCATTTTTCCCAGTCCCCCCCAGGACAGTCAGCCCCGCGAGTTTGCACTGGCCCTGTTTGTTGCCTAAACGGCTCAGCCCAACTCCTGAACGCCCTCAAAGACCAAGGCGCCACAGCCATGGCCTGCGCTGGCCGCTGCGACGATCCAATTCCAGTGCTCAAGGGACATCACGCCCTCCGAGGCACTGACAACGCCTCTCTAGAGGAAAAAGCCACTCCGCTTCCAGCACGCAATCCGGGCAATATCGAAGAATGCATCTTCGCGAACATTCGAATTCCTAACCGAGCGAAGTTCGAAGGCTATCGGGATTCAGGTGGCTACCTTGCCGTCGACAAAATGCTCAACGAAATGAGCCCAAGCCAAGTACTTGAACTCATGACCCAAAGCAAGTTGGCTGGACGAGGCGGAGCCGGCTTTCCTACCGGCGTCAAATGGAAGGCCGTCGCTGAAGCTCCGGGAAATCCGAAGTCAATCGTTTGTAACGCTGATGAAGGAGAACCAGGCTGTTTTAAAGATCGGGCCATCCTTGACTACGATCCACATGCGGTTATTGAGGGAATGATCATTGCAGCCTATGCCACAGGAGCGGCCCAAGGCTTTATCTATCTTCGCTATGAATATCCACAATCATTCGCTCTCCTAGAGGAAGCTATTAGGGAGGCATCCGAGGCCCATTACCTTGGTGATGGGATCGGCGGGAAGGAGTTCCGCTTCACACTACACCTACGTCGCGGAGCAGGCGCCTACATCTGCGGGGAAGAAGGCTCGCTCTTGAATTCACTTGAAGGGAAGCATCCCTTTCCCCGCAATCGCCCTCCCTTCCCTGTAACTCACGGGTTCAACAATTTACCAACCGCGGTCAACAATGTTGAGACCCTCGCAGCGGTCCCGCAGATTCTAGCGAAGGGCCCAGAATGGTATCAGTCTCTAGGACTTAATGAACATGCCGGCACCAAGCTCATCAGCCTCTCCGGAGATATCGAGAAGCCTGGCAACTACGAAATCCCCATCGGCCTCCCACTCAGGACACTTCTTTACGACTGGGCCGGGGGACCAAAGGCTGGTCGCTCCATTCAAGCAGTCACGATGGCGGGGCTTTCCGGTGGCTACCTGGCGGGCGACGATCTCGAAATCACTCTCGACGATCCATGCATTCGAAGCAAAGGATCCTTCCCCGGCGCAGGTGGCATCATTGTTTATGACGACTCACGAAACATGGTCGAAGCAGCCCATGAAGCCATGGCCTTCTTTGCAGAAGAGTCCTGTGGCAAGTGTTTCCCTTGCCGGATCGGTACGGAACGACTCACAGAGCGGCTTGCCCGTGACGCGGGCCCGACATCGATTACCGACTGGAATGCCGAAGTCGACGATATCGGCACGACAATGATGGCTACCAGCGCTTGTGGACTGGGCATGGCGGCGCCCAACATCACCAAGAGCCTCGCAAAATATTTCCCAGATCAAGTCACAAAACACGTGCAAAAAAGCCCCTAAGCGGCTATATCACCGGCGTCCATGGTAAGCTCTCAATCCAGTAATATCACCTTAGATGGGGAACCTGTTTCCTTCAGCGCAGGTGAGACCCTTTACGAGATTGCCAAGCGCCAAGAAACCATCATCCCGACGCTTTGCTATGACCCCCGCCTCGAGGCCTTCGGTAGCTGCCGTCTGTGCATGGTAGAGGTCGATGGCATCCGAAACCCCGTCGCCTCCTGCACGACAAAGGCATCCGATGGCATGGTAGTCAGAACGACAAGCCCAGCGATCGAGAAACATCGAAAAGTGCTCTTGGAAATGGTGGCTTCTGAGAATCCAGATATCGCGGTCGATCCACTTCGTGGATACGCCTCACAAGAGTTAGGCACGCTCGTAGATGACTATCGCGCCGACACCGGACGATTCAAGGGGCGCCAGTCAGGCCAATCATTTCAAGATGACGACAACCCGTTCATTCTTCGAGACTATGATCGTTGCATTTCCTGCTACCGATGCGTGCGCGTCTGTGCCGAGCAAGAGGGTGACTACGCCATTAACATTCGGAACCGAGGATTCAACACTCAGATCACGACAGAATTCTCCGGCACACTCAAAGACTCCTCCTGCACATTCTGCGGCCAATGCGTTCAAACATGTCCCACGGGAGCGCTGGCAGATAAGAAAGCCATGCGAGCTGAGAACGATCCTGGCGAGATCAAGAAGACCCGGTCGGTTTGCCCCTACTGCGGTGTGGGATGCTCGGTCGATTTGCTGAGCAAAGACGATCGCCTCGTTGGCGTTCAACCGGCCATGGATGGCCCAGCGAACCAGGGAGCTCTCTGTATCAAAGGCCAATTCGCCTTCGATTTCGTCCAACACAATGACCGGCTAGGAAGCCCCTTAATACGCAACGAAGCCGGAGAGCTCGAGAAAACCTCTTGGGAGATCGCCCTTGATCGCGCAGCTGATGGATTCCGTGAGGCCATGAAGACACATGGCCGACAAAGCATCTATGGCGTTGCTTCTGGACGAACGCCCTCGGAGGCCGACTACATGATGCAGAAATTCATTCGTGCGGGCTTCGGCACGAATCAGATCGATAATTGTAGTCGAGCTTGACACGCTCCGACGGTTGCCGGTCTGGCAGCCACCATCGGCAGGGGAGCTATGTCCAATCCACTCGTCGACATGCAAAAACCCGATGTCATATTCTGCATTGGGACCAACATGACCGAGTGCCATCCGGTGGCTGCAACGGGGATCAAGAAAGCCCTTCGTCGAGGCGCAAAAATGATTGTCGCTGACCCTCGCCGAATTGCGTTAGCTGACCTGGCGGACCTTTACTTACCGATCCGGGTCGGATCCGACGTCGCCCTCTTACTCGCAATGGCCCACGTGATCCTGCGGGAGAAACTCTACGACGCCACGTTTATCGATGAACGTACCAGCGGTGCGAATGCTTTCCTCGAGCATGTTAAAGATTTCACGCCGGAGTGGGCAGCGTCGATCACTGAGGTTCCCGCTGCAGACATCGAGAAAGCGGCCATTCTCTATGCCCAAGCCGATAAAGGCGCTATTTTCTACACCCTCGGTATCACCGAACATATCTGCGGCGTCGATAACGTCCAAAGCCTCTGCAACCTTGCATTAATGACCGGAAATCTCGGACGCGAGGGAACGGGAATTAATCCGATGCGAGGACAAAACAATATTCAGGGCGCAGGAGATGCCGGAGCTGTTCCAAGTAATTACCCAGGATTTCAACCAGTCACCGACCCTGCGGCCCAATCAAAATTTGAAGCCCTCTACGGACGAAAAATCGATCTCGAAAAAGGCATCACCAAGGTCACGGCTCTCGATCAGTGCGGCAAGTCGATCCGCGCCATGCTGATCGATGGCGAAAACACCCTCGTGTCAGATCCGGATCGTGATCATTGCGAGCATGCCCTACGCTCGCTCGACCATCTCGTAGTTATCGATATTTTCCTCACCGAGACAGCAGCTCTCGCAGACGTCGTTCTCCCGGCAACAGCTTGGGGTGAGACAGACGGAGTGTGCACGAACACTGAGCGGCGCGTTCAACGGCTTAGAGCAGCGGTCACACCCCACGGAGACGCTCGTCCCGATTGGTGGATCATTGCGGAGATTGGCAAACGTCTAGGGCTCAGTGGATTCGAGTTCGATTCAGCTAAGAGCGTTTTTAACGAACTCTGCGAGCTGTCGCCGATTTACGCTGGACTCGATTGGGATCGGATCGATAAAGGCGAATACCAATGGCCGGTCCCAGACAAGGAACATCCTGGCACCCCTATCCTCCATCAAGAGGAGTTCAAGAACGGCCGAGGCTTGTTCAAAGTCATCAACTACCGAGATCCGGCGGAAACCATCAGCGACGACTATCCAATTTGGTTAACCACGGGACGACGCCTTCAGGCTTATCACACTCGAACGCAAACAGGGCGTGCCCAAGGCATAGACTATCTCCTCGCCGAAGAATCCTTGGAAATTCACCCTACTGATGCCGCCGAGAGAAATCTGAAAGATGGAGATTGGTGCCATCTCAGTAGCCCAAGGGGGTCGGTTCGAGTGAAAGTCAAACTCACAGACCGGTCGCCAAAGGGCACCGTCTTCACTAGCTTTGGCTTTAACAATGTTCCCATTAATGTTCTCACGGGCTCGGGCTACGATCCGATCACCGAGACGGCAGAACTCAAGGTTTGTCCGGTTCGAATCGATCCCGCATAGCCCTCTTGGGATTGAAGCGCGAAACAGTGGTGCGAGGTCGCAGCAACTAGGCCGCAGACTCAGCACTCGTCGACCAGAACATCTTTCGAGCCTGGTTTCGATACTGCCCAGGAGACTGTTTCTGGTTCCGCCTAAAATAACGCCCAAAATAAGCCGGATCATCAAAACATAACTGATGCCCCACCTCGGCAATGGACATATCCGTGTGGGCCAAAAGGCGCTTTGCCTCAAGCATCAACTCCTGTTGGATTATCTCACTTGGAGTCGTCGACGCACTTGATTTCACAACATCATGCAAGTGCCCTGGACTGATCCCAAGCTGACCGGCATAGGCATTCACTGACCTTAATGTTCGGACTTGCTCGGACACCAGTTGGCGAAAACGACGGGTAGTCAAGATCGCACTCGATACCGAACGTGGTTGGATGGGCGATCGAAATCCCCGTGAAGCCCTGACCAACAATATGTGCAAATAGGATCGAAGCACCGTGACATAGCCCCGCCCACGCTTGGAAAACTCGGCCAGAATCGACTCCAGCATCGCAACGATCTCTCCAGTCTCTCCATCGCCAAAGCTGGCGACAGGTTCTCGATCAGAGGATTGAAAAAAGGCCAACTCGAAGACAGTGCTCTCTCGGGAGGGGTCAATGGAAAGAAATTCTTCAGGGAACGACAGCACATAGCCATGCACATCCTCCGTCAACTCCGCGTAGTGCACCTGCCCAGGGTTCACAAAGAACATTGTTCCAGGAAAGAGCGGAAACCCCTCAAAGTCGACGTATAAGGATCCTGCCCCACGAGTGACAAAAAGAATCTCAAAGTAACCGTGCCGCTGCGGCAGTGCGAGTGAAGCAATCTCGCCTCCACATCCTACCAACTTCGACACACGAAAAGGAATCTTCGCCCCTCGCCCTGGACCATCTCCCCAAGACACGATCGGTAGATTCTTATCTCTTTCGGAATCAATTCTCATATTCTCACGACTCAATCGGGATCGACCCGATCGGGTTTAGCCTTCTCAACCAAACCCGCAACTAGCCAAGACAGACGAGAGAAAGGGACTATTGGATACGCAAAAAATGAGGAATTTCCTGCGCCCAAGGATGAATGCCATCAATCCTTGATTAAATCCACTCGATGACCGATTTCAGAGCGCTCATGGCTCTAAAACTCCCCGCTCTTCAGGAGTCTAGGAATGGCAGCTCGAGACTACTCGAGCCTTCGAATTCGAATATGGCGAAATTCAACGAAATCATTGTGGCCCAAGAATCCGATCCGCCCCTTTTTATTTTTGATTCCTGGATGCTCCTTGAGCGTTTTCGGGTCCGAAACTGATGTCAAATCTGCGTCAACAATCACCTCGTCATTCAGAATCACCTTCACGTAAGCCCCTTGAACCCTGATCTCCTCGTGATTCCATTCACCTACGGGATTGAGCGCTCCTCGCTTAGCAGCCACCACTTTGTAGATAGAACCGTGGTACTGTGCCGGCAGCAGGTTCGCATATTTTTCTGCGGTATCGTCTAGAATCTGAATTTCCATCCCCTGATAGGCCAAGCTGCCACTTTGAAATGGCGCTCGGATTGCCACCCCATTATTTCCCCCAGGGGTAAGCCGAAACTCAAAGCGGAGGACAAAATCATCATAGACCTCGTCGGAAAGAAGATTTCCGCCACCGCCTTTGGCACAATAAAGGATTCCATTCTTCACCCCATAACCGTCACCCTTTTTTCCCAGCAATGTCCACCCTTTCAACGATTTCCCGTCAAAGATCTCGGTAAAGCCCTCGTCAGCTAGCAGGTCAGTCGCCGACGCGAATAAGATGAGAGCAGCGAAATACGGAGCCAAAAAGGTCATTCGCATGCTATCCAGCCGAAACAAAAGAGAGCGCATTACCCGAAAGAAGCAGAAGCAATCAGAATTCGCAACCTCTTGATTTGCCCACGAGCCGGAATTAGACAGCCTCAATCGACGCTCAATCGCAGAGGACGAACAGGAAGAGAACCGTCTTCCTCACGTTACTTCTGAGAGACAAGAAGATCCTGACCAAGAACTTCTGACAAGGCACGTAATTCGCGTTCGAAGACTTGGTATCCTGGAGCGCCTCCAGCACAGGAACGCCCACACTGGGTATTGGAGCCGAAGGGACTCTTCCCAAACCCACTCACCGAAAGGGTTGGTTTCGCCCCCAAACGCAGTTCAAGAGGATGCATCCAGCACCCCATGGGCTTGAAATACCAAGGATCCTTATCGAGATCGACAGCAATCTGTTGAAGCGAACACCGTCCATCGCCGCAGCGAAAAACACACGCGGTTCGCTCAAAATGCTCAGGGAACTCAGCGCTCTGGCCATAGTCGAATGGATGGGTCGCCGTTCGATAACGTATCGTTCCATCAGGCTGTCGCTCCCTGGTAATAGGGGAAGAGGAGAAATCGATGCCGAGCGCGCGAAAGCGCCCCGCCTGATCACGGGTCAAGGACTCAAGGACGTCCACTTCGCAAGAGTCGAGATAGACACCGTCGTAGCAACACATTCCCTGACAAACGGCCAAATCACAAAGGCGATAGGACTGAGAAAAGCTTTGATCATCAAGCTGAACTTTGGAACCACCGATCCCGATGCTTTGGCGAAGTTCTCGTTTTCGAGATAACACAGGCCATTACCCTGTCGAAAACAAACCAAACAAACAACCCCTCACTAGCCACAACCTGACAATAGCTTTGCGCGCTCAGAAATTGACGAATAGCTATTCTGTCAACACCCTTCTAAGAAATCAGCAACCAACTCTATGTCAGATCCACTATTTTCTGTTCAGGACCAAATCGTTCTCGTTTCTGGCGGCAGCCGCGGTATCGGTGAAGCAATTGCCCAAGGCTTCGCCTGCCGCGGAGCAAAGGTCATTATCACGGGCCGGGAACAAACGACCATCACCGAAACAGCAGCGCGTCTCAGTGACACCAGCCAACAAACGGTCCATCCGCTCGTCTGCGACGTTGCCAACCCATCTTCCATTTCCGAGACGGTCGAGCGCAGCCTCGAACAATTCGGAAGAATCGACACCTTAATCAACGTCGCTGGGATCAACCTCCGAAAACCCGCGACCGAAGTCACAGAAGAAGATTACGACGAAATCCTCAACATCAACCTCAAAGGCGCCTTCCTCCTTAGTCAAAGGCTGGGAGCCTCAATGATTGAGCGAGGCTCGGGCTGCCAAATCAACATCGCGTCGCTCAATTCTGATCGCCCCCTCAAGAACGTCGCCCCCTACGCCATGAGCAAGTCAGCCCTAGAAACGATGACCCGTTCACTCGCGATGGAATGGGGGCCCAAAGGGGTAAGAGTCAATGCGCTCGCTCCGGGATTCATCTTGACAGATTTAACCAAGCAGCTCTGGTCAAATGAAACCATGCACCGATGGGGCAAGGTAAACACTCCACTTGGGAGACTTGGAAACTGTGACGACATGATTGGAACAGCACTATTCCTCGCCTCCAAAGCAGCCGCTTTTCTTACCGGGCAGACAATTTATGTGGATGGAGGCTTCACCGCAGGCTCGATTTGGCCGATATGACTTAGCAAGGGGTAATAGCTCCTCGGTTGCTTTGAAATTCAAAACTGAAACTAGAATCCTGCGAAGTAACAGCGATTCAAACAAACAAGACTAACCTTGCCTGCAGTCGATGTCGCAATTCGTAGGATTTTTATCATTTTTTAACGCTTCAATCCTCTCAAAAAAAAACCTCCTCTTGCCCTACAAAAATCGCCCCCAATCAATCAATCGACATTATCTTAACATACTCTAGATAAGCATCTTACACGCTTTTTACAATCTATTTAACACCACCAGAAGAGTCGAATATCGACTGTTCAACGGAACCAAAACCCTCTCCAACCACCAGTAGGCAAGGCAATTATGAATTGACATCAACCGAACAAACGAATTAACTCCGCACTGATACGAAGAGTTTGGATCAATATTTGAAGAATTCGAAATGGAGAGGTGATTCACAAAATGAGTAGTAAAATATTTCTAGGTGCAGCATTGGCACTCACGGTGGCATTGATCGACACACAAGGCGCTAGCATAAGCAATGGTGATTTCGAAACTGGTGGCGCAGTTGGTGGAACTGGTTTCACCAGCTCCGTACCCACAGGCTGGTCTAACGGAACAGGAGCCTCCGGGACGGCAGGCCTCCTCAACAATGACCAATTCTCTCTCGTTACTTCCAACAGCCCAGCCAACATCGCCTACCTAACCGGCGATCGATCCTTCACACAAACTATCGGTGAAACTGTTGCAGATAACCTTAGCCTGCAACTTACCTTCAAAGTGGGAGTAAGAAACTCTGGGGGAACACCTCTACCGACCGACTTCGAGGCAGGACTATACACAACTGGAGGAACGGAGCTTCAAAAGGCTACTATCGCCCAGGTCGCTGGCGGCACCCTAACGAGCGACCTAAAAACTGTCAGCATTCAATTTGACGCTGGGGTAGGTCACGGACAGAACGGTCAAGCCATCGAAGTTCGCTTAATATCAACTACAGGCAACACCGGCTCGCAAACCATTTTCGACGACGTTACCATCTCCGTCGTTCCTGAGCCTACCACCTACGCTCTCGTTAGCGGTCTCGGCCTTCTCGGAATGGCTGCATACCGCCGCCACAAGCTCCGACAAGCTTAAGTGTCTAACGCACCTCTTTTTAAACGGCTGGACTTAGGTCCAGCCGTTTTTTTTGCTTCTCTGCCACCCATTCTTGGGAAGCGCACACTGAATTATTGATATTCAATCTCTAGTAGTGTAGCTTCCTCTGTTTCAGGGCCATTCCCTGACCGCCTTGAGTCTCTGGAAGGATTCATTGCCCCAATTGCTCAATAAGGAGAGACGCGCAACCATCGCTCCAAGAACCAATGACAATCAGATCGACTCGAAAAGCCAAGACTCGAAGAACCACGTTCTTTCAAGCGGCATCATTGGCATGTGCCCTTTCAGTTCCAAATCAGCTGAGCGCGATCGAGCCTGAAGAACTACTCTACTATCGAGTAGGCAATGTAAGCATTCGCCCTTCCTTCGGCATCAGTGAAACATACAACGACAACGTCTTTTTTCGCGGGGATGAGAGCTTTTTTGTCGTCAATCCAGACGGCTCAACCACAAAAATTGAACGTGAAGGCGACCTTATCACTTCCTTATCAGGTGGAACATCGTTCCTCATAGGGAGACCAACCGGCAACTTTATCAACGCCAATTACAACTATTCACATCGCCTGTTCAACGAGCATACAGCACAAAATGCGGGTAATCACAGCTTTCAGCTCCAAGGAAAGCTATCTGGAGCTCGGGTCGATATAACACCCTTGATACAAGGAAGTAATACGAAATCCATCCTCAACGGACCCACCCGTTCAACGGACCTACTAGATCAACTCATCGAACGCAACAATGTAACAGCACGATTATCAACTCGTATCAAATTGACCCCAAAGACTTTCACGACGAGTACGATTGATTATTCTCTTAGCGATATCCAAGACAACCTTCCTTTATTCGACACTGAATCTACATCATTTAGACAAGGCTTCGGTTTCCAATTGAGGCCTAAAGCCTCACTGAGCCTTAGTGGCACGCTTGGTAGAAGAGCCGTCGATCCCAATAGCACCCTTCTGGCGCGAGGCTCTGCCCAAAAGTATTTCGGAGGTGGCTTTTCCGCAGAAGGTGAGTTTACCGACCGTCTTACAGGAGAGATAAGTTTTGGTATTCAAAGAACCTCTTTCAGTCGCGGCTCAGATTCCTTTGTCGCCCCGGTTGCTACTGTTTCACTTGAGTATTTGATGGGAAGAGATATTTCATCAGAAATCTCATACACCAGAAGCACATTCGTCGGCATTCAAAGCGCAAACGCTGCTGGAGTCTCAGATATCGTTGGCCTTTCCTTGAGCAAGCCACTCGGAACTCGAAAGAAATGGATCATTAGCGCCCGCGGCAACATGAATTTCCAAAATTGGGAAAATAAGACCGGGCTCTCCGCAGACCGATCAAATGATTGGCTCAGCGGGTCATTTGGGGTTCAATATAGAATTCAAGAATGGCTCACTTCTAGCTTCTCTTATTCCATCCAGTCGTTCTCGTCCAGTTTGTCGAGAGCGGGAACATTTGGACTTGTTGACTACGACATAAACACGGTTAGTATTTCGATGAGGGTTGGTTACTAAAGAATTTAAGTAAAACTCACTACTTTAGAAATATGCATAAACTAAGATTTCTCATTCTTCTTATCTGTCTTTCTTTCATCAGGATGGAAACCAGCCACGCCGCAGCCTCCGACTACAAGATCCAAGCGGAGGACGTTCTTCGAATCACAGTATTCGATGAACCAACGCTGACCCTAGAAACAAGGGTTCACGGAAGTGGCACAATCACATACCCCCTGCTCAAGGACATTAGTGTAGCAGGAAAAACGGCGAGAGAGGTTCAAGACAATATCAAAGCCCTTCTTGCAAAGGACTACCTGGTTGATCCTCAAGTCAATATCAATATCCTCGAATATAGCGAGCAAACATTCTCCGTCATGGGACAAGTCCGAGTTCCAAACCAGTACGGGTTGCCCCCAGAAAAGGATATCGACCTTGTTCAGGCTATTTCTCTTGCTGGAGGCTTGACACCCAATGCAAAGAGAAACTCCATCGAATTGTTCCGCGACGGCAAGAAAAGCCGCTACAGTTATGACGATCTTCTTCTTCAAAAGAATAAGGACCCTAAAAAACGAGTTGTAGTCAAACCTGGCGACGTTATCAAGATCCCCGAGCGCTTCTTCTAGAAAACGTGATGGATAAAGAACCTGGCACAAACGAATCATTCACGGACCAATCAGAGGGACTAAATTTCAGACACTACTGGCACGTTATTCTTGAACGTCGCTGGCTAGTGATCACCGCATTTGTCTCGGTTTTCGCTCTCACACTCATCTATCTCTTCAAGGCCACGCCCATCTACCTTGCTGAGACAAGATTGGAAATCGAAAGACTTTCAGGTGGCTTGCTAGATCTAGGAGGACAAACAGTGTCCCTAGATTCTAGAGACCAAGACTACTTACAGACCCAATACAAGAACCTGTTGAGCCGAACCCTCATACAGAAAGTCGTGAACAAACTAGATCTTGATGAAGACGAGAGATACGCGAGATCAGTCGATCCGCTAAGGGCAGTTATCAATGATATTCAAATTGCCCCAATCCGACTCAGCCGATTGGTTGATATCAAGGTGCAGCACCCAGATCCCAAACGGGCTGCCGAGATCGCCAACACGCTCGTTGAACTTTTTCTCGCTGACAACTTAGATCAGAAGAAGGCAAAGTCATGGGATTCTTTTTTGTGGTTACAAAACGAAGTAGAAACGCTAGAACGAGAGGTCCAGAATAAGGCTTTGGCTGTTCATAAGTTTCGATTGGTCCACGATCTGGTTTCTCTGGAAGAAAATCAGAACATTATCTCCCAAGCGCTTCGTCAAGCCCAACTTGATTACGACGCCGCAAAAAAAGCTGCGACTGACCTATCTCGAGTTGCCCTCCAGGTGCAACAGAGCCTAGCGCAAGGGGTCGATATCGAGACAGTTCCATACGTCGCAGACAATCCTTTAATCGCCGGGCTAAAAGTCAAGCTCCTGGCAGACGAGTCGGAGCTTGTTCGGCTCCTAGAACGTTACAAGGACAAGTATCCATTGGTCATTGAAGCCAGAAAACAGATCGCGGATGAAAAACAAAAGATCAAGGAAGAGGCCGAAAAGGTCATCGAAACCCTAAATCAACGGGTCGCTATCGCGAAAGACCAAGAAGAAGCTGCGAAAGACCATCTCAGAGAAGTCGAGCTGGATCAGCACGGGCTTTCTGAAAAGAAGGTCGAGTATGATGTGCTGGTGAGAAAGTCTGATCGGGCCAAGTTTCTCTACGAACTGGTTCTCGGTAAGGCAAAAGAAATGGATCTTAGCTCTAAAGAATCCATGCAAAACATGCGCGTGGTGGATCGGGCGACGGCTCCTTTCAAACCATTCAAGCCGAATACGGTCTTAACGCTGCTACTCGGAGTAATGGGCGGTTTGGGTGTCGGATTTGGCCTCGCATTCTTCGTTAATTTCTTGGACGACTCAATCAAATCACAAGATGATATCGAGACTTACCTTCGGCTGGACTTCCTTGGCTACGTTCCAAACATTCGGACAAATAGTATCGTTGAACGTGACCTCCAGGCACACCTGCATCCCCAATCAAATAGCTCGGAAGGGTTCAGAACGATTCGCGCAGCTATCTCCCTCGCTCACCCCGAAGAAAACCTTCGCTGCATAGCGCTAACAAGCACCATTCCTTCAGAAGGGAAATCACTTGTTTCTTGTAATCTATCGATTGTCACCGCTCAGACAGGTCTTAAAACATTGCTCATTGATGCCGATCTTAGACGTCCCTCGATTCACAAGGCCTTCCAGTTGCAAAGCCCGGTAGGACTTACTCAGTATCTCCTTGGAAAAGTAAATTCGATTGATGAGGTCACTCATACCACAGAAGTTCCAAACTTGGACCTAATGTGCAGCGGAACGGTTCCCTCAAGTCCCTCTGAGCTCATCGGCTCTGATAAGATGAAGGAATTTGTTGAGGAAGTGAAAAAGAAATACGATCGCGTCATCATTGATTGCCCTCCAGTCTCAGCTGTGAGTGATCCACTCGTGATCGCTTCCATTTGTGACGGCACTGTGTTCGTAACGAAGTTTAACAAGATCAGGCGAGATCATGCCCGACGGTCAGTTCAACGAATCCAGGACGCCGGGGTCAAGATTATCGGAGCCGTCGTCAACGATATCGACTTCGAAGGTAAGGATTCTTACTACTATTCCTACTACTACTACCAGAATCGTTACTACGCCTCCTATTATCAGAAGGAAGGCGGGAAGAACGATAAGAATCAAAAACGCCCAGAGCCAAAACCACAGGAGAACGAAGCGTAGACTCTCCTTCTTGTCAGCCAAGGGAGTAACGTCGCAACAGCAAGCTCCCCCAAACTCTGAAATTTAAAACAAAAAGCCAAGGTATTTAACCTTGGCTTTTTGCTGCGTTGAGCCGATCAGGCTTCACTTGGAACGACGAGCGTCAACGCCTCAGTCCTTGCCAATTCGGTAAACGCTTGTTTTAGACCGTAGGATTAGTGACGAGTCGACCACTGCAGGTGACGCCATGAAACCATCATCAAGATGACTCACCGACTTGATCGCAAACTCACGAGAAGCATCAATGAGCGTCGTTTTCCCCTCCTCACTAAAGAAATAGATTGTTCCCCGATGTAAGAGGGGAGAGGCCGAATAGTTCCCCCCGATTCGTTCCTGCCAAACGGGCTTTCCTGATTCAATATCGACACACGATGCAACCCCGCCGTCGTGAATCATAAATATCGTATTCGAGTCATAGATTAGTGATGGCTTGTTAGGGACGCTCCGTTTCAACTTCCAGAGCACATGCGAATCCGAAACGTTTCCAACACCACCAGGGTTCACACACCAGAGCTCCCCTTTCGAAAAGCCGGTGCAGTAGACAATTCGATCACCGGCGATAGTGGGTCTTGTGCTCGCTGAATGCCCTACCCTTGATTCTACCCGCCAGAGTTCTCGGCCGGTCAGAGGTTCGTAGGCATATAGCCCCATCGATCCAATGCTTAATAAAGCCGGTCGCCCCCCTGTATTGGTAATATGAGGGGTCGAGAACCCCTTTCTCCAATCCCCGTCTCGATCCGGCAAGCCCTTCTCGTTGAGGTCTTGAAAGTCGATCGACCTCTTAGTGTGCCAGACCGTACGGCCGGTCAATTTGTCCAAGGCGGTCACAAACTGATGATCGCTTCCGTCAAAATTCATGATCAAGAGGCCTCCAAAGACGATAGGCGAAGATCCAGCTCCCCGAAAATGGTTGCACTCGATATCCGTTCGACGCCATAGCACCTCAAAGGTATTCGCGTCCAGGCAGGCCGTCCCTTCAGAACCAAAGGTAATATAAGCCTTCCCGCCATCTAAGACTGGAGTTGGTGAAGCGTAACTATTGAACTTGTGCGCAAACTGAGGTTCTTCAACAGTGAAAAGAATGCTGTCGAAGAGCATCTCCCCTGTCACGACATCCAAACAGATCGCCGAAAGCTGACGACCATCCTCCGTAGCTGTTGTTAACCAAACGCGCTGATCAGCGACGACGGGCGACGACCAACCACGCCCGTGAATAGGAACTTTCCACTGCACATTCTCTGTCTCGCTCCATGAATCTGGCAACTTATCTGCTGCAGAATAGCCCTGCCCGCTTGGCCCACGAAACTGAGGCCAGCTCGCTTGAGCGAAGATAATATGCGAAAAACTGGCTATTCCGAAGCAAACCAAAGCGATCGTCAGACGTACTCGTGAAACCATGATTCCAAAGTTAATAACGCTTATACTCGATCAATGAAATCCCTTTCTCGCCGCCTCCACCAGACCGTGAATAGCTTTGACAAGCACAGGCATCCTGATAAGACACTTCAAGTCAATTCTGTCTCAGAAAGATCCAAAGGCATGGAGCAACACAGCAACCAGTTAATTAAGAATTTAGTCGTCGTCGCCAGCGTTCTCAGCCTCAGTGCCGGAAGTACGGCATTGGGCCAAAGCGTTGGGGTAGGTTTCGCCCCCATCGGCATTCCTCAGGGATTTTCATTGGTCTCGAATCCACTAGCAACCGGAGCCAATCGCATCCAAGATCTTATCGGAAATGCTCCTGATGGGTTCGAACTCATCAAGCTCACTGGGGGCAACTGGGAAACCAATCGATATAGCGCCGATCCCGGCTCTTGGTCTCTTCCCGAAATGACACTCACGCCAGGTGAAGGGGCTTTAGCCTCAAGTCCTGAAGCGTTCACCTGGAACAGCGTCGGCAAGCCAGTTACGGGCATGCTCGAAAACTTCATCCCAGCAGGTGAATCCCTCCGTTCGAGTGTTCTCCCTCTTACCGGCCTCATCTCTACAGACCTCGGATTCCCAACAATCGATGGCCTCACAATCTCAACTGTAGACAGCCAGGGTGAATTCACCGTCACGGCAACCTACACCGAAGGCGCATGGCAACCCGAAGAGCCCGTGCTTTCCATCGGGACATCCGTTCTTGTCACAGCTCCTACAGCAGGCACCTGGAACAAGGATTTCGTACTCGAAGACGATGACAATCCACTCTCCATCTCGGAACAACCCCAGGGAACTACCGTCAATGAGAACGAAGGGTTTTCACTATCCGTCGCCGCTGGCGGAGCAACCGGTCTGAGCTATCAATGGCAAAGAAACGGGAACGATATCACGGGCGCAACAGACGCTGTCTACACCATCGCGTCAGCCGGTGCCATTGACGCCGGAAGTTATTCCGTCGTTGTCTTCACGTCGACGCATTCTATTCGGAGTCAACAGGCCTCGGTCGATGTCGTCTTGCCCGAACCGGAGCCAGAGCCAGAGCCCGAACCAGAGCCAGAACCCCCGGTTGTCACGCCTCCCCCATCTGGGCTGAGCGTCGTAAGCCGTCTCTCGGAGGATGGCTCCCGCTTAGAGGTAGTCATCAGCGGCGAAGCGGGGCAACTCGTGAATGTCGAATCGGCCACCGCCCTTGGACCAGATCCACGATGGCGTCGACGAGCATCCGGTCTCGCGATCGGTGAAGACGGTCAAGTGATCCATGCTGAGCGCATTGCTCCCGGACGCACAATCTTCGTTCGCGTGCTCCCTCCTCCGCCTGTCCCTCCTGCCGCAGAGTAGAACGAGCGCCCTCTATTTTTAAACATTCGAAAGGCTCACCTCACTGAGGTGAGCCTTTCTTATTTCAAAGAATCCTTGAACGCCTTCAAGGTCTTTTCAGCCCATTCCAGCGATATCCTCCTATCACTGCAGCAAAGGCCAAAGCACATAACCAAAACCCCAAGTGATTATGTTCTCGCAGCAAAAGAGCCTCTAACGCCACGTCAAGAATAACGACCCAATGGGAAAAATAGTCCAGTCGATCTACAAAATATCCTTCCTTCTGAGCTAGCAACATCCAAACACCATAGGCCAGACACCACAATAGTCCGCTCGCGACGACAAATGAACGATCCGCCCCCATCCAGAGATGGAATACCCCAAGGTAGCCAATCAGTAAGGCGAAACTAAATTGCCAAGCCTTCATGACTAAGGCCTACCAACGGTCCTTTTCGTTTCTTTCATATTTGTAATGTTCGGGAAAGGTTCAAGTCACTCTCACCTGCCATGTTCTCTGTGAGCTTACAAAGCGAATCACACAAAGTATATCTAGAGAATCATGAAACGAATCTTACTAACTCTCAGAAGGTCAAGACAGGCCGCAATCCTTTCAATTGTAGGTGTTCTCATCGGCACCGGAGCAAGCTTCGGTTGGTTCACTTACGCTGGCGAACACTCCAATCTACGATCAATCAATCTTGTCATCGACGAAACTCCGATCGAACGTAATGGGAGTATTCCCAGAAGTTTCTCAGATGTGGTCAAGGCAGTCGCCCCCAGCGTCGTGCGGGTGGATACAATGACACAGGTCACAGCACAGCGAAACACGATGCCTGGTTTCGAGTCCAATCCACTTCTCGATCGCTTCTTTAGTCGACCTCAACGGGAGCAAAACAAAGCAATGCCAATGAAACGAGGCCTCGGATCCGGGGTCATCGTGTCTTCAGATGGCTATATTCTTACAAATAATCACGTCATCGATGGAGCACAGGAGATCAACGTCTCACTCAACGACAACGACCGAAAGTACACTGCCAAACTCGTCGGAACCGACCCGAAAAGCGATCTCGCAGTCTTGAAAATTGAAGCGGACGACCTCCCTTACACTCGAATCGGCAATAGCGATCAAATCGAAATTGGGGACGTCGTCCTGGCCGTCGGAAACCCCTTCGGCGTTGGCCAAACCGTCACCATGGGAATCATCGGCGCCACGGGGCGCGCCAGCATGGGATTGGACTATGAGGACTTTATTCAAACAGACGCCGCCATCAATCCCGGAAACTCTGGAGGCGCGCTGGTCGACGTCGAAGGCCGGCTCATCGGGATCAACACGGCCATTCTTTCGCGCACCGGCAGCAATCAAGGAATCGGTTTTGCCATCCCAACCAATCTCGCTAGAAACGTGATGGAAGATCTCATCGAGAAGGGACACGTCAGTCGCGGCTTCCTCGGTGTCATGATCCAGGACGTCTCACCTGAAATCTGTCTCTTATACACATCTCCGAGCCCACGAGACCTCTCTACATCT
>CAJXVR010000090.1 GCA_913061285.1 uncultured Verrucomicrobiota bacterium | reverse complement strand
CTACACTAGATCGCTCGTCGGCAGCGTCAGATGTGTATAAGAGACAGGAATCCATCTGGCTGACGCCCCCCTGCATAAAGAGAAATATGCAGTGCTTTGCCTTTCTGGGTAAGTGTGCTTGAAGTGGGGCGAGGGGGTTTTTTCCGGCACTGGCCGCCAGGACATCGTCACGGAGAAGTCCCGCCAAACCAAGGGCACCGATGCCGTTCCAGGCTTGGTGGAGAAACGAGCGACGGCTAAACAGGGGAGCATTTATCTGAGAAGCAGCATTCATGGCAACGGTTGCATCAGTCGATGTACACGAATTCGTTAGTGTTGAAGATGATTCGTGCCAGTTGAGGGAGCTGGTGATCTTTGGCGAAAGGGAGCAGTGAAACAATTTCGTCTTCGCGGGCCTGGCGGCTGAGTCCAGAACGGAAGGCCCACTGGATTCGCTCTCGTGGGTTGGTCGCGTGTTTCTTGATTCGCTGGGCAAAATGGATTGCCTCTTGATTGACTAACTTTCCGTTATACATGGCGAGGGCTTGAAGGGGCGTGATGGAGGTTCGGCGCATGGGGCGGGAATCTTCACAAACGAGCGCGTCGAATGTTTGGAGGAAAGGCATCGAGAGAGTGCGCTGTTGATAAACGTAAATACTGCGTTTCCGAGCTCTTGAAGACGGGTCCGTGTCCCATTTGCTATTGTTGTATTTGACTTGCTCTTCGATTCCCCCTGGGAGTTCAGGGAAGATTGGGGGGCCGTAGAGCTCGCTGTTGAGACGTCCGCTGACGTAGAGAATACTATCGCGTATGGCCTCGGCCTCTAGGCGTCGCGGATTGAAGTGCCAGAGGAGCCGGTTCTCGGGATCTCTCCGATTGCCCTCCGTCGAGTCAATGTGAGAGGCTTGACGGTAGGTTCTCGATGTGACGATGAGACGGTGGACTGCCTTGAGGTGCCATTCTTTTTCGACAAGATAGTTGGCTAGCCAATCGAGTAGTTGGGGATGTGATGGCCCACCGCTGAGCTTCCCGAAGTCACTGGGCGTCTTGACGATGCCTTGGCCAAAATGCCAATGCCAAAGACGATTGACGATCACGCGAGCCGTCAGTGGATTGTCTGGGCTTGCGATCCAATTGGCTAAGGTCATTCGGCGGCTTCGGGTTGGCCATCGTTTGAAGGGGTCAAGGCGAATCTCCGCAGGCTTGCTGTGTCCCGTGATGGCACTGGGAAACCCTGCCTGAACAACCTCTCCCAGATTGTCGTGTTCCCCTCGTAACATAATGCGTGAGACGGGAACGCCGGGCTCGAAGGGCGGTCCGTAGGAATGGCGCAGAGACATGGCCATCGGCTCGAGTCGTTTTAGGTGTTGTTTGATAAAGCGCTCTCGTTGCGACAGGTATTCAAAGCGGTCCCGTTCGTCCCGGGAAAACAGATCGTTCGTCTCGTCGGAAAGGATAGAATTGAGGTCCGCGTTGGCTCCCTTGCCTGGGTAAATCACCGTGCTTAGGAAAGTTCGTTGCCCGCCAATGGCAAAGCCGTACCCTTCGGCGCGGTGATTCTGTTGGACCCCGTAGATCATGACCAACGCGCCTGCTTCGTGTTGAAAGAACGCGGCATCAGATTCCTTCGCAACCAAAAGGCTCTTTTCGAAGAGAACGCTTGGCGCGTCGGTCGGCTGGTTCCGCTGGACCCTTGGCTGCAGTTGCTGGGATGATTGAGTCATGCGGAGTCCTTCGATTTTATCCACCCATTGAGCGAGGGTTGTGTCACTAGCGGGCGGGGGCGTTTCACGATCAGCATCCGGATCAGAAGCATCGAGCCAGAACGAGAGTCCTGCCATCGGAGGATTGGCTTCCGAGCGTGGTATGCTACCGTATTTTGCCTCCTTGTAGACGTCGATAGCTCGACGTTCTTCCTCGCTAAGCGGATGATCGTAAATGAGAACCTCGGCAATCTGTCCCTTGTGGGCGTTCCCTTTTGGCAATGAAGCGGAATCTACTTGCTGTCCGAGGCTGATGGAGTTTGGCGAAGGGATCGAGGCAAACCAATGTCCCGTGTTTTTACCACTGAGGCTCTCAAGTGTTTCGGCCTTGCTTCCGTCGGTGAAAAACTCCCATCCGTCTGAGGAGCTGTTTACGATGGAATGGTGAAGTTCGCCGTCAGCAACGGGAGTGGTCTCGAAGTAGTAGTTGTTTCCTAGATCGTGCCCTGAACTTTGGATCCCGAAGCCTGCTTTGGGAGGCCCCAGCCGGGTGTCAAACTCGCTGGTTAATTCTTCTAGTTGATTCTTGGCCTTCTCCATTTCAGATAGATAGTCCGCTCGCATCTCTTCATAGCGTTCGTTCTCGCCCTCACGGTAATGTTTTGCTGGGAGCGGGGCTCCGATTTGATAGATGTCGCCGGGTTCGGGTCGTTTGAGCCAGACCGTAGAGAAGAAGGCCTTCATTCGATAGAAGTCTCGTGTCGGAATGGGGTCATACTTGTGATCGTGGCATTGCGCACAACCGACGGTCAGGCCAAGAAAGGCGGAGCTCACAGTCGACGTCATCTCGCTGAGCATTTCGTGGCGTGTCTCGTCCCCTCGGGGCTCGGTGAATGGAGCCAGACGGAGAAAGGTGAGAGCCACGGTTTGCTCGGCTTCAGGATTAGGAAGGTCACCGGCCCCCATGATCTCTTTGAACTCATCTCCAGCAAGTTGCTCCTTGATGAATAGATCGTAGGGTTTGTCTTGGTTGAAGGCATCGATCACGTAGTCGCGATAGCGCCATGCATAGGGGAGGTCAGGATCGCCTTCATAGCCAGCCGTGTCGGCATAGCGGGCAATGTCGAGCCAGAACCGAGCCCAGCGTTCGCCGTATCGCGGATCTTCGAGGAGTCGGTCGACAAGCCTTTCAAAGGCCTTCGGATCGTCGTCCTGTAGAAAAGCTTCAAGTTCTGTCGGGCTGGGGGGCAATCCGATGAGATCAAAGTAGACCCGTCGTGCCAGCTGTTCCCCTTCAATCTTGGGAGCGGGCTTCAGTCCGGCTTGATGAAGTTTATCGATGATGAAATGATCGATTTCGTTCGCGGCGATCTCATCGGCTGGAAGAGGTGGTGGGATAGGATTCGATCTTGGCGAGAATGGCCATTGCGTTGGCTCTGGTAAGTCCTGAGAGGCATGAATCAACGCGACGGTTAAGAAAGAGAACAGCAGTCCCATCAGATGTCGTGATAGAATGGCCATCTTTGTTGGGTTCATGACTTGAATGCCAAGAAAATAGTAGTTGGCTGAGGATTTGTCGATCTCTTGTTATCGGATCTGAGCAACCGGTCGGTTTTTATTGATCGTCCCAAGAGGGACACGGGAGAACAGACTTTCCATAGCCTTCAGATCGAGGGTGACAGAGCCCTTCGGAGATTCTAGCATCGGCTGAATGGCAATAGTGCGAATTCATACCTTTGTTAGGTGCTTGTCTTGTTGGATGCTTTTCCTTGCTGTGTTTCTCTCGGCCGCCTCCCGCCCTAATGTTCTCGTGATCTTGGTGGATGACATGGGATACTCGGATCTGGGCTGCTATGGCGGGGAAATCAAAACCCCGAACCTGGATCGCTTAGCCTCCCAGGGCCTGCGGCTTACGCAATTTTACAATACGGGGCGCTGCTGGCCCACCCGTGGTGCGCTGCTGACGGGATACTACGCCCAACAGATTCGACGGGACAAAGTCCCTGGGGTTCGGAGTGGCGGGGGAGGAATTCGACCTGCATGGGCAAGGTTGTTACCGGCATATTTGAAACAGGCCGGCTATCGGTCCTATCACTCTGGTAAATGGCACATTGACGGGATGCCGATCGAAAATGGCTTTGACCGATCTTACTATTTGAAGGATCAGGGGCGTTTTTTCAATCCCGAAGTGCATTGGCGAGATGATGTGGCCTTGCCCAAGGTGGCCAAGGATTCCGGTTACTATGGAACGGTCGCGATTGCCGATCATGCGGTGTCAGTACTGAAGGAACACGCTGAGGCCTTTGCAAATCAGCCCTTCTTTCACTACCTCGCGTTCACTGCCCCTCATTTCCCCTTGCATGCCCTTCCGGAGGATATCGAAAAGTATCGTGAAACCTATCAACGAGATTGGGCCTTGCTGAGGGCAGAGCGTTGGGAACGTCAGCAGAACATGGGCTTGCTTAAGGGCACTCTTTCAGCGGTGGAGAGAAAACTAGGTCCGCCTTATCATTTTCCTAAGGCCTTGGACATTCTGGGGCCAGGAGAGGTGAACCGTCCCTTGTTGTGGAATCAGCTGTCAGAGGAACAGCGTTCGTTCCAATCAATGAAAATGGTGCTTCATGCGGCGATGGTAGATCGTGTGGATCAGGAAATTGGCCGAGTGCTGGATCAGCTTCGAGCGATGGGGGCGTATCATAACACACTTATCCTATTTCTTTCGGACAACGGAGCGAGCGCCGAGATTATGGTTCGTGCCGATGGGCATGATCCTGAGGCGAGTCCTGGATCTGCGACATCGTACTTGTGCCTCGGGCCGGGTTGGTCGACGACCTGCAATACGCCCTTTCGTCGACACAAAACCTGGACGCATGAGGGAGGGATTTCAACGCCCCTTATTATTTCCTGGCCCCACGGCATCAAGGCTCGAGGTGAGTTACGCCATAATCCAGGGCACGTGATTGATCTCGCGCCGACGATTTTGGAACTAGCGCAGGTGGAAAAACCGAATGAGTATGAAGGGGCTCGAATGCCTGTGGCACCCGGGAAGAGTCTTGTGCCTTTGTTTTCTGCTGATGGAACCGTCGAGCACGATTATCTCTGGTGGTTTCATGATGACCACAAAGCGTTGCGTCGAGGGGATTGGAAAGTGGTCGCGCCTAAAGATGAGGCTTGGGAGCTCTATCATCTAGGATCTGATCGAGCGGAGTCGACGGATCTGAGTGCTCTCCATCCTGAGCGGGTTGCTGCGTTGGTGTCCCTCTGGGAGCAGAGGCTCAGCGAGTTCCGAGACTTGGCGATGAGGGATTATCTCAATTAGGACGCTCAGAGGCGAGATAGGGAACGTGCGTGAATGAAGATTGGGGCAGCCGAGATTGCTTTAATTGGTGTTGGATGATGGTCCTATGAGCGGGTCTCGTTCCATGCTGCTTGGAGCTGCTGTGCTTTTGGTGGTGCCTATGCTAGTTCTCGTCTTTTGGCCGAAGCATGAGGGCCGGTGGCCGATTGCCGATGAAATGCTATTGGTCGATGCCATTACGGTGAGCAAGCGCAAATTGTCCTTTTTCGTTCCCCTCAATTTACAGCCAAGCAATTCGGTCCTGCGCGCTGAGCCGGTGCATTATTTGCGGCCGTATCAGTTGCAACGACTCGTTGGGAATGAGTGGGTAACCGTGCCGGTCGGGAAGCGATTGTACTGGGCAGAGCTCAACTCTAGGAACGGTTTGCAACGGTGCTTGTGCCGATTCTTATTTCAGCCGACCACAGGCGAGTATCGCGCCCTTATGGTGTATCGTTTTCGCGGGCGTTGGGATTTCTTTCGGCGTCGATTGGCGAATCGCTTGCCTCAGTTTTTAGGGCGCAAGGTACTCCAACAGAAGGCGGATGGAGCTGTCTGGACCACTCCGTTTACGGTGACAATGGAGCCTGATTCTGAGGAGGGGTTCGCAGAAGGGACGACGATCACGGAGGATGATTTCGATCTCTCGAACGAAGGCAAATAGAGATTTTGCCCGATGGCGTTGAAACTTTATGTTCGTTTCGACCGTCTAGTATTAATGTGACGAGGATGATGGGTGGCAAGGCATGAATTTTGGAGGACAAAAACGAATTTGGGTAATCCCGGTTGTGATTGCTGCCGTGGTGGCAGTGACGGGATGGTGGTGTAATTCAGAGGTGCGACGGGCGATCGAGAACCAGCTCAAGAACGAGTTGGAATCAATGATTGGCGCGGATGTGACGGCGCTCAATATCTGGATCGACAATCAGCTTCGATTCGTCAGTACTTTGGCGTCTGAAGAAAAGGTGCGCTCCTTGGCAGTCGACGTGGTGGAACGAGCTGCGACGGATGGTGCTGAGGGGGAGCAGCTGTGCGGTTTTGAAGAAGTTCAGCGTTTGCGAGACTATGTCGAACCTAGGATGCGTTCCATGCGCTTAGGATTCGTAGTGATCGATCCCAATGGGGTGATTATTGCGGCGCCCTTTGAGGGGATGTTGGGGGATCAGCTTCATGACGAGGCATTGGACAAGTTTCAGGAGATCTTTACCGATGGTGAGCCGGTGCTCCTAACCCCTTACCAGCCTCCAAGACGGGGAGGCGGTCCCGGAGGGCAAGGCCGCAGGGGGGGGGCAGGTTCGAAGTCGACTCGGTTTCGTGGTGAACCAGGGCTGGAGGGTGAGGGCGAGAATCGAGCTCGATTCGGCCGGGGTGGAATGGCTGCGGGTCCCGAGCGGGGAGGCTTTGAAAATTCTGAGAACCTCAAGCCGGGGGAAGAACGACGCGGGCAATTTCGCGGTGGTCCAGGTGGTCCAGGTGGTCCCGGCGGACCTGGTGGCCCAAGGCGAGGCGGCGGTCGGCGCAATCGAACGATCATGGCCGTGGCGGCCCCAATCCAGAATGATGCCGGTGATGTGATCGCGGCGATCGGGTTGATGATTCAACCGGAGCAGGAGTTTACTCGAATCTTGTCCGTGGCCCGGCCAGGGGACTCGGGAGAGACCTTTGCCTTTGATGCTAACGGCATCATGCTCTCTCAGAGCCGATTTGAAGCGGAGTTGTCTCAGTGGGGACTGATCGAGGATGCGCTCGGTGTGGGGGGGTCTGCCTTGAATCTGGAACTCAGGGATCCCGGTGGAGATCTGTCGAAAGGCTTTCAGCCGTCTCTGGAAAAAGACGCCTGGCCACTCACGCGACTAGTGGCAGATGCGGTTAAAGGCGAGGATGGACTTGATGTGAGTGGTTTTCGCGATTATCGCGGCGTTCCGGTGGTTGGTGCCTGGCAGTGGTTGCCGAAGTATGAGTTTGGCGTGGCAACGAAGTTAGATGCCTCGGAGGCCTATCAACCCCTGCGAGTGCTCCGGTTGGTCTTTCTAATCCTCCTGTTGCTTTCCATCCTCTCTGGTGTCGGTCTGTTTCTCTTTTCTTACTTCAACGTGTTGCTTCGTCGCCAAATGGAGGACGTTGCGCTCGAAGCCAAGGAACTGGGGCAGTACACCTTGGAGAAAAAAATTGGGGAAGGAGGGATGGGGGCCGTCTATCGAGCTCGACATGCCCTCTTGCGACGGGACACCGCGGTGAAGCTCCTGCTCCCTGAGAAGGCCGATGAAACCTCCGTGAGTCGTTTCGAACGGGAAGTGCAAATGACCTGTCGTCTCGCCCATCCGAATACAATTCAGATATTCGACTACGGTCATACCCCTGACGGTATCTTTTACTATGCGATGGAGTATTTGGATGGAATCAATCTTCGTGATCTGATCCGTGACGAAGGGAAAATTGCTCCCGGGCGTGCCGTTCATATTCTCAGGCAGATTTGTGCCTCATTGAGTGAAGCCCACGATGCCGGTTTGGTTCATCGAGATATTAAACCTGCCAACGTGATTCTCTGCCATCGCGGGGGCGTGCCGGACATGGTGAAAGTGCTTGATTTCGGGTTGGTAAAGTCCTATCGCGAGAATGAAGTAAACGCAGCGGATGTGACTCAAACTTTGTCAATCACGGGGACTCCCCAGTTCATCGCTCCGGAGGCAGTCTCTCGTCCTGATCAAGTGGACCAGCGAAGCGATCTCTATGCCGTTGGGGCGCTGGCTTACTACCTCCTGTCTGGAGATCATGTTTTCACTGGTGAGTCCGCCTTCGAAGTGATGCAACACCACGTTGCCAGCGAACCGGATGCGCTTCATCAACGCATTGGAGTTTCGGTCGATCCAGTGCTCGAAAAACTGGTTCATCAGTGCTTGGAGAAACAAGCCTCGAAACGTCCTCAATCAGCACGGGAGATGTTAGAAATCCTGCAAAGCTGTCCTTCAAACGGTTCCTGGACTCACTCCGAGCAAGAGGCCTGGTGGATACAGTTTCGCCGGCAGCGGCCCGCGGGTAAAGAAGCGAGCCAATCAAAATCCTCATCGATTCTCGAACCGACCTTGCAGATCAATTTGGAGGATCGTACACGGGTGGTTTAATCGAAGATTTGATGGGAGGGCTCATTGATGACAGTGGTTGATTTCCCGATGGCGTATAGACGTCGATGAACAATCGCTGAGCTCTGGGGGAAACGCGACAGCGTCACTCTCGCGCTCCATAAACCAAGCGATGATTCGAGCCCTTGTTGGAGTGCTGCAGCATTTCATCGTTCACGACGACAGGTCTGCCAGAGCACTCCTTACTTGCACAGGCTGGAAAGACTGATCCTCAATCGGTTGCCCTGAACACTGAATCCGCCTTGACGACATATGCTGCTAAGTCTAGCGTTAGTTGTAATGGCAGGAAATGTAACAAGCTCAGAGGAGCGATCCAATGAGTCGGCAAGGATTCAAGTTCTTGTCGATGAGGTTGCTCGATTGAAAACGGCTCTTTATTGGGTTTGTGGGGGCTTCTGTGCTGTTACTTTTTTGAGCTTGAATGACGGCTCCTCGATCGCGTCTCTTCTTACTTCTGGGGGGCTGGCCATTATTGCAGGTCTTGGCGACTTAATGTCTCTTGTTCTGTTGGTTATGCTTTTTCTGCTGCCCTTTGCTCTTGTCATTGCTCCCCTATATTTCGTCTACCGGTTCCTACATTTTCTCGCTGCTCGGCGAGCGCGAATCAACGAACGATTGGCTCCCCGGAAACCTCGGCGTCCGGGACGATTTTGTTTCAACCGAATTGGCTAGCGGCCAATTCCGAGGACCGGTCTTTTTCGGGGCGTGCCGGTGGGCTGGCATTGATATCCTTCCGATTGGAGCATCTTTGGCTTCTTTATGATAGAGGAACAAATTAAGAATGAGATTCGAGATGAACTAAGGGCGGTTGCGCGAGAGGAAAACGTTACTATTCTCTGGGCCTGTGAGTCGGGAAGTCGTGCTTGGGGCTTCGAGTCCAGGGATAGTGATTATGATGTGCGATTTATCTATCTCCGGAGTACGGATGCCTATCTCAGGGTTTCTCCCCTGAGAGATGTTATTGAAAAGCCGATCTCAAACGATTTGGATATCTCCGGTTGGGATCTTCAGAAGGCTCTGGGGCTTTTCCGGAAATCTAACCCGCCCTTGTTAGAGTGGCTTCAGTCTCCGATCGTTTATGCTGAGTTTGAAGGCTTTCGAGAGTCGCTTTCCGCGCTCATTCCGCAATACTTTTCTCCGATTGGATGCATGTATCACTACATGAGCATGGCCGATCGAAATCGGCGCAGTTACCTGCAGCAGGATCAAATACGATTCAAACGATACTTCTATATGCTGCGTCCCGTGCTTGCGTGCATGTGGATTGAGCAAGGACTTGGGACGCCACCAATCGAGTTCCAATGTCTCTTGGACAGGCTGGTCCCAAAGGGGACTCTGAGAAACGAGATTGAGTTGCTCATGGAGCGGAAGAAGAGTGGTGATGAAAGTCAATCAGGCCCACAGATTCCAATCATCAGTGAGTTTATCGTTGATCAAATGAATCGAATCAAGGCAGTGACCAAGGAAACTCAGTTTACCAGCGAATGGTCTCGGCTTGATGAGTTCTTCAGAGCCTCCCTCTTGAAGGTGAATGGAAACTGGACTAGGAATCCGCTTCTCTCTGAAGCAGAGGGTGAAGCGTCCGGCCGGCGACAGGAAGCAGGGCAGTGTCGTTGACAAGAATTCTTTTTGTTTGTGGCCGGAATCAATGGCGAAGTCCTACGGCGGCGGAGATCTTTCGAGATGACCCCAGGATGAGTGTTCGCTCAGCAGGCATTAGCGAGAGCAGTCGACATCGCATTACGGAAAAGGATCTACGCTGGGCTGATTGGGTGCTCGTGATGGAGAAAAAACACCGCTCACGAATCTTAGACCGTTTTAGGGATTTAGACGAGTTGCCGAGGATTGATTCCTTGGATATTCCAGACGACTACTCCTTTATGGATCTGGAGTTGATCGAACTCCTAACGGAAGGTGTCGCGCATCTCTGGGATAGCGGAAAATAGTCCGCTACGAAGTTAGACTGCCCACGCCTAGGCGACGAGGCGTCGTTTTCTAGAGACGGCGAAGACGAGCGAGGCTGCTCCGATTACTAAGGCATAGTGCCCGGGCTCGGGGACGACAGTGACGAGTGAAAGGCTGTCGATAGTCCCGCTAATCTGATGAGAGGCATTGACGAGAACTCCGGGAGGGTCGTAAAAACTTCCGAAGGTTAAGGTCTTATTTAGGTTCCAATCTGAAAGGTTGAGGCTGCCAGTTGGTAGGCTGTCACTACTCAATGGATTTTGATCTGATTGTAGGAAGACGAATGGCGCGTGCCCGGCATCGTGGTTGTAGGTGACGGTGCCATCCGTTGGGTCCACATGGGACCAACTGTGATCTGTCTTGAAGGTGATTTGGTCTGTGGCTCCATTATCGACGATTTCAAGCAAGTAGGTGGTGTCGCCTGGAACGAGAGCGGAAGGGCCCGGGGTGCCGATCGAAAAGTTGAATGAGTTAGGTGAATTCGTGGGGCGATACTGCCCGAATTTGGAATCGGCTGAAAGATCAACTGCCTGGCCGGCCCCAACGTCGTAGGAAAAACTGAGGGACCAAGGGTTGCCTGCTGAGATTTGTGTTGGGTCCGTGCCTCCGTCGTGAACGACACCGGTAATCGTACCGCTCATCGATATGGTGACCACCTGTGCTTTTGCAGTGAAGGAAATGAGGAGAAGCAAAGCAACGAGTTGGGTCTTCATATTCGTGTTCTATTAGAATCTGCGAGAGCTTTTCGGCGTTTGTGTGCGAATTAATCCTTGCCTGATACTCCTCAGAACGTCGGCTTTTAGTCAAGCTGAAAGCCTAGAGGGGAATTTCCCATGCCCTCGTTTTCTGGATTTGTGGCTAGGGGGAGGGATGTTACGGGGTGAGTGGCATGGCGGGAAGCTGGGCTGTCAGCGTCTTGAGCTTCTCAGCGGTGAACAATCCTTGGGTTTCCCAGAGGATGGTTCCCTTGTCACTGATTAAGTAGACCCGGATGTTCCGTTCAGACGTGATGTTTAGGGCTTTCTTGAACGGGGCTTTCTCGAGGTGGAGGGTAATGGTTCGTGATCTTGCGTCGCTGTCTTTGATTCCCGACCGCATGCCGCGATAGATGATCCAGCGCATCAATCGATTCATTTTAGCGATGGTGGGGAGTTCGAGCACGGAGAGATTGGCTCTTTGTGTTTCCAATTGAATGAGCGATGGAAGCCAGGTGTCAACGTCCTCTTGTTGTTTTTGCTCGAAGGCGACAACGACGACCGTGAAATCTTGAGAGGCGAAAAACTGCGGGAAGGCGATGACATCGCCGTGCAAGTTTTTTCCCTCAACGTTCGGGAATGTCGCTTGGTTTTTTTCTGTTGCTGCGTGGGTTCTGGTAAGTATCGCTGTCACGATCAGGAGCGAGAAAAGAGCCTTCATTCTTAGAGGTAGCCTTCCTGATCTCCCATGAGTGTCAAGGACTTCGCGTTTAGATGGGCATCTGATATTCGTTGAACGCTATCAGGAGAGGCATGTGAGCTTAAGAATGTCTGATTCCAACCGATAGGTCTAATGGTTTCGTAATGGGGGCTTGAGAGTAATAAATGTCTGGGCAGATCCTGGATTTACAGGTTGGATGGGCCGGTCTCTAAAGTGGAGAAATGACTGCATCGGGTAGAAATCGCGATCGGTGGGGTATTCGATGAAGTGAGAATATGGCTCGGAATTCAATGAGTAGGGACATTGGAAACCAGGTGAAACGGCGACGCCGACTTCCTCTGGAGGTTATTTCTGTCCTCTTTCTTTTTGGAGCATGGGTTTATAGTGGTGTGTTTAACACCGCAGCGAATCAATCGACTAAGGTGCGTTTTAAGGATGCTCGCTTCCTCCCGGCCTCAGAGCTATCGGCGGGCCAGAACGCCGTGAGATCAAGGGGACGGGATTTTAATCGACTTGGCAGCGGTTTAACGCCGGAAGCGGGCAAATACGGTCGGGCTAGGGGGCCAGAGAGTGGTGCGCTAGACCTAAGCACAATCTTACAGCAAGGCTCTGAAACCGATCGAGGTAATACTGACCCTCGTATCGTTCGAGCGGCCAAAGCCTTGACGCTTGCTAGGCGGACGGGCGAGCCGCGCACAGTTGTGTTGGGCAAGGGGGTCAAAGTGAAGATCGATGGAAATCAGATTTTTGCCGATGTTCTGCTACCTCTGAGTAAGATTGTAGGAATCGGATTTGGTGATCGCATGGTCAATGTTTCTGGCGAGGTGTTTGTTGAATCAGCCGGGGCACAGACTCGAATCTACCTGAAGCCTTCCCGGATCGATGGCAAGGAACCCCCTGGTATTGTGCGACGCATGTTGAGGGGCATGGATCTCTATGATCTATTTGCCAAGGACTATCCGATCGATGCTTTTCTCTCTCATTGGTCGAAGCGCTATTAGGGGGCCGGTTATTTGCCTTTTTCTCGATCCGTCCTCTATCGAAAGGGATAATCATCTATGATGGGTGTCCAAATTTTTGATCTGCCTCCAAAAGTGAGGTTTGACCGCTATTTGTTGGGCTTCCTGCCTATTCTCTTCCTATGGTACACGCATTCGGAGAGACGGTTTCCTCAGAAATAGGATTAGGGCTCCGGCGCCGAGAGATTTTCACTTGAATGGCAGGATGAGTTGCCGCCCCTAGAGGAATCATCTTGGATGGATTTATTGTGATGAGAACTATGAATGGACTCGAAATGACGGGATGGGGACGTAGGCAGTATTCCCGGACTATCTTGGCCCTTCTCTTGGCTGGAATGGTCTTGGCGATGGGGTGTGCCACGGGAGATTGGAGAGTTCTCCAATCTGGGCATCAGCTGAAGCCGAAGGGCCTTTCACCGGGGGACACGATTGGCTTCATCGCTCCATCCAGTCCCATCGATCAGGGGAAGATGGAGAAGGCCATTCGGTTGATTGAAGGGCGTGGTTATCGGGTCAAACTACCTCAAGGGATTTATGATGCCGATGGCTATCTGGCCGGTGATGATCGTGATCGGGCACGACAGTTCATGGACGTTCTTACCGATCCTGAAGTCGATGCGGTGTTTGCAGCTGCCGGGGGCTACGGCGCTATGCGGATCTTGCCTCATGTCGATTTTGCCCAGTTGAAGAAGCCCAAGATCGTGTCAGGTTTTAGCGACATTACCGCCGTTCATCTTGCCTTGTGGAGTCAGTGTGGATGGACAAGTTTTCATGGTCCCAACATGATGGACGGATTCGGCCGTGGAGAAGGGCAGCGCTACTCATCGCGGGCGTGGTTTTGGGAAATGTTGGAGAGCGATGGTGATGGAGTTGCGGTTGGAACCGCTCCACACGTGGAGGATCCTGGGCAATGCCCGATTCCGGTTCCTCTAGTTTCTGGAGTCGCGAACGGACGGTTGGTTGGAGGGAATCTTTCTCTCGTATCCGCGCTCGTCGGCACCCCTTATGAGCTCGATACTCGAGACTGCATTCTATTTTTAGAGGACGTAGGAGAACGTCCGTATAGAATCGATCGAATGCTCAGTCAGATGCAACTTGCCGGTCAATTAGATGAATTGGCAGGAGTTCTCCTAGGACAATTTACCGGCTGCGAACCAACTCGGGACGATCCATCCTGGGATGTTGCGCGTGTGTTGAAACATTACTTTGCCGAGCTAGATGTTCCGGTATTGATGAACTTTCCGTCCGGGCATCACGCCTTCAACTCCATGATTCCTCTAGGGTATCGGGTTGAACTTGATGTCGATGGTGGGGAGGTTCGGGTTGTGGAGTCGCTTTGGAGGTAGCGTTCTTTTCGGGAGGGGGCGCAGTGATTGGGGACTCGCGGTGCCTAGGCAAGCAGCTCTCGGATGACATTCCCGTGCACATCGGTTAGGCGACGTTCGATCCCATTGTGGTAGAAGCTAAGGCGCCGGTGGTCGAGTCCGAGAATGTGGAGGACGGTGGCGTAGAAATCGTAAACGCTCACGACATTTTCAACCGCTCGATGACCAAAATTATCCGTGGCCCCGTAGCTAAACGGCGCTTTGACTCCGGCGCCCGCCATCCATGCAGTAAATCCAGCAGGATTATGATCACGCCCGCTGGCGCCCTTTTGAAACGTGGGCATCCGTCCGAATTCGGTGCACCAAATGATCAGTGTGTCTTCCATTAGACCTCTCTGTTTGAGGTCGGTGACGAGGGCTGCGGTCGGTTGGTCGAGGACGGGGCCGTGCTTGGCGTACTGTTCATGCAAGGCCTTGTGCCCGTCCCAGTTGCTCACGCCTTCGCCTCCTGTTTGATAGGCGCCGTTAAACAATTGAACGAAGCGGACTCCTTTTTCTACCAAACGCCGAGCGAGAATACAGTTCTTGGCGTAGGCGGCTTTGAGATCGCGAACCGAGTCGCCTGCGTCATCGGCCCCATAGAGTTTGAGAATATGATCTGGTTCTGATCCGAGGTCGCTGACTTCTGGGACACTGAGCTGCATGCGGGCAGCCAACTCGTAGCTCGAAATTCTGGCGGCGAGCTCAGTGTCATCGGGGAAGCGTTTGAGATGGTGTCGGTTGAGCGTTTCCAGAAAGGCTCGCGTTGCCTTGTCTGAATGCGAGGAGATCTGTCCAGGGCGTTGGAGATTTCGCACCGGTTTACTGGCATTGAAGTCGGTGCCCTGAAAGGCGGCCGGCAAGAAGCCTGGCCCCCAGCAATTGACGCTTGATTGTGGGGTGCCCCGTGGGTCTGGAATAGCAACGTAGGATGGGAGGGAAGCCGTTTCGCTGCCCAGCGCGTAGGTGATCCAAGAGCCGGCACTGGGGAATCCGTCCAGGGTGAAGCCGGTGTTCATGAAGTTTTCTCCAGGGCCATGAGTATTGGTTTTTCCAGTCAGAGAATGAACGAAACACATCTCATCGACGAGACCGCCTAGATGCGGAAGGAGATCTGAAATCATTTTGCCGCACTGACCTCGAGGGTGAAAGTTCCAGGGACTCTTCGCGAGATTTCCTTGGGCGCCTTGAAAGGTGATCAGGGACTCGCCACCGGGCATGGGCTTTCCGTGGTAGCGAACAAGGTCTGGCTTGTATTCAAAGGTGTCGAGAGGACTGCAGGCACCGGAGCAAAAGATCATCAGCACGTTCTTTGCTCGCGCTTCGAAGTGGGCTGAGCGGGCTGCGTTGGGGTTTGCAGGGTCGATTCGTGGACGTATGGGAGAAACGATCGGATCGTTTTCTGTCGTGCTTGCGCCTAAGGACTGATCGTTCTGCAACAGGTGGGCTAGGCCAATGGCGCTTAGTGCCGATGCGCTTTGAGAAAGAAATCGGCGCCGATTGAGTAACGAGTGGCCGGCTTGCTGAAAGGGGTTTAGAGGCAAGGTCATGCTTAGAATACAAAGAGAAACTCGCTGGCGTTGAAGAGGGCGCGGCAGAATGCCGTTAGCCCCTCAGACTCAATAATCTCTTGCGATGCCTCGAGCTCGAAACGATCTGGAGGGCGGCTGAACGCTAGATGGAAAGCGCTGGTTATCTGGGCTTTCCTGTCGTTCGGAGCCTCGCCTTCTAGGCGTTCTGTGAGGTGAGCCGCCTGTTGGATGATGAAGGGGCTATTGAAGAGATTGAGGGCCTGGAGGGGCGTGTTGGAACGGCTGCGACGGGAAATGGCTTGATTCCCGTCTGGACAGTCGAAGGCGCCGAAGATGGCATCTTGTTCTTGTCGGATTTTGAAGAGGTAGACCATCCTGCGAAAGGTTTCGGGGCCGAACTGTTCTTTGGGAAAGTAGTGCATGACGTTCTCTACCTGCACCTCATGGAGATAGAAGCCGGGGCCTCCGTGAGTGAGATCGAGGGCGCCTGAGACTGACAGTATGCTGTCGCGAATGGCTTCTGCTTCGAGACGCCTAGAAGGATATCTCCAGAGGTATCGGGTTCCTGCATCTTTTTGCAATGCGAGGGGATCGGAGTGACTTGTTTGCTGAAACGTGTGGGACGAGAGGATGAGTCCTTGGATGTGCTTGATCGACCAGTCAGAGGCGATGAACTCGTTTGCCAGCCAATCGAGTAGCGCAGGATGTGTCGGAGGGATGCCATTTCTTCCAAGGTCGCTTGGCGTTTCCACGATGCCTTTTCCGAAGGTGTAGTGCCAAAGGCGATTGACGAGGACTCGAGCGGTGAGTGGATTCCTTTTGTCTGCGATCCACGAGGCGAATTTGTGTCGCCGCTTGGCCTCGGGTTCATCCATGGTCATTCCAAGTGAGCCCAGCACTGTTAGAGCATCGGGTGCCACTGGCTCTCGCTTCTGTGTCGGGTCTCCTCTGTAGAGGCGATGAGTGACGGGCGGAGTATCGAGGTTTGCAACCCAAGCGCTGGGGCCCGAGCGCGACGTCTCGATTTGTGTCTCGAGGCGAGCGGCGCGTGCCACGAGTCTTGTTGCTCGGTCCGCGCTTTTCGAATCGAGCCTTGCAATGAATGCGAGAGGATCTCTTGAACCTTGGAACGGCTGTCGCTGTTCTGAGCTGGCAATGGGCTGCCACTTTCTGGCGTCGTGGGAAGCTTCGATCGTGTAGCGGACGGGGAGGCGATCTTTAATGGTTCCACTGCGATCCCGGCCCCAGACGATTCGCTGAATGGTCTGAGGCTCGGGGAACGCGAGTTGAATCCAAGCGGTGTCGCGGTTGTTTGAGATCCAACTCCGATTGTTACCGGTTCGCCCGTCATTAATGTGTTTAAGCTTGTGGATTGGGTAACCTGGCAGTGTTCCGGACGCGCTTGCCTGAGTGCCGCCGGAGGCTAGAGCGACGTTAGTGCCGTGGCTATCGTAAACTTCGAGTTCATCGAGGCACGGTTCGCTCCCGCCGCTCGTCTCATGAATGGTGAATCGGACGAAGCTCGCACGCGTCGGAGAAAAAAACTCATCATTTCGTTGATGATTCACCGCCTCTCGGAGGCTCTTCGCTGAGCTTGACGATGGCGTGGAGGTTGCGATTGAACGGAGCTGGCTCAGCTCGTCCTCCACTTGGGACGACTCCGATTCGAGGCGTCTTAGTTCATCGGCCTTAGTGCCATCGTGAACTTGCTTTAGACGGCGTTCTCCGTGGCTGACACCAGCAAAGACCGCCTGGATCGCATAGAAGTCCTTCTGCAATATGGGGTCAAACTTGTGATTGTGACATCGAGCACAGCCGAGAGTGAGTCCGAGAAAAGCGGTGCCACTCGTATTGATCATGTCAGCCAGTTCGTCTTGGCGCTGCATGAGGGTAAGATTGATATCGGGACTCTTGACAATATCGTGGGGGCCGGCCACGAGGAATCCAGTGCCGATTTCGTTGCCGCTGGAATCTCCAGCGATCTGATCAAGGATGAATTGCTTGTAAGGCTTGTCGTGATTGAAGGCGTCGATCACGTAGTCTCGGTAGCGAAAGGCGGTCTTGCGTTCGCGATTGGTCTCGAAGCCGTTGGTATCGGCGTAGCGTACTACATCGAGCCAATGCCGGGCCCAGCGTTCTCCGAAACGAGGACTGCTAAGGACCGCTCTGACTTGGTGTGCGTAAGCGTTCGGTCGTTCGTCGCCGATAAAATCGGCAACAACTTCAGGAGACGGTGGCATTCCGTGCATCGTCAAATAGAGCCGTCTAAGCAAGGCTCGCTTGTCTGCTTTCGCCGATGGCCTGAGGCCGAGTTCCTTGAGTTTGTGGAAGACAAAGGCGTCAATTGGATTGAGTGCCCGTGGATCGTCCGACGGCGGCGGAACGACCGGTTGAAGTCCTTGAAAAGACCAATGATCAGTGGTGAGTGTCGGAGCGTTGGAGGTTTCTGTCCCGGGCATGATGCCGCCCGAATCAATCCACGCCCTCAGCGTTGCTATTTCGTGCGCGCTGAGGCGAGGGCCTTTCGGGGGCATGAAAAACTCTGGGTTCTCTGCGGTAACCCGTTGGACCAGATAACTCTCGGCGGACTTCTTTTGGATGAATAGAGGTTCTCCAGAATCGCCTCCTTTTAAGAGACCCATTGGAGTGTCGAGCCGGAGTTGCCCTTTCTGTTTTTCGGGCCCATGGCAGGAAACACAATGAGCGTTGAGAATTGGAGCGATATCTCGGTTGAACTCACTCAGGGCTGAGGCTGCACTAGGAAGTTCCTGGGAAGATAACCGAAAAAATTGAAGCACAAGGAGGCACAGACCGAGTCGGCAAACTCTTGGGATCGGAGTCGCTCTGCGCGCCATGGAATGCTGTGCCAAGGGGCTGATCACCTCCTCCTTATCGAACCGTCTGATGTTAAAGTCAAGCCCTCTGGAGTAACTCTAATCTCTGCCTTTCACGCGAAGAAATGGATTGCTTGTGTGTGTGCCGTCCTCGAGGACCGATTGGTTTGGTAGCGGTTTCTTGTTCTTACGAACTTGGATCCGTTTTGGAGTAGTTGTTTAGGGCTGGAAGTTGATAAATTAGACCGAATGAAAAGGGGATCGGCGTCCCGCCTCCTATGCGACTTTTCGGAAATGAATGTTTCGCTTTTTTGTGGAAAAGAGAGCTGAGGGCGGGTTGAAACCCAAGGTTTCATGCTAACTATCCTAAACGATTGAGATGTTTTTCCTGTTGCCAGTTTCTGTGGATTACCGCACGGATCGGTGGCCGCTTGTCACCTTCACTCTCATTGGTACCTGCACGGCGGTCTATCTTATTGGGCTTACAATCACTCTTGGCGATAGCGTTGGATCTAAGGCCGTGCCTGATACGCTCATCCGCAGTCTTGGGTTAATTCCGGCACGGGGTGATGTCGTTAATTGGTTTACCCATTTGTTTGTCCATGGAGGATTGCTTCACCTTCTCGGCAATATGGTTTTCCTGTTTCTGTTTGGCTCGGTGGTCGAAGATACGATGGGACGCGGTAAGTTCCTACTTTTCTATTTCTTCGGAGGTTTGGTGGCCTCGGGCGCTCACTTTACTATTTCGGGAACGGCTGATCAGATTCCATTAGTTGGTGCATCGGGTGCGATTTCGGCTTGTCTCGGAGCATTCTTAGTTCTCTACGGGACGACGCAGATCGAATTCAAATACTTCGTATGGTTGTTTGTTTTCGTCCGCGCAGGAGGGTTTCATGTCGCCTCATGGGTGATGATTTCCTTCTGGATTCTAAAAGACTTGGGTTCACTCGCCTTCAGTATGCAGCGTGACGGCGGCGGCGGAGGAGTGGCGTTTGGGACTCACCTAGGAGGCATGCTCGCCGGCTTTGTTGTTGTTGCCATTGGAAATCGTTTCATGAAGCGGTCTGCAAAGAAAGATCTTCTCTTCGAGGTGCCTAGGGTGCCGCTCCGAAATGTCTACATTTGTCAGCGTGACGAGCAGATTGGTCCTTTTTCCAAAGTCCAGGTTCGGCGAATGCTGGATTCTGGGGCCTTGGATTTAGAGTCACTCTATTGGATGGAGGGAATGGTAGATTGGCTTCCAGTGAGCGATCTATGAGGCCGATGGGCTGGTTTTCTAGGGGCTCTTGATTGACACTATTGCTAGAGCGGGTCACTCTTCAAGGATGCTCAACGATCGAAGTCTGAAATCGCTTTCTCTCTCTTTGCCTAGTGTTTGTGAACAAAGAGTATCCGGGTTTATACTTGTGGTGTGTCTAGCGATCGTTCAGCTGCTGTTATCCGGGCAGGTGTTCGCCGCAGAGGGATGGCCCGATTTTCGTGGTCCAACGGGAGATGGATATGTTCCGACGTCGTCAGCGACTGTACGTGCTTCGGTCCCATTGCACTGGGATGAATCGAAGAACATTCCATGGAAAACACCAATTCCGCACTTGGGGCTTTCGTCACCCGTGGTCATGGATGGGCGCGTTTGGTTAACGACTGCGACCGAAGATGGACATGAATTCTTCGTGATTTGTGTGGAAGCGGAAACGGGAGAGATCCTTGCCAACGTCAAACTGTTTCATAGCGAGGATCCAGAGCCGCTGAGCAACGGCCGTCGGGATAATAGTTATGCGACTCCTTCGCCAGTTGTTGAAAAGGACCGTGTCTATCTGCATTTCGGCAGCTTTGGAACCGCCTGTTTGGATACAAAGAGTTTCGACGTCGTCTGGAAACGGAGTGATATGCCATGTCAACACTATCGCGGTGCTTCTTCCTCGCCCGTACTCTTTGATGGTCTCGTAATTCTCACATTCGATGGGGCGGATCAGCAATACCTGATTGGGTTGGATAAGCTAACCGGAGAGACGGTTTGGAAAACTGACCGTTCCGCAAACTGGAATGATGAGCATATCGAAAGTCGAATGGTGAAAGAGGGGGACTGGCGGAAGGCCCACAGCACCCCCTTGGTAGCAACTGTGGGTGGGGAATCGCGCCTGTTTAGTGTCGGAGCGAAAGCCGCCTATTCCTATGAGCCTGCAAGCGGAAAGGAATTATGGCGCGTGGATCATGAGGCGTATTCAGCGGCTCCTCGGCCGATCCTTCATGAAGGCAGGGTCGTTTTGGTAACCGGCTTTAGTCGTGGTGCCCAGATGATGGCTGTAAGAACGGGAGGAAGAGGCGTCGTTACTGACACTCATGTTCATTGGAAGATCAAATCTCCCTTTCCCAAGTATTCATCGCCGATCGTTGTCGATGATCTAATCTATATGGCCTTGGATGATAGTTTTCTCGTTTGCCTTGAGGCGGAAAGCGGTGAAACCGTTTGGAAGGAACGGGTGGGCGGTAAGTTTCGAGCCTGTCCGGTCTATGCGGATGGTCGACTCTACTTTTTCAGTCTTGAGGGCGAGACGACCGTGATCAAGCCCGGACGTGAGTTCGAGGTCCTGGCAACAAATCGCTTGGCTGAATCGGCGTCTCGCGATGATCCCCGTCGTGGCCCTGGGTTCATGGCCTCACCAGCTGTTGTTGGAGGGTCGTTCTTCCTCCGCACTCGTTACCATCTTTATCGGGTGGCAGAGGAGTAGCGCTGGTTCTTCGCGATCATTTGTAGGGTTGATGTCTTGGTCTTTGCATCGGTTTGACCGCCGCAGTGCTCTCTAGAGGAATGCGAAAGGAATGCGTATGCATTGCTGGGTTCTTCGGTGAAGGCTCTCTTTTACCGTTCGCAGGGATGCTTCTTGTTTGTTTTTTTCATTGTTCCCGTGAGAAATGGGGCGCATTTAGCAGTATTGACGCGTGATTGGCGGGTTAATGTTGCATTATGTCGCTTTGTCTAGGTCTGAGAATGGTTTTTGCTTGGTGGGGTAGCGAGTTTACCTGTCTCTCGAAGAAGACGAATCATTGATTGCAGAGAATGAATCAGAATCATCAGCCCTCTTGTCACAACAGTCGTAGTCAAATCTGTGTTTTTAAGAACTACGGATTTGCGTTCTCTGTCGGTCTGATGGCATTGGCGGCTTGCTTGGCTTTGAGTCATTTGTCGAAGCCTTGGCTCAGCTCGCTCGTTCTTGAGCGAGAGTTGCAGGAGGCGGTTTTAAATCAAGACGCCTTGATCGGTTCTATTGCAAGGTGGTTGACAGTGGTGGGCCTTGAATCGGAATCTCAAGATTGGTCCGAGTCTCTTCGGTCGATCGTTGAATCTTTTTCTCTTCCGAATCAGACGAGTATTGAAGTCATTCTGCCGACCGGTTCCTTGCTCGACCATTCTCGACGTGTCTTCACGGCCGCGGAGCTGGAATCAGGTGAATTTAAGGCATTTGGGGGAGCTGAATCGCTGACCTTTCCCGATATCAAGCGTAAGGAGTATTTCTTTGGTTATTTCACTGAAGGCGGTTCGGGAATCCGTCAGGTGTTGGTATGGCGTCGAATGCCGTCGGGAATCTATCTTGCCAGTTTTCAGTCGCGAACTTCAATCAACGAAGCTGTGTCGGAGGCTTATACCCCGATCGCAGCGACCGGCACTGTGGCTTCGATTGTTTTGGGTTGTTCGGTGTTTCTCATCGTCACGGTTCAATCTCGGAGGTATCAGCGCCGTATTGACGAAACAATGTTCGAACTCGCAGAAGCGCTCGATGCAAATCTCAGTCAAAACAAGGCGCTCGAGAAACAATCACTCAAATTGAAGGCCTTGCTTGCTGAGATTCAAGATCTCAATCGGATTCTTGTTCACGATCTCAAGACCCCGATTGGAAATATTGAGTCCCTGTTGACCTTGGTGGGCGAGGCTGACAGCAATGACCGTGTGGCTCGGGAACGATTCTTGAATTTGATTCGAACCTCCTGCCAGCAGGCGGCATCTTTAATCGATGGCATCTTGGAAATTCATCAGCTGGAGAAGGAGTCAGGGGAGGTTCAAATGAAGGAACTTGAGGTCAACTCCCTCGTGGAAGATATCGCCTCCAATTATTCTGAGGCCGCGCGGGTCAAGAATATCACTCTTTCACTAGCAACGGGTAATTCTCGGCTTAGTCTCAGAAGTGACGAACAGTGGCTGGGAAGTCTCTTGGGGAATTTGCTTTCGAATGCGGTGAAGTATACCCAGCAAGGAGGTGAAATTCGTATTGGGACGAGCCTAGAGGGGGAGAAAACCCTCGTAACGATCCAAGATCAGGGGCCTGGGTTCTCCGAGAAGGATCAGTCCAAGATGTTTCACAAGTTCCAGAAGCTTAGCGCTCGACCGACCGGAGAGGAATCGTCACATGGGCTTGGGCTCTATGCGGTAAAGAAACTGGCGGATCGGCTTGGTGCGGACATAGATTTTAAGACCGCCCTAGGTGTTGGGACGACTTTCTCGATTCGTTTACCTCAACTATGAGTTTTGGGGATGGTTCTCTTGTTGCTCAAAGGGCCGATTATGGTGAATGAATGACGGGAAAGAGACCCAGTCAGCAGCGATGAATCAATCGTTGGGAGTATTTCGGACGGAGGCAAAGTAGTCGCGTCGAAAATACAGGTAGGCCATAAATCCCCACCAGCAAGCAAGAATCAATGCGATGGCGAGATTCGTTGCTTGGAGAAAAAGTTCTGGCTCGATGAAATTAGCAAGCTCCCCTAAGTCACCAGTGACCCTTTGGAGCTCTGAGAGTTGTCCTTCCTTGTCAGCTAGATAAAGACCTTTGTCGAAGGTGTAGACGATCGTCCCTAGTAGCATTATTCTTATTCCCCAAGCCCTGCCCGACCAGAGACCCATTCCCATCGCTCCAAAGAGGCATGCGTAGGTCGAATGGTAGACGACCGCAATCCATCCTCCGTAGACCCTGCCGAGGATTGGAACCTCAGAACGCAAAGTGAACAACTCGAATATCACCGAGATGAAAAAGAAGACGGCGGCAGTTCTAATTGTGAAACGACCCGCCTTTGGGTGGGGAGCGTTTGCATGGCTCTGGGTTGAACGGCGTTTCCAGTCGCCGTCGATTTTCTCGGCATTGCAAGCTCCGCCGACAGTGGTGTCGGTTTGGATCTCTTCCTTACAGAATGGGCAATACATTGCCGCTTCAATATGGAGAATGCTGTGAACTATGTCGACGCTGGGGTTTTGTCGCGTTGCTGTCTGTGGGGGCTAGGTTTCGTGAGTCAACTGAGCTTAGGGTGGGGGCAGACTTGAAGTGCCAGACATAGGTCCTTCCTCTCGGTCGTTCCTCAGCTATTAAAACGAAAGCCAAGCCTGGTATTGCTACCAAGACTTGGCTTTGGGCTCCGAGATAGATCTTTGTTCGTGGTGGCGCTGATTAGCGGCGACCGCGTCCGTTCGTTGGGCGACGTTGAGTGTGGCTTGGGGCGGTGTTGTCCGGTTGATCTTCTTCAACGCTTGGGCGTCCCGGC
>CAJXVR010000089.1 GCA_913061285.1 uncultured Verrucomicrobiota bacterium | reverse complement strand
TACACTAGATCGCTCGTCGGCAGCGTCAGATGTGTATAAGAGACAGTCCATGCATGGGGCCGCTTACAAAAACATTCCCTCCATGGTCTACTACCTCCAAGAGACCGGCGCGGATATTCAGCTATGGAACCGCAAGAATGCCCTTGGCTGGACACCTCTATTGATTGCCGAAGGCTACCGCCCAGGAAACTTTAAACCCTCCTTTGCAACGGCGGAAGCAATCACCGCCGTCATGCTCAAGAATGGGCTCACACTGCCGACTGGACCAAAACCAAAACACACCAACTACGCTGATTAGCCATTTGGGTGTTCCCGACCCCAGATCATCCTGAGCGTTCTCCGGCGCTTAGGAGCCTTGAAGGAAGGCCAGCAACGCTTCAATGTACTTGGGATGGGAACGGGCTGTACCATGATCTCCGGGTACAACTTCCAGCTTAATCATTGGCATCTCAGCGAGGAGCTGCTTCGTATCAGGCAGGAAGAAATCGTCGGCACCGATCAAGGCCAATGAGCGAACGCTGTTACCTTTCAAAGCCGCGTCTGAAACCTCCCACTGTCTCCATCCCACACATAAACAGGCCAAAGAGCGAGGATCGTTTCCAGCCAAAAGCCCCATCCTTGCGAGATTCCCTTCGATCTCTTGAACCAGCGCCTCAGTAAGCTTCTCTGGCAGGGGTGGTTTCCCAAAGCCAGATAGAGTGACTGAGAGAAGGCGATCGCCGTAGCGATGGCGAAACTGGTTAGCGATGGCGGCTCCCATCGAATAGCCAACAACGTGGGTTTTTTCGACATTCAGCTGATCCAAGAGATCGACCAAGTCCTGAATCACGTGACGTCCATACTGATCGACCCGGCGCAAGCGCGAAGATTTCCCATGACCGCGGCAATCCAAAGCAATCGCCTGATAGCCTGATGCAACAAGACGATCGAAGATCTCCGTATCAAACCATCCTTTTTCTAAATCCTCAGCAAAACCATGAATAAGAACAACCGCTTCTCCGGTACCCTTGGACACGTATCGCACCCGCGCAACACCAGATTCAAGAAACATGTCAACGGCCAGTAGCTGGCTAGAAGCCCAAACAAGCGTCAGGAACAAGAGACGAAGGCACAGGCGTTCAGTCGTAACGTACATTGGATAAATCTAGTCCAGAACAGAAGGAAGCACGACGAGAAAAGCACCAAGCGCTACCCCGCCTTACCCCAACGTCAAATCCCTCAATCGTGCCTGAGATTCCGCGACGAGACGTTGAAAAATCCGCGAAGCAGGCTCTGTCTCACGAACCGAATAGACCCCTTGTCCGGCCCACATCGAAAGCGCCTCTATCTCACCGTCCAGAGCCACATTGGGAGTGGCACTTGTGTATCGTTCAATCCTTGTGCCATCCGGTCTGGTCGCGACAGCATCCGTTTCACCAGGGCGAGATCCAGCTCCGGGTCTCCCTGCCCGTTCCCAAGCCTCCGTTGTTGAGTTTCTCAGAGTCCGGTGGGGGCACTCCCATCCCTTATTGAAGAGCTGAGAATACACCGTACTCGTCTCGTCCGCAGCAATCAGATGGCGGCGATAGACCGAATGAATTGATGCTTCGCTCGCCCCCAGAAAACGGGTTCCCATCCAGACACCGGAAGCCCCGAGAGCGAGCGCGGCGACAATAGACGCCCCATTGCTCAGCCCCCCTGCAGCGATGACCGGAATGCCGGACAACTCACTCGTAATGGCCGGAATCAGCACCATGGTAGAAACGGAGCCGGGAACGTGTCCACCGGCTTCAACCCCTTGGGCGACGATCACGTCGACGCCAATATCAGCAGCTTTTTTGGCCTCCTCAACGCTGCTGACCGTAAGCATTGCCTTACTCCCCGCGGCATGGACACGCTTGATCTGATTCACCGGATCACCCCAGAAGAAGGAAACAGCGGCTACCCCCTCTTCCAGCGTCGCATCTAGCTGAGAATCCACGTCATCTTTAAATACAAGATTGACTCCAAACGGCTTCTTCGTCAGTTGCTTTGTCCGGCGAATCAATTCGCTGACGCGACTAGGGCTACAAGAAATCCCCGCAACCATCCCAAAGCCACCTTCGTTCGAAACAGCGGCCGTCAGCTCAGGAGAAGTTGCTCCGCCCATTGGCGCTTGAATGATAGGATGCTCTATCGCCAACAAGGTCTGGAGGCAATTAGATGGCCAAACAAATCTAGCCCTTGTTCCGTCCCCGGCTGCATTTCCATTGGTTGTCATATCGCCCACTGCATTCCTCTTTAATCTAAGCCTAACTGACAAACCTGAAAGCACAATTCAATGATACATTTGTACTATCAGAGAAAGAATGGGAGGATGACAGGCCTGGCAAAAAAGAGAAACCAAGACTCCGACACAACAGTACTAGCGAATCTTGCCGCTTCCCATTATAACACTCGTGATGCCAGCAGAAGCCCCCAAGCGAAACAGATGCCGACTATGTCAGCTGCTCTGTTTTGTTGTCCTCCAGCTACCATATTTGGCAGTCGCATTCCCAGCCTACGATCATATTCACTTCAAACAGATCTCGACAACAGATGGGCTACCAGGTGGCGAAGCTAGAGCCATTTTCCAAGACAAGAGTGGATTCATTTGGATTGGCACTCAGAAGGGGCTCAGCCGTTTTGATGGACGCCAGTTCAACATCTTCACCCACGATAGCACGAACAGCGACTCCATAAGCGACGATCACGTGACGGGGATCGAAAGCGATAGACAGGGCAGGCTCTGGATCGCTACGACCGATGGGCTAAATCGCTACGATTGGTCAGCTGAAAAATTCATTCGGTTCAAACAACCCACGACCGGGCCAAACAGCGAATACATCAATCACATTACGAGCCTTGAAAGCGATCTCCAGGGAGGACTTTGGGTTGGGACGGCTGGCGCTGGCCTCTTTTACTTCTCGTTAGAAGAGGAGAGTTACACCCGACTTGTTCTCCCTGACACCCCGCTACTAAAACGAGATTTGATCCACTTGCGGGCACTCTGCCTTGGTGCTGATGGCACACTTTGGATTGGCACGCTCAACGGGGGACTCTTCGCCTATCATTCAGACACAAAAGAATTCCGACACTTTATCAACAATTCGAGCAATCCCAACTCACTTCCGGGAAACTCCGTGAGAACAGTCTTAGAAACCAACGATGGCACCCTTTGGTTAGGAACGGACAATGGAATCGGGAGACTGAATACCGAGACCATGCAATTTGCAACGTTTTCGCCTGGCCCATCGTCCGCCGGCGGCCTGTCATCGCGTTATATCGATTCACTGATTCAAGACAAAGAGGGAAATATATGGATCGGAACCGACGGCGGTGGCTTAAATGTATGGGATCCCACAAAGGAACGATTTCGAACCTACCACTCCCACCCATACGACCACAGCACGATCTCCTCAGATGTGATTAGGACGATTCTTGAAGATAATGCAGGAGACCTCTGGTTAGCGCACTTTCCCTCCGGCTTGAGCTATGCGAACCGGCTCAATGCTGGATTCCACATAAAGCAGAACAGTCCAACGGGCCCCGACAGTCTTTCCCATGAATCCGTCAAAGCCTTCGCTGAGGATTCGCTGGGCCATGTCTGGATATCGACCGATGGCGGCGGCCTCAACTACTGGAACCGCACCACAGACACGTTTACCCTCGTACAACACGATCCGAACAGCAAGAACTCACTCAGTGCGCAAGAAGTCCTGGGAATCGGGATCGAATCGACAGACACCCTTTGGGCTGGAACCTGGCAGCAAGGACTGAATCAATATAATCCAACGGATGGCTCCGTCACACGCTATCATGAAGGCCCCGCCAATACTCCCAGCCTAAGCAATCCGAATATCTTCTCCTTGTTAGTAGATAGCACTGATACAGTCTGGGCTGGCTCACTCATCGGCCTCAATCGCTTCAACCGCAGCGATGGCACCTTCACGCATTTCTTTCCTATCGAGGGCGATCCAAACAGCATCAGCAATCACGAGATTTGGACGATTCATGAAGGAAGTAATCAGGTGATCTGGATCGGCACACGGAAGGGCGTGAATCGCTACAATCCACGTACCGATACATTCACTCGTTTCCCTCCGAGAGAGAATGAACCCACCGGCTTGAGAGATTCGTGGATATCGGCAATTCTCGAAGACTCGGAGGGAAGAATGTGGCTAGGCACTCACGGAGCTGGGTTGCAGTCATTCCAACCCGAAGGAAACACTTATAAAGCAATCACTGAGAAGGATGGTCTCGCCGACAATTTCATCTGCGGCATCCTTGAAGACGAGCAAGGAAAGCTGTGGATAAGCACCTATAGCGGAATCTCAACATACGACCCGATAAGTCGAGAGATTCGAAGCTTTTCCAAGGCCAACGGGCTTCCGGAAGCTCAATTCAACCGATTTACCGCCCACTATAAACTCTCAGATGGCACCCTTCTGTTTGGTTCAACGAAAGGATTCGTTTGGTTTAAACCCGAAGAGATTGAAAAAAACGAGATCGCTCCAAGGGTCCAATTCACAAGTCTTTTTATCCTCAACAATCCCGTCTCCCCAGGGACTTCTGAATCACCACTGAGTAAATCGATTTCTGAAACCAACGAACTCCGGCTCGCCCCGGAACATACCCTGGTCCGCTTTGGCTTTTCGGCTCCCGTCTACAGAGCCGCAGACAAAACCAGGGTCTTTTTCAAAATGGACAAGCTCGATAGTACCTGGCGTGACACCGGAAAGGACCTTGCCGCTGAATATGCAAATCTCCCCCCGGGCCATTTCACGCTTCGTGCTTATGCACAGAATGGTGACGGAGTCAGGGGGCCCGAAGCGTCACTACAAATCACCGTCCTACCCTCACTGTGGCAAAGCACCTGGTTTCGATTGCTTGGGTTCGTTTTCACCGGCTGCGTCGTCTTCGTTTGGCATAGAAGTCGCCTCAATCTCATTCAAAAACACAATCAGGAATTGAGAGAGAGGAACCTTCGACTCAAACAAGAGATCACCACCAGAACCGTCGCTGAGACGGAGCTCAAAGCGGCGAAGCAACTCGCTGAAACCTCCGATAAGGCAAAGAGCATGTTTCTGGCAAACATGAGTCATGAAATTAGAACACCACTAAACGGCATCATTGGGGTCACTGACATCTTGCAGGAAGAACATCTCTCCCCTGAACACCAAGAATATGTCGATATCATCCAACAGAGCGGCAACACTCTCATGATCCTCATCAATGATATCCTTGATTTTTCAAAGGTCGAAGGCGGTGAAATTGAACTAGAAAAAACAGACTGTGATCTCATTGCGATCTTAGAGGACGCCATCGAACTTGGCAGTCTCAGCATCGGCGAAAAGCGGCTTGACCTCGTCTATTTCGTCGCCCCGGACGTCCCTCGGCATATCGAAACAGATCCCATTCGTCTGAGACAGATCCTCAGCAATCTCATTTCCAATGCAGTAAAATTCACCGAAACAGGTGAGGTGGCAATTAGGGTCACGATAGAAACAAGCACCGATCAATCCTGCAAACTTGCCTTTAGCGTCCATGATACAGGGATTGGGATTGCGGAAGAAAGCCTCCCTCGACTCTTCAAATCATTCAGCCAAGTCGATGCCTCAACGACACGAAAGTATGGCGGAACGGGACTCGGACTTGCCATTTCCAAACGGCTTACCGAATTATTCAATGGAACCATCTCGGTTGAAAGCAAGGTCGGCGAAGGATCGACCTTTTGTTTCTCGATCCTCACAAAACGTGTCTCCTCACCCGCCGAGCCGGCACCTGAAACGGGTCAACAACCAACCAATCTGGAGGGAGCTAACATCTTACTGGTCGACGGCAATGAGACACGGCAAGAATGGATTCAATCCCTTGCGACAGTCCAGGGTTTCAATCTCCACCTAATTGAATCAGCGCGAGACGCTTCCAATCTTCAACGACGTTTCTGCGCTGCTTTCGATGCCATCCTCTTTGATGCAGAGACGCAAATAGATGAGCACTCGCTTCTTTCGCTGTTCAAGAGCCAAAACCCATCACAAAACACGTTCCTTGCCATCGAACCAGGAGGAGCCGCCATGGGATCGCAATCGGACGAATCAGTGATGATTCTCGAGATTCAAAAACCTCTACGGCAGGAGAAACTTCTCCGAACTCTTAGTAAGCTTATTGAAGCGAAAAAGAGTCCTAAAAAGCTCTATTGAGAACCGAATCCATCGACCGCTCTTCTACGCCGGCCCTAAGAATCTGATTTCGACCCCTGAAGGTATGGGCGTGCCCCCCCCCTGGAACACAAGAGTAGCGGATGATCTTTGGGGTCCAGTTGACAGACCTATTCCCTTTAACCTAAAGCCAGAGTTCGACTAGACTTGAACAACACATGGAACACCAGGAGATGCCAAGAATCGGTCTCATCGGAGTCGGACTGATGGGAAGTGCCCTCGCGGCCCGTGCCGTCGATGCAGGTTTTTCTGTCTGCGGCTATGACTTGGATAGCGATCGCACCAGAGCCCTCGCCGACATAGGAGCCAATCCCGCTTTGAACGCAGACGATGTCATTCGAGACTCCGATTGGGTCGTCTACTCCGTCATGACCACAGAGCAGGTTCAGAATTCTGTCGAAATCAATCAATCCTCTCTTCGCTCAGGTCAAATCATAATCGATTGTTCCACGGGCGAGCCCGATGCGATGGCTTCCCTTGGAGCACAACTAGAGACGCGGGGTATCTCATACCTTGACGCCACCATCGCGGGCAACAGTGAGGAAACTCGACGCAAGTCCGTTCTGGCTCTCGTTGGTGGCAATAGAGACACCTTCAAGACCTGTCGCCCATTCTTCGATTCCTTTGCAAAAGAAAGCTTTCATCTCGGGCCGAACGGGCATGGCGCTCGAATGAAACTCGTCTTCAACCTCGTTCTAGGCCTACACCGGGCTGTTCTCGGAGAAGCGCTTGGCCTCGCACGAAATCTCGGCATTGCCCAAGAGAAGGCCATGGAGATTCTTAAGAAAGGCAGCACTCACTCCTTTGTCATGGAGAACAAGGGAGAGAAGATTCTCAAGGAAGATTTCACCCCGCAGGCCAAGCTCTCGCAACACTTGAAGGATGTCAGCCTCATCTTAAGTCTAGGAGAAAAGTACGGAGCCACCCTCCCCCTCTCCGCTCAACACTACAGACTCCTCGCATCCCTCCAAGAGGCAGGGCTCGGCGATCTCGACAACAGTGTGATTGTGAAAGCGTTTAGCAGCGACCCAACCTAGTGCCCTATGAAGCAACTCGCTAGATTCCTTTTGGCTCTCGTGACGACCTTTTGCCAAGCGGCAATCCCTGTCCCCCACCTCCCGCATCCCAACTTAGAGAGCACTGGGAACGAATCAGAGAATTCACTTGGGAACTCTCGACTCCACTGGGCCTGCCTCAACAACAATGTTGAGCGCGTTGTCGCACTCATCGAGAAGGGGGCAGCGGTCAATGAACGGAACAAGGTCAATGCCACTCCGCTCATCTACGGAGCCGGCAACCTCGAAATCGTTCGACGCTTGGTCAAGCATGGAGCAGACGTAAATCATTCAAGTCAGTTCAAATCAACTCCGCTTCATGTCGCAGCACGCCACCCGCAAAGTCATGCTATCGTCAAATTCCTAATCGAACATGGAGCAGATCCAAGGGTCATCGACGGAGGCGGCTCTTCCGTCCTCGACATCGCAGCACAGGCAGGCGATCTAGCTACCGTCCAATTACTCCTAGAACAAGGCATTGAGCCTGGCAATCTGTCCGGAGCTGCCATGTATGGCCACTATAAAATCGTCGAACGCCTGTTAATCGCAGGTGCCTCGATCAATGACGCTCCTCGCTTCGCCGGACACGCGTTAAACTTCGCACTCTATGGCCAACAACCTGAGATTGCAAAGCTCCTCGTCGAGCACGGAGCCGACCTCTCACTCCGATCGCCCGCAGGGCAGCATGAGACGCCCCCGATGCTCTGGGCAGCCTATAACGAACACAATGATGCGAGCGTGGCCCAAGCAATGATCAGCCATGGCGCCGACGTCAATCAAAAGAGTTCTCTAGGAGAAACGGCACTCGATTGGGCTATCGAACGAAACAATGCGCCTCTTGAACGCCTCCTTCGCCAATCCGGCGGACAACCCGGATCAAGCTACCGCAAACAAAAGACTCTCCCCGACAACCACTTACCGCTCCCCCCTGAATCCCTCAGCCCATTCATTCGAGATGGCATCACCCGCGCCATTCAACTTCTTCAACAATCGTCGGATCGCTTCCTCGCGAGTTCCCTTGCTAAGAAGCAGCAATGCGTGACCTGTCATCAACAGACGCTTCCCGCCATCGCGCTCGGGGCGGCCAGAGAGCGAGGTATTCGCGTAGACGAATCTTCCATCGCCAGACAAGTACAGGACCAGATTCAGTTTTGGAGGAAGAATGAAAAAATCGCCAAGTCCTACGAACTGATCCGCCCACAGCCAGACACACCTGTCTTGCTAGGTTACGGGCTTCTCGGGCTCTCCTCACTCGGCTATCCAAACAACGAACTTACGGAAGCGATGATCCATTACCTTCTTGATACCCAACAAGCAGACGGCTCATGGCCAGCCGCAGATTACCGCCCTCCCATGGAGGATGGTCCAATTCAGGGAACAGCTCTTGCAATCGCAAGTCTCAGACGATATCCACTCGCGAAGCGAGCAGAAGAGATCGAGCAAGCGCTTGTCACGGCCCGTAGATATCTCGAACGATCTCGCCCTACGTCATTCAATCAGGCTGTCTTCCAGTTTTTGGGACTTCGTTGGGCAGGCCTTGGCCAAGAACAACTCGAACTCAAGTTGGACGGCTTGCTAGCCAAACAACAAGTTGACGGAGGATGGTCTCCGCTACCGGGCCTAGCAAGCGACGCATGGGCAACCGGGCAAGCTCTGGTCGCGATATTGGCGGCAAACGATCAAGGCAGTGATTCGCCTGCCTATCAGGCTGGAGTGCGCTACCTACTTCGCACCCAATTCGCCGATGGATCTTGGTATGTCAAGAGCCGTTCCTGGCCCTTTCAGCCTCACTTCGAATCGGGATTCCCCCACGGCAAGGATCAGTGGATCTCGGCCGGAGCCACGGCCTGGGCGGTCATGGCCCTATTGGGAACAGAAGACAGACAAGAATCCGTTCCGGTCAGAGATTGGATGACCATGAGACCTTCAGACAAGGAAGAACAAGGAGAACAGCCTACCCGGTTCACACCCGCTAGGACACCAAAAACGAGTTTCCTACGGGATATCCAACCGATCCTTGAGCGATCATGTGGAGCATGTCACGGCACCCGAGCGAAAAAGAACAAGGGATCCTTTTCGATTCTCACCCCTTCCTCAATTCAGAGCGGAGGACAATCGAAGGAAACCCTCGTGACCATGGGCAATGGCCAGAAGAGCGTTCTCATTCAAATGATCACCGACCGGATCGAAGACCTTGAAATGCCTCCACTGTCAAAAAGACAAAAGTTTCCAGCACTAAGCACCCAGGAAGTTTGGATACTCACCACTTGGATTGATGAAGGCCTTCCGGAATGAGCGACCCCGTACTAGGGTCCAACTATGCCTTCATCGTCTCGTGATCAATCCCTTGGGCTTGGCACCACTCGCGATAGATGAAAGGCGATATTTCGGAAGGCTTAATCTCACTACGCCCCCCCCAGAAAACATTCGTGTATCCAACAGGAATCCCCACGGATTCCAAGTGGGCATCAATCGCAGCTTTATGTTCTAACAACAGGTCCTTGTCCGTACCGTGTGCTACCCCCATGACATTGACGTCTTTAAACTCTGGCCCCCCTTCCCGCCAATAAGCATGAGTCATCACATGATGACGCCCCACTTCTTGACCGGCTCGGAGTTCAGCGCCTTTGGGGACCGCCCAGTGAAACAGCGCATTGAAACGAGTAACCTTTTCCCCGGTCTGCAAGGTCTTCACGTGCTCGAGAAAGGTCGAGAATCGCCCAATCACCTTACGCTCATTGAGATCCTTCGCCACCCGACAAAACTCATCAATGCTAACCCCAGCCTCAGCCGCGCGCGCCGCCCAGAGATCACCATCCAATTCTTCTGGTTCGCACTCTCGTTTCAGCACTGTAAGAATTCTCCATTCCTCATCAGTTAGCGTAACAAGCGCCACCTCAGTCGCCTTGCCCAACTCATCCGTCTTACTTCCAGGAGGAAGGCCTCGGCGGCGCACATGCCCCACACCAAGGGTAAACAGGCGCTTTGCCGGCATGAGTCGAAAATGCTCGGCACCGGTTTGTGTGGAAAGATATTCACAGTGCTTCTCCATGGAATAGCCCTCCGGCACCTTCAACGTAGTCCAAAGCTTGTAGGTTGAACCGGCGGTGACATTGTCTGTTGAGCGGGTTACGACGTGCCCGGAGAACGGATCTTTCTGAAACATGTAGTCGAAGGCCTCATCCAACCGATTCGTTGGAACCTGCCAAGCTACCAGGGCCCCCTTGGCCAAATTTGTGGCCAATAATGTCTGCCTCACTCGGCGAATAGTCCCGCCGCGAAGCATGGCTTGAATCCGTTCAATGACAATCTTCCGTTCCACGCCAGACTCATCACTGATCGTTTGAAAAGGATCCCGATGAAATCCCTGAACTCGATCTTCCGAGACTTCGAGAATCTTCCCGTTGATGGGATCGGTCGTTTCGATTGGAACAGTTGCTAAAGTCATGAGCAGACGAGTATCATACTCAGTCAGTCACAGCAATGTCTTGTTCCTCAGAAAAAGAAAATCACCGTTTTTTCAACCGGATTTGGAGAGATTGAAACAATCCAGGGCAAGGAGCCTCAATCCCTCCAAGGTGAGTCGAGGCTCGACATGGGTCACTTGAGGAAGTTCTTTAGCCATAAGACGGGCGTAGCCTCCCGTAGCAATAACCTTTAACCGTCTCACTTCAAGATCTGTCTTGAGTTCCGAAATCAGGTTAGAAATCAGCCCACGATACCCTTTCACGGCGCCGATCAGCATCGCTTCGCGAGTACTCTTACCAATGGTTCGTTTTGAATCACGGATTTTCACCTTGGGCAAGAGAGCTGTTTTTTCATGAAGGTAATCCGTCATCGCACTCAACCCAGGCGCGATAATTCCGCCAACATATTGACCTGATTTGTCGACGACATCGAAAGTCACAGCAGTCCCAAAATCGACCACAACGACCGGTGCTCCGAATCGCTGCAATGCAGCCATAGCATTGGCCAAACGATCTGCTCCAATAGACTGAGGTTTAGGATAGTCAATTCCTAGGCCAACGACGTTTCGATTACTGAGACACACACATGAAACACCGAATCGCTTTTCCAACGCAGCCATGACCCGGGGTGTGATATCAGGAACGACACTCGATATCGCAATCCCTTTGAGTTTTCTCCTTCCCACAAAACTTTCGACTCGAGCCAACCCGTTTGGCTTTCTCCAATCTTGAGTTCTGACCTGTGCAACCCGTGTGATTCGATCGAGATTGCCAAGTCCTAAATCGGTGTGGGTGTTTCCAATATCGATCGCTAGAATCATAGTCCTTGCGTTGCTGACCGATCTCCAGAATTGCCCAAAGACACATCACCACCCGTAATGCGTTGCACAATGCCCGAGGCAGTGCGGACAAGCAGCGCCCCATCGTCGTCAATCCCTTCGGCCAGCCCACAAACCAATCCCTCCCCAAATCGCACACTCACCTGGCAGCCAAGCGTAGAGCAACTCTGCTGCCATTCAGCTGCAACGTCGGAAAACGCCCCAGCTTGAATTTTTCCGTAGTAACGGTCCAGCTCCTCAATCACCGCTGCCGTCAAAATAGCCCGATCCACTGTCTCGCCTGTTTCCATCTTCAACGAACTTGAGATATCATGTAGCTCCGGGGGAAAGTCCGGCTCGGTCTGGTTCAGGTTTAGTCCAATACCAAGAATCAGGTAGCGAACACGATCCGTTTCGGCGTTCATTTCCGTCAAGATACCAGCAAGCTTCCCCGAACCGAGCATCACATCATTTGGCCATTTGATCGAGGGACGAAGCGCAGTGCACCGTTCAATTGCTCGCACAACAGCGATGGCCCCTAACGCAGTCAAGCGGGTTGCTTCCGGTGGGCGGAGAGCCGGACGAAGCAATACCGACATCAGCAAGCCTTTTCCACCGGGACTAACCCACCGTCGCCCTAAACGTCCCCGTCCCTTCGTCTGAAACTCAGATATGACGACCGCCCCCTCGTCTACCCCATCTCGGCCAAGTCGCTCCGCCAACTCATTTGTCGATGCCGTTTCTCGAAACACTTGAATCTGTCGCCCAATCGTTTGAACCGAATTCAATCGCGCCATCAGATCATCCCCAATCAATAGGTCGGGTGATTGCAATAGGCGGTAACCGTGGTGAGGACTCGCTTCAATTTCGAAGCCCAATTTTCGTAGTTCCTCGATTCGAGCCCAAATCGCCGCTCGACTCACCTCCATCCGCTCAGCGAGTAGGGCTCCCGAAATCCCCCCATCACCGACACGGTAAAGCTCTCTCAAGATCTTGGCATCACTTGTCATCGCACCGGATCCGTATCTATATCCAAAGCAAGATCCACCGAAGGTGCCGAATGAGTGAGTGCGCCGACCGAAATGTAATCTACTCCCGTTTCAGCAATCTCTCGAATCGATGCCAAGGTGATGCCACCACTCGCCTCTGTCTTGGATCGATTCGCAATCAAGGAAACGCTCTCCCGTAGTTCCGCAATGCTCATATTGTCGAGAAGAATGACATCGGCTCCCGACTCAGCTGCTGACACCGCTTGATCGATCGTATCAGCCTCCACTTCAACCTTGATGGAAGGATAGCGCTCCTTAGCTCTCTGAACGGCGACTGCGATAGGAGCTTTTTCCCCTGACAACACCGCAAGGTGATTGTCCTTGATCATTACCATGTCAAAGAGTCCGACTCGATGATTCCGCCCCCCGCCACAAGCAACCGCATGTTTTTCAAGAACCCTCCATCCCGGAGTAGTCTTTCGAGTATCGAGAATTTCACACGAAGTCCCTTGCACCGCAGACACATAGCTTCGGGTTAGGGTGGCTACTCCAGAAAGGCGCTGTACGAAGTTCAAAGCGGTCCGTTCACCTGCGAGAATGGCTCGCGCGTTCCCCTTCAGCGTCGCAACACATTCACCAGGTAATACGAGCTCCCCGTCAGAAACAAGTTGCTCAAATTCGATCTCAGGATCGATCTGACGAAAGACATCCGAAACAATCGACATTCCGGCAACCACAATTTCCTCCCGAGCCACCATACGGGCAGCCCAATAGGCAGCTTGGGGAATCACGGAGAGTGAGGTCACGTCACCACCCCCGATATCTTCGGCCAAGGCTAGCTCGATCAAAGGGAGATACGCAGTCCTATCAAGTGTCTTCACGTCGGAAGGCTATGGCGCAGGTCTAACCGTGAGAAGAAAAATGCACACGATCTTTCAAAACGACGCTCTTGGCATCCCTAGCGAAGTCGGGGAGAGACCCAATTACGGAAGGACCTGTCGGAGGCGGTAGTATCGATTCGGACTCGCGGCATCACCTGAAAGCGATTCATCAGAAAACTCAAACTGCCCTGATTCCGACATCACTGGCGAGCTCTCAGTCCAAACCGCTGGAATCACATCTGAGAATTCAACGACGAAAGTGAGGCCTGGATCAGCCACCCAAGACAAGGTCACTCCGTTACTGCTAGAGACGATCGACTCGAACGCCAAGGGCCGATCGGGGTCCGGCGCGGGCACCACCGGGGCGGTTCCCTCGAGGATCGCAACTCGGTAGAATGCAATATCCGTCGTGTCACTGATGCAGACGGTTGACATTTCCGTAGACGCCTCAATCGTATCCACAGTCAACCAATCAACAGCATCAATGCTAGACTTAACCTGTACGACATAACTCACACCAATCTCAGAAGTCCAATCAATGCAGATATCATTCGCCATCAAACGAATGAATGGATCAATAAATCCGACCGTGTTGGCCGGCGGATCAACCGGAGGTTCTTCCATCCCTAACTCAACAATCCGGAAGAACCGATGCATGGTCGTCAAATCGACACAGAAGCTTGGAGCAATGTCTGCGGCAAGCAATTCTGAGATTGTCACCCAATTTTGATCAACGATCTCAGAGCGTCCCTGAATCGCATATCGACCACCGATCACAGCATCCCAACTGAGACAAACCTGATCATCAGTAAACCCAATCGAGGGATCAATCACCCGTCCTTGAACTGGACCAGGGGGATCAACCGGAGTCACCGCAATACGGAAGAAACGGAACTCAGAATCGACATCAAGACAGAACGCTCCCCGATCACTATCAGCGAGCACGACACCCAGGTCAGTCCACATGGCATCAGCGACGCTACGTTTTCCTTGAACGGTATAGGATTGGCCGGTGGCGCTTGGCCAATCAAGGCAGACTTCGTTTCCATTGAGAGTGACCCCTGGCTCCACAAACTCAACAGGCGGAACTGGAGGGTTCACCGGCGTTTTACCAACCCCACGGATTCGGAAGAATCTGAAATCAGTGGGCAGGGACAAACAGATCTCTGAATTTGGTGATGTCGCCGAAACTAATTGAATCTCAGTCCAAGTGGTCGCTTCAATATCCGTCTTCCCTTCCACAGCATAATCAAATCCAGCCAGTGACATCCAACTGACACACAGTTCGGTAGCGGTCAGACGAATTGCAGGATCGATGAAATCAGGAATCGTCGGTGTATCGATATCCCCGACACCGATGCGGAAGAAGCGGAAGTTCGTTGGAAGGCTCAGGCAGAATCGTTCCATCTCCATATCAGCGACAATCGAGTCCACATCGACCCAGACAGAATCAGACAAGGATTCCCTGCCCTGAATCGTATAGCGCCTTCCCAGATCCGCCAACCACGTCAGGCAGATATCATCAGCTCCGATATCAAGCATTGGATCGATGAATTCTGGCGTAACCGGTAGCTCCCCTCCTCGACGAATACGGAAGAAGCGGAAATCCGTTGGTAGGCCAAGACAGAATTCCGAATTTACGGAATCTGCCAGAACAACAGAAATCGCTATCCACGAGCTGTCGTCGAGGGCATTCCGCCCCTCAATCGTATAGGTTTCCCCAACAAGAGACGCCCAGCGGAGGCAAATCTGGTCATCAATCAGGACGAGTTCAGGATCAATAAAGGGATCAACCGGAGGCCCTATCACTCCTACGCCAACACGGAAAATTCGGTAATCAGTCGGCAACAACACGCAATGTTGCATTTCCGACTGGTCCGCAACCACGATCGACAAAGTATCCCAGAGGAGATCGTCAATCGAACGTTTGGCCTGAACCGTGTAAGTCGTATCCACGATTGCATCCCAGGTCACACATATATCTGTCGGAGAAATCACCAACTCGGTGTCTAGGAATTCCCCTTCGCCTGGAGGTTCGACCCCTTCGAAATAGATGATCCGGAACACCTGATAAGGAATGGAATTGTCAAAACATTCGGTCGTTCGATCCAATGAAGCGACAATCGGCCCCCGTAGAGTATCCCAGTCGGGATCCTCTTCTCGAACCTTCCCTTGCACAAAATACTCCGTACCTGGAACCGAATCCCATGATAAACATATCTCGTTCCCCACCAAGAGAACGTCCGGATCAATGACTCGCATGATCGGCCCAATCGGAGGTTCGACTGGTAGTTCTTGGTCCGCACGAATCCGATACGGGATTGCCACACCTTCCCGATTAATAACCCCAAGAAACCATCGACCAGAATCGATTGGAGGAGAGGAATTGGCATCGAGAATAATCGTTTCTACCGTCAGGCCCGAATTGATACTCGCCGCGTCAAAGGTTACCAAATCAGGAAACTCTCCCTTACGTATCACCAGGTCGATATTACCGGGTTCGACATCAACCAACGGTTCAAGATCGAACCTCACGGAAGTCGCCTCCGTTCTGACGTTGAACTCGTAGATATCCAGAATAGGAACCTGTAATTCAGGTACCGCGGCGACCGTGTTCGTCACCCAGATCCCATCCATGAGGCGGGTCGCAGACAAATCTAGATTCTGCTGCACCCGAATTCGATACGTCACCGGTTGCTCCTCGTTGTTCACGACCGCCAGGAGCCACTCGCCAGGAGTCACAGGCATCGAGAATCCAGGTCCCATTGAAATCCCCTCATCGCTAGCACCGACGGTCGCACTTTCCGCGTCGAACACACCTTCCTGTGGGATAAATTCGAGACGGGCGAATAGATCCACGTCCGCAGTCTCTCCACCGATAATCGGCTCAACGGTAAACGCTACATCCAACGCACGATCTGAGACGAAAAATCGATAGTAGTCTACCTCGCGCAGTTCATCAGGCACAGAAGGGACCACCGTATTGGTCACCCAAGAAAGATTTGGAAGATCAATGATCGGAACATTGTTCGAATACGTCGCGCCGTTGATCGTAAACGCGAGATCCTCTGGATCATCATTCAAGACAGCGAAGAACCAGTCGCCAATGAGATTCGTTTGTACTGCATTCGTCCTGAGGACCAGCCGTCCAGATCCAGGTAATTCTGGATTGGCAATCGCAAGTTGATCATTGTCATCGAACGTAGGCAGTGCTCCTTGTTTTCCAACCAAGACGCCCCCCCCTGACAACTTGGAGAGATCGACTCGAGCCTGGGATACAGCAGGATTCGTAATACTAATCAAGAAGTAGTTTTCAACGAAGGACTCAGCATTCCCAAAGTTCTCGCCAACCACAAAATCCACCGGATCTCCATTTGGTAAGCGGATGATATTGTAGGGGGCCGTCGTCTCGGTCACCAAGATACTATAGGTCACATCACTCTGATTTGGCTCAACATTGTAAACACCAATGTAGTAATCGCCTGAAACAATCGTCGCCGGAGCACGATTGGTGATGGTGATCAGCTCGTTGTCCAATCCGAATTCTTCAGCCCGATTGTCAAAGCGCACCAGATTTGGAAGGGGCAACCCGAGTTTTTCAACCGCATTGACATCCCCATCCACCGGGAAGATTTCAATATCCATCGCCAGCACATTCGAACCGGCCTGATAACGATAATATTGAAACTCAATATCGTCCGTGAAGGGCACCGTATTGGTGAACGCAATATTGTTGGTCAGAGTCGTGATCTGCACATCATCCTGATCAAACTGAACACAGATCTCATACTCGTTCTCTTCCTGCGGATCAGCATTCATGACCCCGAGATAATAACGTTGCCCAGGCCGTAGTTGAGGTGTGGGGAACGAGGCCAAAACATTCGTGCTCGGGTCGTATACAGATAGTCCCTGCAACGACAAGACCATACCTTCGCCCTCATCTTGGCCATTGAAATCGAGGGGAGGAAAGACGTCTGGTGGTGAGTCGCCCGTGGGAACACCATCCTCATTCCAGAGCAGAACAAGATCGCCCGTCCCACTCAGCCAATTGGTGGCAATCGTTGCGATACGAGGCACATCCACGATGTAATATTGAATCGCATCCCCGGAGATAACATTGGTCACGCACTCGCCATTGCTCAAGGCAGTTGCCGGAAAGTTCGTCTGCGCCAGACTCATGAGAAGCTGCCAGTTTTGCAGCACAGGCTGTGGCTCTACGGCACCAGCGCGATTATCCCAGATTTCCAAGGTCCAATCCCCCACCGCTGGTTGGCCGTCAAAGCGTTCTAGTTCTTCTTCAGGTTGGAAAAATTTCACCGCCGCAGCGTCGCGGATTTCGATATCATCAATCTGCATTGGGGGACGCCCTTGAACAATCGCTAGTTCCAACAGCGTCTCATTCCGCCCTGGGGTGAAGCGAACGGGACTGTTCCTACGCCAATCAAAGGATCCATCAACGACTTGCGCTCGTGCCCCATCAAGGAAAATTCGACCAATCGGAGCGCCACGCCCTGCACTAGAACGGGCAGAGTAGAAGAGATCCACTTTCCGGCCTGGTTCCGTGGGGAGGACGGAGGAAACACGCGCACTTCCAAGATTCAAGAATCGATTTCCCTCAGCTGCTCGAGAATTATTCCCACCACCAATTACGACTCGTCCTTCAACAACTTCCCAAATATTACTATCCGCATTGGCAAGGAAGGTGTCACCGGTCCCATAGCGAGCACCAGCGGGTCCCGCTTCCTCAAAACCACTGAACTGCCGGGTCTCAACCACGGCATTGGTTGAATACGGTGGCAGCGCAAATTTGATTGGAAATTCTGCTTCCTCAACGTCATCTGAGAATCCACCGTAGGTCGCAAGCTCAGGAGGACCGGCTCCCCACCCACTCGCATCAGGACCACCACGATTCTCAGATAGGAGCACTCGTGTCCCAAGCGGACTCACAAGGTGCATCGTCAAATCTGATACCCTTGGATGATCGATTCGAACCCCTACTTTGACGTCTGCAACACCTCGAGTGTCGGCAACAAAGATCCTTGAACGGGAAATTGCGTTATCCGTCAGCGGCACGGATAGCTCCTCAGCAAAATACGGTTGTTCGGCATCAATCAAGAGATTGCGTTCGAACTCAAAGGAAAGGCGAAACTCGACAGCCACCAGATTGGGATTGTAGACACCAACAAAATACTGACCTGGATTCAAAGGTGGGATATCCGTCCGGGTCAGACGGAGCGTCAATCCACTTGAATCGTTCGTACCCAAGGCTCGTTTATCGAACTGACTTTGGGTCGGCAATTCTTCTCGTCGAAGGTAGAGATCCAAAGGTAGATCGAAGTCCGACAGGTTCACATCTAAAGCGCTTGCGTCAGTCGGCACCTCGATGACGAAGTAAGAGAAAGACTCCGGTTGGACAACGCCAGTGATCCCTTGTCCCTCAAGCAATTGGTTTGGAGTGAGAATCAGATTGAATCCAAAGACACGGCCCGTGTGAGTCAGTGCATTGTCAACCATACTCATGAGCCAGACACCCGTCCCGTTTTCACCAATGTAGTTGATTAAACTCCCCGGACCGTCGGTTGGTGACGAGGGCACGATTTGTTCAAAATCGTCATAAGTAATATTGAGATCGCCAAAGGTGTTATTTGGATTAAACAGGGTGTGATTATTCATCACAATATTCACTCCGTTGTGACTGATATTCCCGAGGAGATCGCCGATATCATCATGCACGACCGAAAGCTGCGCGACTGCCGACTGTATCGTCAGCCCGTTCAATGGATTCCCTAGGGCTAGAGTCAGAGCCGCCCCGGGCTCGTTCGGAGTGCCATCCGGTATGATCCCTTGATTGAGCGGCACTCCACGAAGCACCCGATTCCCATCCTGATCCTCCTCATCAAACGGATCGACTTGAGAGATCCCCACAAAGGCATACTGCCCCCCCTGATGATCTTCTGATTTGACGCCGATATAATAGATTACATCGTCTCCCAAAGGTTGATTCTCAAAGATCACAACTTCGCTTCCGCCAGGAAGCGTCGATTTATCAGCATTTCGAATCGTATTCTCGTTGAGGTCTAAGAGGCTTGGATCGCGCGAAACGAACAAGTCGACATCAGCCTCCAAGTTTCGTGGGCGTCCGAGATTTGGCGGCAAGAATGTGACGAAGGCCACATTCGGTCCATTGGTGAATCCCACATCATTGGTAGACGGCAATGAATTAGTAAACACGTAGAACTGCCACTGAGGCAGGAGCCCATTGGTCGTTCCCAACAGAGGCGCATTTGCCCCGACCCGATCAGAAAGCCGTGGAATACTATTCGTGATCGAAACAAGAGCCGGTATGTCAACATACTCAGGGACCGTCTCTTCGATAGGTTCCAGTAGGAACGGAGCTTCAACGTCTGGATTGTCCCCCGAAGAAATCACCAAGGCATAATCTTGTACGACACCATTTGGATGATCCGTCACCGCATTGACGTTGACTCTCCGAGCAACCACTGAAACAACGTAGTTGGTTCCCAGAGGAGGCGAGATGTAGATGTTCTCAACATTATTGACGTTATCCAATTCAGGAACACTGTTCGTGGTGGTCACCGTTGAGAACAGATTCGAAGGCTCAAAATTATTCCCATAAAAGATTTCACCGGACACCGTGTTCGAAACGATCAGGTCGAGATCGTTTACTAACTTAATTCCTGCACTAGGATTTCCCGGAGGATCAGTCCAGACAAGAGAGAGCCTCAGCGGCAATGCTCGAGCCTCGTTGGTGTTCAGCGTTAGATTCCAGCTCCGCTGTTCACCTGTGGCGAGTGCGTCTTCGGGAGATTGATCAAAGAACTCAATCGTTGCTTGGGTCTCTCCCTCAGGCGCATCTGACTGGAACATCGAATTCGGGAGACTATTCGCGAGGTTCACAGTCCCCCACCCTTGGAAGTTTATCACGGGATCCACCTGAAAATCGTAGAGTTCGCTGGCGGTACGTGAACCGTTGATCAGCAATGCCTTCAACAAGGCGGGGCTCGCATTGTGACCATTATCGCGAAGAAACTCTTGGAACAAGGCGAGCATGCCTGAAACGGCAGGAGCAGCCATACTCGTGCCACTTTCGAAGCGATAATAAGGTCCGATACTATCGTTAAGTTCCTTCAATTCCTCAAAGTAGCCGTCGCTCTCGGTCTCGATTGAGATCCGTGTTTCGATATTGAAGGACACAGGATCTTCGATCGGATTCCCAATGGTGTAGAAAAGGATTCCCGGTTGAATCGGCAAGGGTGAATCCTCACGATCGTTGATCACCACATTGTTGAAGCCGACCAAATCATTGGTCGTCGCCGTTGCTCCAAAACGTGCGTAAATCGGCATCCGCGGAAGGCTTGCTGGCGATGCTTCGCTCCTCAGCACACTAATCTCGATCTCAGCCGTTCCTTGTCGAGCAAACAAGGTATAAGGGGTTAGCACATCATTGATGGCGGTTTGGTTCGAGATGGAGTTGGCCTGGACATCAAGAAACTGTTCAGGCGAAACCCAGTTAGTCGAACGGGTCGAAATGGTGAAGGTACCCGGAGCAACCACATCTGGTTTGAACCGACCGAAATCTCCTTCAATGCCGATACCGACATTACCTCTGGAAGAAAAGTCAGCCACCTGGGTAGAGCTATCCGTGGGCCCTTGAAAAAGTCGCTCGAGGATGGGGATCTCATTCGTGATCGCAATCCCCATGTCATTCGTCATCACCTCATCGATGAATCCCGTCACAACTTCGTTCGTAATGAATCTTAGACTTTCCAGAGCCCCCACGGTAATGACGTTTTTCGCAGTTGCCGGGGATGCGATCGAAGAAGGTTCTCCAGAACGCCCCTCTTGATTCCCGCTTCCAGCGTTGCCCACAGAGAAGACATAGAGGACAGGTTGATCGCCTTCCATATCGGGCAGTGAGTCACGCACAGCCGCATCAAATGAGGCAGCACTGCTGTTGTATTCTCGCAAGTTTCTGAAGTTCCAACTGTTATTGGAAATCAGTGCGTTCGTCCGGTTTTGTTCCACGTAGTTGTACTCAGCCGCCGTCTCTTGAAGAAAGGCATCGGAAATCAGCGGCCCGGTGATGAGATCGATCGGAAGAACAAAGAGTTTCGATTCGGGAGCCATACCGTGAAAGTTTGCGTTGGTGGGAGAGCCGAAAACATTGGTGACCATGGGCGAATTAGCGCCTGAGCTCGCGATGGTTCCAGCAACGTGAGTTCCATGGCCATCCAGATCGATCAAATTCGGATTGTTCCCGAAGACGGTTCCCCCAAAGAGATTCGTCCGAGAAGAAACAGAGGTCGAAAACACACGATTGGTGAGGTCAGGATGCACAGCGTCAACCCCGGTATCATTGATCCCCACGATAATGTCTTTTCCGGTAAGTTGGTGGAAATTAGTACTGACCGTGTTTGTCAGCGAGTCGTCAATTCCCATCTGAACGCGCGTCAAATCATTGGCAACAATTCGAGGTGTCGCCTGTTCCACGGTCAAGATCCCATCTAGGGAGGCGATAGCGCTCAATGAAGTCCGCTCAGTTTTAACCATCACGGTCCGTCCAAAGGGCGATGAACCCTCTTGAAGGTATTCCGTCCCTAGGTTCTCTAAGGCTGTAAACATCGTCTCCTCTTGCCCAGGAAAAAGAGTCAATTGAAGGGTCAATCTCCCAGGAATATCGGCTTGCATCACGGCAAATTCTAGCAACGAATCACTCAGTTTATAGTATGGAGCGAAGGGAATCACCGCTTGAGTACCTCGAAAACCTTTAAGCCGTTGGGACATCTCTGGCGACATTCGTACAATCCACGTGTTATGTGGGATATAGGCAATCTTCTCGACTCCCAATTGAGTCAACGATTCCTCGTCGAAGACGCGGTCGAACGGACCGACGGATTGGAGCAGATAGCTTTCTGTGTCATCCGAAGCCATCAGGTGGGGTGGCACTTCGATCGGCACCTCAAGCGATGTATCAATCGTCGCATTATTGAGGAGAATTGCCGTATCCGATTTTGAAAGTTCGCCTACAGTCTCAATGGTATTTCTTAGACGATAAGGAAATCGAGGATCAGGGCTAACTGGCTTGCTTGACGAGGCTAGTCGGGTCTGTGGCAGAACGGGGTTCTTGAACGCCGTATCAAATGTCTCAGGTTGTATCTTCGTCAGCAGCTCAAATTTCGAACGCCCCAAGTTAGGTAAAACAACTTGTCCGTTCGTGTAAACGATGTCTGGACCAAGCTGAGGACCACTCTGTTGATTTTGAACACGGTCGCCCCAAAGCCAGAAAAACACCCCTAATGCTAGGAGCATCATGCTTATCAAGAACCACGTTCCACTAGATAACCGCTTCATCAACTCTGTAACTATTCGTCCCAAAACCCTATTTGATTTAATTTCCCCGCCAACAAGTCGTTACGATGGAAGGCAGCTGGAGACGGAACCCTTGATACGACCGATCCCATTCATCCAGAGGCATCCACAAACCCTCAAATTAGTCGGATGGGATGACTATCTCATTCTCAACCACGGCACTGAGATTGGTAACGCTGCCGTCAAAACGAACAATCCGTTTCGATACAAACTCACCCGTGATCTGATAATTCGTGCAAATGTTAAATAGCCGAGGAGGTGTCGGCTCCGTCCGCAAGGACTGATCTGCCGGACGCAGCGCTTGCCCATAAGCGTAAATCGCTACCCGAGGTTCGTCGGCCTTTAGCAAAGACATGATTTGCTGCGGAATCCGCTCGATCGCAAAATCATCCAACCCTCCTTGAACCACGGTCGCATTAGTCCACGCAAGAAATGGTGACTGCACGGATAAGGCCGGCGTCGCGAGAATATCTCCAAGACTTCTAAACCGCCCGCCGGCGAACCGGGCTCTCGTGGCATTAATCCCATTCGGGCCATTCACTATCTGAGACAAGGCTGAACCTGAAGGATCAAATCCAGGCATACCGGATAAGCCCGCAGGCTGCACCGTCTGTGGGCGATATTCAACGGCTTGCAGTCCATCCAGATCCCGCAAACTAACCGCTGTCGGACTCACATTGGTTTGAACAGTCACCCCTGACAAGGCGGCCGACCAAGCGGCCAAACCGGATTGATTCACCGAGAGCAGGCCTCGAGAGGCGTTGTCATTCATTGCGGTCGTGAATTGTTCTAGAATTTTCCAGTCGTTCGTTGGATGCGTCCCGTTACTCCCCGCCCATCGGAACCAATTAAGCCGAGCAATCGCCATATTGTTGATTTTCTCAGGTTCTCCAATGATGTTGGGATCCACATCTGCCACTTCATCTCCGGTAGCAAGATTCAGGCTCAAGGTCTCAAAAGGAGAGCTCACTCCGTCGTTCGGTAATCGAAAGCGATTGGCATCCGGCAAGTCGTTCACTGTCAACAATCGCCTATTCCCATCCGTTCCAAGATAAGACTTAAGATCTGTCTCTTATACACATCTCCGAGCCCACGAGACCTCTCTACATCTC
>CAJXVR010000088.1 GCA_913061285.1 uncultured Verrucomicrobiota bacterium | reverse complement strand
GATGTAGAGAGGTCTCGTGGGCTCGGAGATGTGTATAAGAGACAGGATCTACACCATTCAGGTGACTAGGGGCAATGTTCTTGCTGACAACTTAGGCTTGGCTTCGCTTAGTACTCATGCGGGTTTGCTGACTCCGAGCTTTGATCCAGTGACCCCTAACTATTACGTCACAGCTCCCAATACCACAGAGAGCACAACCGTGACCGCCACGGTTGCCCAGGAAGGATCGAGATTGGAGGTCAGATCGCCCTTCGGCGAGTTCATGACCTTAAGCTCTGGAACGGTATCAGACTCAATCTTCCTCAATGAGGGAGCCAATCCAATCGATCTCCGGGTCATCGGAGACGATGATGCGGTCTTGGCTCGCTACACGCTGACGATTACTCGTAACCCTGCACCCCCAGCTAATGCAAACCTTGTCTCGTTAAATATGAGTGCAGGGCCACTCAATCCCGACTTTACGACTGGGGTTGCATTCTACCAGGGAACGGTCCCTTCTCGGATCAACTCTACGACGGTTACTCCAATCGTGGGGCAGGAGGGGGCCTCGGTAGAGGTTCGAGTCAATGGAGGGCCTTTCACAGCTGTGAACTCTGGTTCGTCTTCAGGCGTCCTCACGCTGCAAACCGGTGAAAATATCGTTGAGGCGAAGGTCACCGCCACCGACGGCGCTACAGTTCGATCTTACACCATCGCCGTGACACGGCGTGACGAGCAGCTCGAATGGGCTTCATCACCCGGTAACAAGAATTCGGAGTCTCCAGACATCTCAGCCGATGGGCGTTTCGTCGCTTATTCATCGAGGGCTGATAATCTCGTTCCAGAAGACACGAATAGTACAGCCGATATATTTGTCTATGACCGCGTTACTCAAATCATTGAGCGGGTTTCAGTGAACAACGAGGGTGTGCAAGGCAACTTCCAGTCGATCAATCCTTCCATCTCAGCCGATGGTAATTTCGTCGCCTTCGAGTCAGAAGCAAATAATCTCGTTCCTAATGATCGAAACGGGCAGAATGATCGGAGCCGTGGCGTTGATATCTTTGTCTATGACCGATCGACCAAGACGATCGAACGCGTCTCGTTGACTGAGAACGGGGAACAGGTCAACCAGGCATCCCGCAATCCTTCCATCTCGAATGACGGTCGATACGTCGCCTTTTCCTCAGGGGGGAATAATCTGATTTCCGGTTTTAGAAATGGACAGGTCAATGTCTATGTGCGGGACCGAATCGAGAACACGATTGTCGGCGTTTCCGTGCCTTTCTCGGTCACTCCCAGTAATCGATCCTCGGTTAATCCGGCTATCTCAGGTGATGGTAACTTCGTGGCCTTTGAATTCACGGCGGGCGTCAACGATGGAAACCGAAGTTTCAAATACCAGGATATCTACCTCTTCAATCGTGTCACTCGAGGCGTAGAAAGAATCACCGGAACGAAGATCGGTATCGCGGCTGATCGAACCGAGTCCGAAGAGCCTGCCATTTCGGACGATGGCCGCTATGTGGTGTTCCAATCCACGTTCGAGAATTTGGATTTCTTCGATACCAACGGGAGGCGAGATGTGTTCGTCTACGATCGGATCACGGGCAACACACGCCGTGTATCGACCAGTTACGATGGGGTCGAAGAACTATTCCAAGATTCGATCAATCCTTCGATTTCTGGCAATGGTCGCTTCGTGGCCTTCGAATCCAAGATTGCCAACTTTGTTGAATCTGACACGAATACCCGATCGGACATCTTCGTGAAGGACTTGTTGACCGGTGAGATGATGTTGGAATCAAGCAGGCCTGACGGTGAACAGGGAAATGGCGCCGCCACCACGGCCGCTCTTTCAGAGGACGGACAAGTTGTTGCCTTTATCTCTGGCGCTACCAATTTGGTCCTGGGTGATCCGATGTCTGTAGACAAAGTCTTTGTGGCAAGTGCCGCTCCCGTGAAACCCAGCTCGCGGGGAGAACTGGCTTTCTTCAGCTCTGATATCTCTGATCTGAATTCCAGCTTCAGTCCAAATGTATCCGACTACAACATCGCGGTTGATTCCGAAACCGAGATCGCCCGTATCCGTACGTTCGCAGCTGAGCAAGGAATGACGGTAAGAATTCAAATCAATAGCGGTGGATTCCAAACTGTCGATTCAGATATCTCAGCCCTTCCATTGTCGGTTGGTTCGAATTTGGTTGAGATTTCCATAACCGCAGCGGATGGCTCGCCAGGGAGATTATACGTTTTTACAATAATCCGTGCAGCAAGCAATAATACCCAGCTTAGGCAACTTGAATTAAGCACCGCCGAAGGAGCACTGCCACTTAGCCCTGCCTTTGCCTCCGAGACGACCAATTACTCAGTAAACGTTGGTAACGAGATCGAAGCTGTTAGCGTTATCCCTCGTGTCGTTCACCCAATGGCCACTGTGACGGTCAATGGAAGCCCAATCAATGAGAGTGGCTCTAGCGGATCAGTTCCTCTCAAGGTCGGGGACAACACGATTTCTATTGAAGTAAGGGCTGAGGATCTCACGGCGGCGGGCACATACTCTGTGACGGTGACAAGAGAACTCAGTAGCGATGCTGCTTTAGTCAGTCTGGTTCCAAGTGTCGATCCCACTTCGGGGATTCTCCCGTTCAATGCAGACCGTGTCGATTATACGATGACCGTCGACGGTGAGACCGCCAGTCTGGCCTTTACGCCCGAAGCCCGGCATCCATCTGCGCTGATCACAATTAGTGGGCAAAACGTGATGTCTAGCTCGTTAAGTAGTGCCCAAAGTCTCGCCATTGGCTCTAATCCAATCGCTATTCTCGTCACCGCCGAGGACGGCGTCACGATCCGTGAATACTTAGTGAACGTGATCCGCCCTGAATTGGCTCCGTTACCGACCCTAGGCACCGATGCAAACCTTGCCGATCTGTTACCTAGCAGCGGAACGCTTAGTCCTAACTTCACGTCGAACAACATTGCCTACACTCTGAGCGTGGAGAACGCGACGGATACGCTAACGCTTACGGCAAACGCTGCGGACGCCAATGCGTTGATCACCATCAATGGAAATGCTTCCCTAACCGGAACGCCAAGTTCGCCCATAGCTCTCGCTGTGGGACTCAACACGCTTATCGTTTCAGTGGTCGCAGAGGACGGTGTTTCTGCGAAGAGCTACATCGTCAGCGTCACTCGAGCTGAGTCCTCTGCCAGCATCACGATCAGTCAGTCCAACGGGACAGTCATCCTCCTTTATTCGGGAACCCTTGAATCGGCGCCCACGGTGAACGGTCCTTACACTCGTGTGGTCGGAGCGACCAGTCCCTTTGCGGTTGTCACACAAGAAGAAGCGAAGTTCTTTCAAGTGAAGTAGTGGAATCGTCCCTCATCTAAAAGGAATGGCTCGGATGTGACCGGCGGGTTAGTGGGGTTCGACAGCGGCAATGATCTTGATTGCGGCTCGTCGGGTACTTTGGAGGCTCATTCCCTATCTCATGGCGGGAGGTTGTGTCCGAGAGATACTGGCTTCACTGAATGGGCTGAGAGGTGTGATGCCACCGGGTTGAAACATTGGCCCTATTATCGAACCGCTGGATTGAGGCGCGGTATACTATTGATCGAGTGATTTGGGCAGACGACCCCTGTTGCCTTCCGCTCTCACTCCCTTGGTTAGTGATCGATTAGCGTTGAGGGCTATTCTGCAGGATTCTCGTTCGTCGGCACTGTCGATAGAACTGGGTGCCACAAAAACCAATCAGGCCGAGGAGAGAAAGGTGGAGACTGTTGGGCTCTGGGATGATTGATCCGAATGATCTGGCTTCAAGTCGATCACCACCCACGGTCAGCACGGATGCTCGAAAGGTTCCGAAGGTGCCATCCGTGGCACCGTGTCCATCTCGAGCAACCGCTTGGACGACAGAATTGATTGGGCCGAGGAGCATGGGCGTGTGAAATCGGACGGTGGCACTCATGATGGAAGTACTTTCGCTTTGTTGAAGAACGGTGAATTGAGATGGGTCCAGAAGGAAATGAGAGTCGTTCGCGACATCCACTGGAGACAATGAATCGGTTCGAAAGACCGTTGCTTCTCCGTTTGGATTAATTTGATTCATTGGCGAGATGTCTAGGAAGAGCGACATCTCCGTGATGAGAATTCCCGTTGGGTCGAAGATCGGCCACTGATCATTGTGATGATTTACCAAGGTTGTTCCGCGGTGGGGCAATACATTGATCACTCCCTGGGCATTCGTTCCTGGAGTTTGAACGAAGAGCATTGTGAACGAGCCTATCAGGACGATGCGATGGACCCATTGATTCAGGGGTATCATGAATATAGAAATACCAAACGTTCCCTTGTTGTCAATTCCGGTGGGGTTAGCACTGGAAACAGTGCTTCCCTTAGCCTTCGTCCTCATTTCTTTACGGATTTCAGTTCCGAGCGTTGCTGCGTTTCGTAGGGGCCAGTAGGCAGCCTCGGCCCTGTCCTCAGTCTGTTCCGAGAACGAAAGTCTCTTCTACGTTCTTGTTGTTCGCAAAAACGATTTCCCTTAGTCTTCCAGCGCAGCCCATGAGATCGATTGCTTTGCCAGGTTGAGTGAATCTCTATTGAAAGGGCTTGGGGTAACTGAATTGAATTAAGATAGAGTGTTATGTTTGGACATCCAGCGGGACTAAAGACGCTTTTTTTCACTGAGCTGTGGGAACGTTTAAGCTACTACGGGATGAGGGCATTGCTGATGCTCTTTTTGGTTGCAACGATCGAGACCGGCGGCTTCGGGATGACTTCCGAAAAGGCAGGTGCCATCTACGGCCTGTATACTGCGATGGTCTATTTGTGTGCGCTTCCCGGCGGATGGATTGCCGATCGAATTCTGGGGCTTAGAAACTCTGTCTTTGTCGGAGGCGCGATTATTGCGGCGGGGCACTTTTCGATGGCGATTCCTTCCCAGGCAACATTCTACGCTGGGTTGGTTTTGATCGTTGTAGGCACCGGCTTATTGAAACCAAATATCAGCGCTTTGGTCGGTGAATTATATCCCGAGGGAGGCGGCAGACGGGATGCGGGCTTCTCAATTTACTATATGGGAATCAATCTTGGCGCCTTTCTTGGGCCGCTTGTCTGTGGGTATTTAGGGCAGGAGGTTAGTTGGCATTTGGGCTTTAGTGCCGCTGGTATTGGGATGGTGTTTGGCCTGATCCAATACCGAATCGGCCTGAAGAATTTGGGTGAAATCGGAACCTTGAAAGTCGATCCCGCCGTGAAACAGAAATCGATTCGGCAGTTGGGATTGGCGATCTGCGGGGGGATTGTGGTGCTTGGATTGACCGCCTTGCTTCAAAAGATGGGTGCGATTGGACTCACAGTTGCCAAGGTGGCTCATTTGCTGGGCTATTTTATCGCTCTCGTGGCAATCGTTTATTTTGCCTACATTCTGATATTAGGCCATTGGTCGGTGGTCGAGAAGAAACGGATTGTGGTTATTTTCTTTCTATTCTTATCCTCGGCCATGTTCTGGGCCGGATTTGAGCAGGCCGGTTCTTCGCTAAATTTGTTTGCTGATCAACGAACCAATCTCTCGGTGATGGGAATCGGCTTTCCTTCGTCTTGGTTTCAGTCGGTCAATCCCTTCTTCATCATTGTTCTCGCCCCCGTTTTTGCTTGGCTTTGGGTGTGGCTGGGAAATCGAGAGCCCTCGATGCCTGGCAAGTTCGCAATGGCTCTGCTCCTGATGGCAACGGGATTCTTTGTCTTGGGTTGGGGAGCGACCTACACCTCAGACACAACAAAAGTTTCCTCAGCTTGGCTGATTGTAACCTATTTCCTCCATACCTCTGGCGAATTGTGTCTGAGTCCTGTGGGCCTAAGTAGTGTCACCAAACTGGCTCCCAAGGCATTGGTAGGACAGATGATGGGGATGTGGTTTACCGGAACCGCCTTGGGGAATCTCATCGCCGGATTATCTGGAAGCCAATTTGATTCAATGCCTCTTCCACACCTGTTCGGAACGGTTGGTGCTTTCGGGGCCGTGTTTGCCGTTGTTCTAATCGTGTTCAAAGAGCCAATCAAGAAACTCTGTGGCGGGGTAAAATAGGCCCCGGCCCAGAGAAAGAACTAAAGGGCTTCCGTTTTTACCTCGACCCCGTCAGGGATGTTTCCAGTGATTTGACTGTCATCAAGAAGGTAAACCGTAAGGCGCACGTTCTTGTTCTCAACAATCACGTCGCCGCCAATTTGGGAACCATCTGATAGCGTTAGTTTTAGATGCCGAGTCTTGCCGCCGCTTTTCCCGGTGAATTTGACGTCGCCACCAACTTCGGATTTGTTGGTTAGCCGAATGTCTCCGTTGACCGTGGAGAGTGATTGTTCCACCTTGGTGTTGGTCAGCTTGATAGCGCCATTGATGGTTGAAATTCGTCCCTTGACGGTCGTGCCTTCTTCACAAGTGACAGAACCGTTTACCGTTTTTAGGTCCCCGTTCGCTAAGGAGTCGCTCCCAAGTTTTATCGAACCATTGACCGTTTCAAGTCCATTGACCTGAGAATCTGTGCCGACGGTGATCCCACCGTTGACGGTGCGACTTTTGCCAGACACGAGGGCGTCACTGCCGATGCGAATTTTGCCATTCACAGTGTTTAAACCTCCGTCTCGTTTTTCCCCATCTGCGACGGAGATAGAACGATTAACGCTGACATCGCAGCCGGTAGAGAGCAGTGAGACCAGTCCGAGTAATGCTAGTAGTGATGAAACGTTTTTCATTGTCGTCCTTTGAATACCCATAGCGGGGCCTCAGTGTTTCAAAAAAGAATCGGAGCACTCTCCCTAATCAAGCACCTGAGGATCTTGCTTAAGGCTTTTTGGCGATGACCAGGTATTGGCCTCCAAGAGGGATTGAAGCAAGGTAGGCTTCGAGTGGTCGGAGAGCTCTGAGGAAATTGGGGAAAAAGAAGCAGTATTGGGTCGTAACGATTTCGAAACCGCTTTGACGAAGTAAACGTCGAGATTCAGAAGGCCATAGCATGATGGCATCGCGATCGAAGGGGACTCGTTTCATGACCCAACGGGTGCCGGGATTCCATGGATTATTCTCCCAGAAGCAGAAATGACCACCAGGCTTTAGAGCCTCGAAAATGGTTTGGACACATTGTTGGCGGTCGCTCAGGGGAATGTGATGGAAGACGCCATTGCAAAACGCGAGGTCTAGATCTGCGTTGGGCTTGAATTGGTCGAGCCGTTCAAAGTGACAGCGAGGGTCTGGATGACTTGAACGGGCGATCTTTAGCGAATCATCGGAGACATCCGTACCGACCAATCGATCAGGGGCGAGTTGCTCAAGGAGATAGTCGACGGAACCGCCCGTCCCACATCCGAAATCTAGGATGCTCTTTGTGGGAACCTTCCGGCTCTTTAGCTGCTCTGTGATCCATTCAACCCGATGTTGGGCGAAATACTCTTTGCTTTCACCTGTGAGATCAAGGCCTTCCTGGAGAGCTTCATCGTAGTTCTTGGCAAAGGCATCAAATTCAGGGTCGGGCTCGGGAGTGTTGGAACGTTTGATAGTCACTGAACGATTGCTTGGTCGACTTGGATGATAATTCTCGCTGCTTCTTTAAGATTTCAAAATTCTAGTCAGGTGTCGATTCGAAATGACGTCTGTTACGATGCTCGATGTGCTCTGCACGACGATGGATTGGGGGTGCATAGAAAATCCTTGTTTGGAGCCCCGCAGTTTTACAGGCTCTGGCGTATTGGCGGTAAGAAAGACGAGAGAGTATTGAGATGGTTTTTGAGGGTTGGCACGAACTCCCGGTTGAGTCGATCGAGTGGTGCAAGGAGGCATCGGTAGGGGGACTGGATCCGGGAGAGATCGATCTCTGGCGTATTCGTTCTGATGAAACCTGTTATGAGGCTCCAGAATTCTTGGAGTGTCTGTCCGCTGAGGAAAAGGCGCGTGCAGATCGGTTTCGCTTCGAGAAAGATCGGCGCTCCTACCGTGTGACGCATGCGTGCAAGCGATGGATTCTGGGCCGGTATACCAACGTTTCGCCCTTTGGACTTCGTTTCGAGAACGGGAAATGGGGGAAGCCCGCCATTCAAGATCCATTGAACTCCTTTCGGTTCAACCTGAGTCATTCAAAGGGCATGACGCTCATCGGAATAACTCGAGAGGTTGAACTTGGTGTTGACGTCGAGTCTCGGCAATCAGCAGAACGAATGATTCCCATTTTTGAGCGTTTTGCTTCGAGCGCCGAACAAGAGTGGTTCGGCCAAGGATGGGAAGGGGAGATGGGCGAACTCATGACGGGATGGTGGGTTAGCAAAGAAGCCTTTATTAAAGCTGTCGGTCGCGGGCTTTCACTGCCTCTCGCTGATTTTAGCGTAGAACGCCGGTCTAAAACGGAGTGGGTGCTTGGGAGGATGCCTGCTGAGTTCGGCTCTGGAGACGACTATTCATTACGGCTCTTGCCGTTGGGAAGTGCTCACATTGGGGCTGTTGTTTGCAAGCGACGCGTCAATATTCTTAGGGGCTATTCAGCTGAGTCGGTTCTGCCAAAGATGGTCTCGGCTTTGGGTTGAATAGGTTTGATTGAGAACAGAGAGGTGAAAACGGTCTGCTGGAAAAACGTCATTCGAAGGCTTGGGTTTGTCGGGCTTCTTCTTGGTGCCATAGTGCTTTTTCTGGTCGGGCCGTGGCCGACTTATTCAACGGGTTTTGAGCGGTCTGGGTACTATGAGTCATCTCTCAATGAGCTGAAGAAGAAGGCGCCTTCAGCTGAGCCTACCGAAGATCGAACTGGGCTCCGTGCTGGCTGGGCGAGGCGTTCGATCGTTCCACCTGCCGGGACGCCGCTTGCAGGATACGGGGCGCGTCAAGGTGCAGCATCAATCGGGGTGAGAGATGAGGTGTTTGTCAAGGCGCTTTGCGTTGGGGATGGTGTGGATGTGGCTGTTATTGTTGGCTCAGATCTCTTGATCGTGCCTGAGAACGTTGCCGATGGGGTTCGTTCAGAAATCGCTGAGCGAACGTCTCTAAGCGGTGATGAGATTCTCTTCAATGCGAGTCATAATCACTCGGGACCCGGTGGGTTTGCTCCTGGGCTCGTCTCAGGAATTTTTAATGGTCCCTTCAACGAGCGGATTCCTGAATTCTTAGTCGAGCAGATTGTGCAAGCGATCGAGGGGGCTCTTGAATCGATGGCTCCAGCGAAGTGTCTTTCCGGAGGCGTCGATGTTCCTGAATTCATACGGAATCGCGAGCGAGCGTCCGCGCCGGTGGATAGTGAATTGAGCTATTTGCTCCTTGAGAAATCTGGAGGGGAACGATGCGTTGTGGTGAGCTACTCCGCGCATCCGACGGTGATCGGAAGCGACAACTTAGAGATTACAGGGGAGTATCCAGGTTTTTTGATGCGTTCCTTGGAGGAGATGAAAGGAGCGGAGGTGATCTATTTAGGTGGGGCTGTGGGGAGTATGGGGCATCGGGCCCCTGAGGCTGAGACGCCGCTCGGTCGCAGCGAAGCGATGGGGCGGGAACTGGCAGAACGAGTGGGACGAGCCCTCGAATCCTTAGAAGAATCGGAAGAATGGAAGCGGGAAGTCGATGTTGAATCGATCGGTTTTCCTATTGAACTTCCGCCTTTCCAGCTTCGAGTCAACTCGCATCTGAGACTTTCCAAACACGTGCTTCCGCTCTTGGGAATCGATCGGGACGCCTGGTTACAAGGCCTCCGAATTGGGAACATCGTATTCCTAGGAATGCCAGCTGATTTTTGTGGGGAGATTAGTGTGTCCTTGAAAGCGAAATATGCTCGCTCGGGGATAGATCTCTGGGTGCTTAGTTTCAATGGGGACTACGTTGGTTATGTTTCTCCTGACCGCTATTACAATGATCTCGAACCCGATGGTACCTTGGGCTACGAACGAGGAACGATGTCGTGGATCGGTCCAAACCAAGAAGCCTACTTGACTGCCTTAACTGGAAGACTTGTGAAGGCGCTCTTTTGAGCTGTCGAATAAGGGGCTGCGTTTCTCTTGAGTGAATTTCAAGCGGAGGAGAACTTTACCAAAGAAATCTTGTAATCGTTGTGGCCCTTGGGCTGTCATGTCTTTGTAATGAAAGCATTGTCAGGATTCTGTTTAGTCGGGCTCGTGGTGGGGAGCCAAGTGTTTGGAGCAAACCAAGATTGGCCGCAGTGGCGTGGTCCGAGCAAGGACAGCATGGTAGCTCTCGATCAATCGATTCAGTGGGATCGTCTATCTGATGCGAAGGTGACTTGGGAAACCAAAGTCGGCATAGGCTATTCGAGTCTTTCCGTGGTCGGAGGTTTGGCCTACACGATGGGGCACGACGGTGAGGGCAACGAGACGGTTTATTGTCTTAACGCTGGGACAGGTAAAGAGGAATGGAAGTTTACCTATCCGGCGAAACTACTTCCATCCATGCACGTTGGCGGCCCCAACGCGACGCCAACGGTGGTCGACGGAGCGGTCTATACGCTTAGTAAGGATGGGCAGGCTTTTTGCCTTGATGCTAGCACTGGGGAGACACGTTGGTCTGCCAACATTGAGACCTTGCTGGGCATCAAGACTCCAACCTGGGGCTATGCGGGTTCGCCGTTGATATTTGGCGATCACGTGATTTTCGGCGCGGGTCGAATGGTTGCTCTGAGCCGGAAGACTGGCAAACAGGCGTGGATTTCTGGGAGTACGTATCATCCAGGATATGCCACGCCGGTATTGTTTGAGAATGGGAGTGATCCGATTTTGAGTGCCTTTGATGGGAAAGGGCTTTCGTTGATTCACGCCAGAAGTGGTGAAGAAATTGCTCGGCACCCATTTAAGACGCAGTATGACATGACGGCAACGGATCCCATTGTTTTGAATGGCGGGAAGCATATCTTTATTTCAGCGATCTCTCAGGGAGAGATGCTGTCATTTGATGGAACGAACCTAGAGTCGAAGTGGAAGGAGAAGACCATGCGTAACTCGATGAATGTTTGTGCGGTTCGCGATGGGCATCTCTTCGGTATCGATGGCAAGCACAAGAGCTCTCGGAGCCGGTTTACTTGTGTTCGTTTGATCGATGGAGAAGAGGTGTGGAGTAAGGAAAACTTCGGCTATGGCACGCTCATCAGTGTCGGAGATACCCTAGTGGTGCTAAGCGAGACGGGTGATCTGGTTGCTGTCGCGATTTCAACGTCTGGCTACAAGGAACTTGGGCGTAAGAAGGTTCTTGATTCGATTTGTTGGACTCCGCCTTCGATCGCTGGAAATCGTCTCTATGTCCGTAATGACATGGGGCGGGCCTTGAGTATCGAATTGCCCTAGACAGACCTTCAAGTTTTTGTCGCTTTTGCAGACCCATGACAGAACTCTGTTGTGGGTTTTTTCTGTTGAAGGGGCCCGGAGTGAACGTTTAGGGACAACAAGCGGTCGTGTTTTGTTGAGAAAAGTTTTGCTCCCTCTCGAAGAGGCTTTAGCTTTGACTCATGTTTAACGCGAGAGATCTATTCGACCTCAAAGGGACTGAGCACGCCTCCATCTTTGATGGGACTACCTATGCTTGGGAGGCGTTGGGCCGGATCAAGGCCTATGTTGATGCCAACGTTTCGGGCAGGCAACAACATACCACCAAGGGGAGTGTCTTCATTGATGAGAATGTCTCGATTGGAGAGAATACCGTGGTTGAAGAGGGAGCGATGATCCAAGGCCCGACAATCATTGGGAAGAACTGCCAAATTCGACACAATGCCTATATTCGAGCTTACACGGTGGTAGGAGACAATTGCGTGATCGGGAATGCGACCGAGGTGAAGCATTCGCTCATCTTTAACCAGTGCCAGATCCCTCATTTTAATTATGTCGGGGACTCAATTCTAGGACTCCATGCCCACATGGGTGCTGGAGTGAAGATTTCAAATCTAAAACTAACGCCAGGAACTGTCATGATCGATGCTGTCGATCAATCTGGTATTCCGATTGATTCTGGGCTGAGAAAATTTGGAGCACTCATCGGCGACAACGCGGAGATTGGATGCAACGCCGTTTTGAATCCGGGAACGATCTTGGGTCGCGAATCAATGATTTACCCAGGGGTCAGTTGGCGTGGCGTTCTTCCGGAGCATATGATTGCCAAGAATAAGGCGCCGATCGATGTGGTAATAAATCGATTGCGGTCGAGTTAAGCGCCTTGCGTATGCTCTCCACTTCCTTCGTAGCTTTTACCGATGATTAGTGTTCTCGATACCGAAGCTTTCGGCCAAGAAAGCGATTTGGTTCCGAAGGTTCGGTTATTCTTTTCCACTGAAGGGCCACTTGCTGCGGCGAAGAATTTCGAGTTTCGCCCTGAGCAGCAAGCCATGGCGGTTTCGGTGGCGAATTCACTGGAGCAGGGAGAGAACCTGGTGGTTGAGGCCGGGACCGGGGTTGGAAAGAGTCTAGCCTACTTGGTGCCCGCTATTCTCTATGCAGTGAAGCATGGGAAAAAGGCGATCATCTCCACGCAGACGATCAACCTTCAGGAGCAGTTGGTTGAAAAGGATTTGCCTCTCTTGGAGCAAGTGCTTGGTGTTCCCTTTCAGTATACGATGTTGAAGGGCCGTTCAAATTATCTGTGTACGCGTCGTTTGGAGCGTGTGATGCGCCAGTCAGAGAGTCTCTTCTCTAGTCCTGAGGTTCAGGAGCTGGAGCGGATCTACAAGTGGTCGAAGACGACTCAGAGCGGTAGCCTATCAGATTTTGACGTGGAGCCGGATCCGAAAGTCTGGTCGCAAGTCTGTTCTGAGAGGGGCCTTTGTTCGCCTAAACAGTGCGGTTCGAAGTCGGATTTTGCGGAAGGGAATTCAGCCTGCTTTTTCCAACGTGCCAGAAGCCGGATACTCTCGTCTGATGTATTGGTGGTGAATCATACGCTGTTCTTCTCATTGCTTGGAGGGGTTGAAGAGAACGATAGCGGAGGGGTGATTTTTAGGAACGATTTCGTTGTTTTCGATGAAGCCCATAGCGTGGAGAAAACAGCAGCGCGGCATATCGGAATCGGGATATCAAAGCTTCAAGTGAAGTTTTCATTGAACCGGCTGTGGAATCGAAAAACGGAAAAGGGGCTTATGGCCATGCTGCGGCAAGGGCGCCTGGTCACCGAGCTGAATCGCATTCACATCTTGGCTGACGAATTCTTCGCGTTGCTTGAAGAAGCAGGGGATGCGATGTGGTCGAGTCTTCCCGAACGTTCAGGACAACCTCAGAAACGACGATCCTGGAAAGAACTGCGTGTCCGACGTCCTGATTTGATCGAGGACACACTCTGTTTGCCCTTGCTTGAATTACGAAAGGAGCTGGGCGAACTGATCAAGCAGACGGAAGACAAAGACATGGCTCAAGAGTTGCAGGAATGCAGTCGCCGGCTAGCGGAGATCCGCGAAGGCGTGATGATTTTTCTGAGCCAGCAGGCCGAGGGCTTCGTTTATTGGTTGGAGCGTGGTGGGAAAATGGGCGCTAATGTTGCCATTCATGCGGCTCCCGTTGATATTGCACAGTATCTGCGCAGACGCTTGTTTCAACAAGAAACGTCGATCATTCTGACGAGCGCGACCCTTGCTGTTGCCGAAGGGGAGCGCACAAAGCGGGCTGAGTCCGGGAATCAATCCGCCATGGCGAGATCGAGTAATCGGGCGACTCAGCGTGGTCTAGACTACTTTGCCGCCCGAGTGGGGGCAAAGGGCGAGTCTGAGTTGATGCAGCTTGGATCGCCCTTCGACTATCCCTCCCAAATGAAAGTCTTTGTGGCGGGCAAGATGCCGGATCCGCGAGATGATGCCTTCAAGGATTCGTTGGTTCATTGGATTCAACATTTTCTCGACCTTTCCAATGGCAAGGCGTTTGTTCTCTTTACCAATTTTCGTTTGATGGGGGAGGTTTATGAGCGACTGCTGCCCCACTTAGAAGATCAAGGAATCACGGCATTCATTCAAGGAGGAGGAACCCCTCGGTCCACTCTCTTGGAGCAATTCAAGGAGGATACCACTTCAGTCTTGTTTGGGACGGATAGTTTTTGGCAGGGGGTGGATGTTCCCGGTGAGTCCCTGTCCAACGTGATCATTACTCGCTTGCCCTTTGCGGTCCCAGACCATCCCTTGATTGAGGCGAGAATTGAGAGCATCGAGTCCCGGGGGGGGAACGCATTTTTTGAATACTCCTTGCCGGAGGCGATATTGAAGTTTCGCCAGGGTGTGGGGCGGCTAATTCGGACCAAGTCTGATGCGGGGATCGTCGTGGTTTTGGACAACCGGGTGCTGCAGAAGCGTTATGGTCAGTCGTTCTTGGACGCGATTCCCGAGTGTCCGGTTGAAGTGGTTTAGTGTTTGATGCCTCGATTTTTGTTCGGGTCGTGATTGGATGAAATGTGTTCATTAATTGGGTGTTTTTTCAGGAATTGTTTTCTGCTGTTTTATCTTTACATAGTGGCGAATCCACAGTTGAAGCATGTTTAGTTCTTCTAAAATTTCCGTTGCATTCGAGGGATTTGCAGGCATAGTGACCTTGTTCCCTATAAGTGAATAGTCCTTCTGTGGAGAAGGATGGCGGGCTCTGGTGTTTAATTCGTGTGTCTCCAGAGCCCGTTTTTTTGTACTTTTTTGGTTGCTCATTGCGAGGCCAAGTGTCTCGTCGGAGAATCTCATCTAAACGGTGGTAATTTTGGGGTAGGTCGGTATACCTTTCTAGCGATGTGTTTATTGCTTGGGAAGCTATCGAAGGATCGGTTGTTATTCGATTTTAGGGGGATTTAGCTATGGGTGATCAAGTCTCCTCCAATTCCTCACCCGTGACCCGAATGCTCGAACGGTCACATTCATTCGTGTTTGTGGTATTCGCCATCTTCGCTTCGTTTTCGACATACTTTTGTATGTATGCCTTTCGAAAACCGTTCGCGGCTGCAACCTTCGAAGGAGAACAGTTCATGTCGGGAGCGATTGAGCTCAAGACTGCGATCGTGATTAGTCAAATCTTGGGCTACGCTCTTTCTAAGTATCTGGGAATTAAATTCTGCTCCGAAATCACACAAGCACGACGAGCTGCTATGTTGCTTGGACTCGTGATCGTGGCTGAAGTCTCCCTTGTCGTTTACGGGTTGGTTCCAAATAACCTGAAGGTTCTCGCCATCTTTTTTAATGGACTCCCGTTGGGGATGGTCTGGGGACTTGTTGTTTGGTATCTCGAAGGGCGCCGGACCTCCGAACTGCTGCTGGCTGGTTTGAGTTGTTCATTCATTGTCTCGAGTGGAATCGTGAAAGATTTTGGTCGAGCAATGATGGCGGGTGATGTGGCTGCCTGGTGGCAGCATCTTCCCTTAGTTGGAGGAACGGTATCGTCGCTGATTGGTGATGTCGGGGAGGGGTGGATGCCTGCGGTGGTGGGATTGCATTTCTTGCCGCTGTTCGTGCTATCGGTATGGATGCTGAATCAGTTGCCGAGTCCTAGCGAGGAGGATGTTGCCGAGAGAAGTCGAAGGGTGACGATGGACGGGGCGTTGCGGATCAATTTTGTGAAAGAATTCTTTGGGGCGCTCTTGCTTCTCTGCGTGGCCTATTTGTTCTTAACGGCCTACCGAGATTTTAGAGACAACTATCAGGTGGAGATTCTTGAAGGGCTTGGTTATCCCTATGCTGATAACAAGGCGATCATTACCAAGGCAGAGACGCTCGTGGCCTTCGGAGTGGTCGCTTGTCTCGCCCTCCTGAATTTGATCAAGGACAATCGCTTTGGTTTAATCGGTGCCTATGGGGTGATGACGTCCGGGGTGCTTCTCCTTGGAGGCGCCACGCTCGGACTTGAGCTTGGTTATGTCAGCGGATTTTGGTGGGTCACGCTCACGGGCCTGGGGTCCTATCTCGCTTACGTTCCATACGGATCTGTGCTCTTTGATCGCATGATGGCTACGACGAAAGTGGCAGGAACTGCCGTCTTTGCGATCTACCTAGCGGATGCGATCGGTTATACGGGATCAGTAGGAGTCCAGCTTTACAAGGATCTGGCCCACGGGGAGATGTCACGCTTAGCCTTTTTTAAGGGCTACACGTGGTTTATGGCAATTCTCGGAATAGTTTGTCTCGTATCGAGTTGCTTCATTGTCCTGCGAAAAGTTGATCGCTTGCACCGAGCGAGGGAATGATGTGGCGGTGCGCTAGTCGTGTTTTCTATGCCACCCAAGAGCGGTCTAGGAAATTGACCCAATTGCGAAACATAACTCGTTCGATGTCATCCGATTGGTAGCCACGTGCTTCAAGAAGCGTGGCGATGAGTTGGAGGCGTTCGATGGAATCAAGGTCTGTGGGGCATTGTTCGGTGCCAAAACCTCCGTCAAGATCACTGCCAATGCCAACGTTTTCTGCATTCCCTGCCATCTGGCAGATGTGGTCAATGTGGGAGACGATGGCTTCAATCTTGAGCTTTGATTCTGCCGGAGTGCTTATTCCGCGCTTCCAGCCGGGAACCATCATCCAGGCATCAAAGACAACCCCAATCACGCCCTTTCGCTCAATCAGAAGTTTGATGTGCTCATCACTCAATTGGCGTTGGTGTGGGACGAGCGCGCGGCAGTTGCAGTGACTGGCCCACATCGGCCCCTGATATTGATTGAAGCTCTCGTTGAGGGCTTCATCGGTCAGGTGGGTTAGGTCGAGGATCATTCCTAGTCGGTCCATTTCTTTCAAGAGCTCGCGGCCTCGAACTGAGAAACCTCCTTCCGAATCGGTGCCGGCAGAGTAGGTGCCAGGGCCGTAGTGGGATGGTCCAAGCGCCCGGAGTCCGTATTCATAGGCTCGAGTGAGATGGTCAAGAGTGAGGATCGAGTCGGCTCCTTCAAGGCTCAGGATATAGCCGATCGGCAAGTTTGGTGTATTTCCTTGCGAGTGTGTTGTCTCCAGCCAAAGATCGAGGTGCCGGTTCAGCCCGGTCTTGGTGGTGATTTGGAGTAACTGTTGGTCCTCTTCCATTGCTCGATACCAGGCGAGTTGGGCTTGCGTGTGAGCCCAGGCCTGTTCTGGAGACGCCCAACCAGAGCGCTTGTTCTCTGGCTTAACGTAGCGAGCGATTTGGGTTGCGACGCAAAGTCCGATGTTGCCGCGCCGCATCGCCGGAAAACTTACGACGCCATTTCCACGATCTTTCTTGTCGGTTAACGAGGCTTCGCGCCGTCGGATCTCGTCAAGGTCGCAGCGAAAATCGCGGTTCCATTCCATGGCGTTCATGGAAAGGTCAAGGTGAGCGTCAAAGATGAACATATTGGAATTCCTTTGAATCGTAGTCTTAGTCGTGACCTTCGAAGTTAAATAGTGAGCTGTCGGGTTCTAGCCTCAATCGGCCAACGATCGATGACTTCATCGTGTTCGTTAAGGATGGATGCGTGATCGTAGAGGGCAACGGTCGGGCAGATGTGCTGGGGAATGCCAATGAGCGCTTCACCGATTTCAAGGTCCTGGCAGTGGGGGCTTCTTATGACCAAATGCTCTTCGCTATGAGTTTCAAGCACAGCTTCTGGAAGACGATCGAATCGCACACGGGGCTGAGGCTTGTCCGCCGAGATCGCCTTATGCCCGAGATCGACGCATACGGCGTCCTCAGAGAGTCGGCTAATGACTCTGGTCATGACGAACGCTGCAGGCTTGAAGGGAAGATCAGGGTAGGCATCCTGATATCCCGTATCCCACAGGACCGTTGTGCCCGGACTACACTCAGTCACCGCAGGATTGGCCGCATGAATGACGAAGGTTGGCGACCCCCCTGCGACTAAACGAGGAACTGGGCGCTGCTGCTTTTCTAATTCTCTCTTTGTAGCCAAGACGTTCGCCAGGGCTTGGGCCGAGCGAGACCGGCGTGTCGCAAGGTCGGCATCGTGTATGTGCCCGTCGTAGACGTGAAATCCGCTGGCTTCGATTCGCGGCTCAGAAACGAGCTTGGAATAGAGCTCGTAGAGCGCTGGTCCCGGAGCGATTCCCGTCCGAGCCATACCGCAGTCAACGTCGGCGAGTAGCCCGAGCCGAACCGTTGACGCACTCAGGGCTTGGGCCAACTGAATAATCGAGCCTTCGTTGTCGACGATTGCGAGCACCTCGGTGTCAGGAAAATGCACCGCGAGTTCAATGATACGCGCGATGTCTGGACCGACAGGCTGTTTGGCTAAGATCAGGCTCGTCGCTCCATTCTTCGCGACCATTTCTGCCTCTGCAATCGTGGCACACTTAAACTTCGTTATGCCTCGCTGAATGTGCCGAGCGATGATGTTGGGGCATTTGTGGGTCTTAACGTGAGGCCGGAGTCGGGACGAATCTCCAGCGAGCTCCACCATTAAATCGAGGTTGTAGTCGATTGACGATTCTTTGAAAAGGAGCGCTGGCGAAGCGAGCTTAGTAAGCGGTAGAGGACTCATTCAGGTTGTTGAGGGCCGTCGAGCTTGCTAGGATCGAATCTCGAAGGTTCCCTCGATTTCAACACTGATTTTACCGGGAAGCGATCCCATACCGACGGCGCTTCTCGTGCCAACCCCCTTGTCGGGGCCAAAGACATCGACGAAGAGCTCGCTGCATCCATTGATTACTTGAGGATGTTCAAGAAAGTCGGACGTGGCGTAAACCATTCCTAGGAGTTTGATGACCCGCTGGACTCGGTTGAGACTTCCGAGTTGCTCCTTCAAGGTGGCGAGAATCGTTAGCCCGACCTGGCGGGCTGCTGCGCGTCCTCCTTCCAAGTCGATATCAGTCCCAACTTGTCCCGTCATCAAGGTCCCGTCCGTTCGGAGCGGGCCATGGCCGGACACATAGGCGAGATTGCCAGTGATAATGAGCGGTTTGTAAACGCCGGCTGGTTTGGGTGCCGGAGGAAGTTTAAGGCCGAGCTCGGCGAGTTTTTCTTCAGGGTTCATGTGAGGCGATTGTTATGTGGGGACGTCGCGTCAGAAAGACGTCCTCAATATGAAGAAAGCCGCGATCACAGATCGCAGCTTTCAATCGTTAAAGTGATCTCGAATTCGCGAGTCGTTTAGTCCTCTTTGTGTACCTTGTGACAGGCTTTACAATTGACGGCCTTCGAATAAGCATCGATCGCCCCGTCCGTTTTTGCGAAGACATTGATTGCGGCGTTCGTGAGTTTGCTCGTCTTGTCCTTCCAGCTCTTGCTGTCTCCCATCGGTGGCGTCAATTTTTCCATGGCCAGATACATGCCGATGAGGGTTTTCAGTTCCGCTTCTGTTGCTTCGCCTTTCTTGGCTTTTGCGGAGAGGGAAGTTTTCCCTTTGTGTCCTTCCTTCATGATCTTGTGAAGATCGAGCTCATCTCCGCCTTCATGATGATCGGCAACTAGGGACGTGGAAAGAGCCGACACGGCGATCACCGCTGCCAGCGCCAGCTTTGTCAGGAATGAAAAATTCTTATTCATGAATGACGATTTAATCTATTAGTTCAGTGTTGTGGGACGGTCGAAACTTAAGTGATGACCGGGCTGAAGTCAATCCCCAGCGCCGGAGGGAATAGCCTATGGGAGGGCTGGTAATTGACGCACGCTCTCCTGATTGAGCCAGCCAAGTTGTCCCTTTGGATCGCGAATTTGGTGCCACCCGTTCTTGTAGTCGAGCAGCTGCACTTCGATGCCGTCGACAAGATTGTGGCTGCTCTTTGATTCTTCGAAAGGTCCGAATCGAACTACGGCTTCAGCTGCGGTAACGATGGCATACTCTTTTCCAAGCCGCTCGTTGGTGGCAACGAGAAGGATTAGGGCAAGCCCAACAAATACAAACCCAGAAAGTTTCGCCACGACGGAAAGGGCAGGGCGTTGCCCTCCTTGAAACGCTTTAAGTCCTGCGACGAATAACCAGATCCAAAATGGGATTATGGTTAGAATCGTCCATTCATTGAGTGTGACTTGAAGGAGAAATTGTTGCCAAAAGCTCCGCGGCATGACGACTGAGGGGCCTAGTTTTTCCCGGGTGAATTGGATGTTCGCTAAAATGTCTGGATCCCGCGGATTTGCTGCAAGGGCATGATGATACTCGACCAGTGCTTGGCCAATCTTGCCGGATTGGTAAAGGGCGTTCCCGTGGTTAAAGTAGGTTGCTGCAGAACCGCCTCCATTCTCGATAAGAGTTCTGTAGGCTTCCGCGGCGGCTTTGTAGTCTCCCTGCTCGTAGAGGATGTTTGCTTTGTCAAACGGTGCGTCCACTTGTGCTGCTACGAGCGGAAGAGATGCGAAACAAACAGAGACGATAAGGTAACAAAACCAACCGACGTTGTTCATGCGAGCTTGGTAGTGATCTCGGGATGGACGTTTCCTTGGTCGAATCATTTTGCGATCGGATCAGGAAGTTGTTGAAGCTCATCGAATATCGACTCCGCTTCCAAGGCCAGTTGGTTGAGTTCTTCGGGGGAATCGACGGGTGCGTATCTAGATTGGTTGCAGGTGTGAAAGAGGCGTTCCAGCGATTGGAGAACTTCGGGCGATGAGAGTTGCTCCTGCAGTCGTTCGTCGATTATTGCTTCTGTGATTGCGATCGCTGGGAGGTCAAGCCGTTCTCCGATCTGTTCCTGAAGGAGGCGGAATAGGAGGGCGAAAAATTCTTCAGACTGATTGCCGGCCGCGAGCGTTCTTAGGTTTGTGAGGCCTTCGTTGACGATGCTGTTGACTCGTTTTTTTCTCAGTGCTCGAGGGTTTTTTCCACTCGCGTTTTTCTGAAGACGATAAGTGAAAGCGCCGCCCCAGACGAGTAGAGGTATCAACTGGGCCCAGAGAAACCATTTTTGTGTGATGAGCGGGGCGGTCCCTGTGGCAACGGTGCCAAAGTGTGGCTTAATGTGGACGATGTTAGTGGCGATATTGACTGGTATGTCGAATCCTCCGGCCCCGGCAATCACCGTTGGCTGCGATGCTGCTTGTAGATTCGGTTTAACGACCAAAGGGATGGGGGCCTGGACTAGAGTTTTATAGCTCTCATCCAGTGGGTCAAAAAAACTGTAAGTGATCTCGGGGAGCGTAGTGATTTCAGCGTTGTTGGGAATAACCACTTTCTCGAAGGTCTTTCTACCACTAAGTCCGATTTCATCCGAGTAGGCTACCGAGGAGGTTTCCTGGTATTGCTTAAATTCACGCCAAGAATCGAATGATGGCATTTTGAGTGCTTCAAGTGCACCGCGGCCCTCGAGAGTCATTGTTAGTGTAATGGGATCGCCTGCGGTTACCTCCGTAGGGGACGCTTCAAAGCTCATCGTGAAATTTCCCACAGCGCCCGTGAAATTCTCTGGTTTACCCTCTTCTGGTAGTGCTTTGACGTCCAAGCTTATCGGGTCTGATGTCAAAGTGACATCACGGCGGACGGTGGAATTGAGATCGACAAGATTACGGAAAATCGAGTCGATTGAATTGCGCCGACGCGCTCTGGAATTGTCTTTGAAGAATAGGGGGACTTTCCAGGTGATTGGGCCAATTGCGAGATCGCCTGTCTTAACGGCTCGAGCGAGATAGCGAAAAGTCACTCGATTGTACACTTGGTTCCCGACTCGTGTCTGTGTCTGGTTTGGCTGCCCAACCTCGGCAATGATAAAGCCATCAGTCGGAATGACTGGCTTTTCTTCGAGTTTGGCGTTTCGTTCATAAAGATCCACGGCTAATTGAAACATTTCACCGACATACACGGATTGCTTCGCAACCCTTACTCGGATAAAGGCGTACTGGCTATAATCGCGACCTTTGGAAACCATGAGGCGAAGAGCTTGCGTCTTGTAAACCTTGCCATTTATTGAGGATTCGATGGGGGGAATAACGAAAGTGCCTTCCTTCTGTGGACTGACCGTGAATTGGTGAACCACGGTGATCAAGGTGGTTTGTCGCCCGTTAACGAAATTGTAACTTGAACTCCGAGACGGGCCGGAATAGGTGATCGTCAGTCCGTCGATCTCAGGGATCTCAGGAAGCTTTGCGGGTTCGCAGTTTTGGAATCTGACTTGGATTACCGTCGATTCACCAACGGGAACGGCATTGTTTGTCAAGACAGCGTCGTAGGCCATCGATTGCGCCCGTGCAAACAAGGGGAGGATCAACAAAGCGAGTCCCGCGAGCAAGAAAGCAGACTCGCGTATTCCTACGATGATTGAATGTTTGTTAGCCATCGGTCCTCAACACTTGCTTACCAATCCTTGAATCGGCGTTTTCGCGATTTCTTGTTTTCTGGCGGCTGGAAAATCATCGCCTTTGCTTGATCTCGTTCGGCATCAAGTAGCTGCTTTGCTTGCTCGGGGGTCATCTTGCCTTCCCTGGGCAGGGCCTGTTGTTGATCTTGATCCTTCGGGTCGGATTCTTGGGGTTCTGCTTTGGAGGGATCTTGCTGTTGCTCCTTCTCTTGCTCTTGCTCTTGTTGAGATTGAGACGGATCTTGTTGCTGCTCCTCTTGCTGTTGATCTTGTCCCTGCTGGTCCTGTTCTTGTTCTTGTTGCTGTTCCGGATCGTTCTGTTGGTCAGACTTGTTTTGCTCCTGCTCTTCGTCCGACTCTGAGTCTTGCTGCTGTTGCTCGTCCGACTCTTCTTCGTTCTCGTTCTCGTCTTGGTTCTGCTCCTGATCTTGTTGCTGTTCCTGCTGCTGCTGTTCTAGTTCTTCCAGCCGTTTCTTGACGAAGTTGAGATTGTCTTGGGCGAGGGTGTCGGCCTCGTTGATGGTGAGGGCATTTTGATACCGTTGCATGGCGTTCTTCCACGTCTCAGATTTAAGTTTGAAATCCTCCGTCGATTCGCCAGCGCGATAAAGGGTGTTGCCCATGTTGTAGTGCGCCTGCTGCTGCAGCTCAAGGTCGGGAGCCAGGGAAGCGGCATCAAATTGCTCCATGGCTTCCGTGTATTGACCTGCTCGAAAGGCGGCGACGCCAGCATTGTAGGTTAGGCGAGGGTCATCGGGGTTCTCGAGGGCAAGGAGGCGATAAATCTCAAGGGCGTCGTCGTATCGCCCTTCCTGAAAGTATCGAGCGGCTTCCTGGGCGTTTTCGGCCTGCGTGGTTGCTGATGAAGCGAGGAGGAAACAAAGGCAGCAGAAAAGGGAGCCGATCAGCGTTCGTTCACTTTGTTCTATAGACCGGTCTGGGTGGGAAGATGGGTTCGCTGTTTTCATTGGTTTAGCTCGTCGTTGTCTCTTTTAAAACGGTCCCGGACCTAATGGGGCCGTCGGGGCGCTTGACACGTTTTTGGTCGACAATGAATACTTCAATCAAGAGGAGCAAGATCGCAAGGGCCAATGGCCACTGATATCTCTCGTGATACTTTCGGGTGAGACGGGCTGAGATCTCGCCTTTTGGCAGCGGTTCCAATCCCGTTTGATAGAGTTTCTCCAACGAGGAGGCATCTCGAAGTTGGATATACGATCCTTGACCAGCGGTCGCGATTCGACGCAGAAGTTGCTCGTTCAGGCTCGATTTGACGACATTCCCTTGGTCGTCTTTGATATACGATTTTCGTCCCTGTTCGTCGGTTACTTGTAATAGTTCTCCGGCGGGGGTGCCGACGCCGACGGTGAATATTCGATAGCCTTGGGCAACGGCGAGTTCGGCGGTCTCAATGACGCCTTCTTCATGGTCCTCTCCGTCGGTAATAAGAATAATTGCCCGGTAGTTGTCGTTTGAGGCATCGAAGGCCTTCTTTGCGGTTTCAAGGGCTTCGTTCAGCGCAGTGCCGCCTTGCGGAATGATCTCCGTACTAAGAGCATTCAGGCTTTGCCGAAATGCTTCGTCGTCCAGGGTGAGGGGGCATTGAAGGAAGGCCGTTCCCGCGAATGCGACCAATCCGAGGCGATCTCTTCTAGCCAGGGTCATGAGATCCAAGGCTGCTAGGCGTGCCCGTTCGAGTCGGCTCGGGACGATGTCGGCCGCGAGCATACTTCTCGACGTATCAATGGCAACGACGATATCTAGGCCTTTCTGACGGGCTTCTTCCCAGTGAAACCCGTATTGAGG
>CAJXVR010000087.1 GCA_913061285.1 uncultured Verrucomicrobiota bacterium | reverse complement strand
ATCTTCGCCCTCACAAACCAACTTTCGGGAATGCTATCGAACGTCACCCATCTCACCGCCAGTTTGGACCAAGCGACGGTCACCGCACAGCCCACAATCGCTAATCTCGCCCTGATTTCGACCAGCTTAACCAACGCAAACGGTTCGCTTGGCCAATGGTTGATCCCAACGAATATCAATCATGGAATCGAAAACTCACTGTCCCAAGCCAGCACTACCATGGCCAGTGCTGATCAAAACATGACTCTAGCGGTTTCGAACATGAATTTGACGCTAACAACCGTGGCGAATCTCACCAGCAATCTGAACAGTCAAGTTTCAGTGAATACGAATATTCTTCGAGAGATTTCTTCCCTAGTTGTGACAGCGAACGAATTCATGGAGAATTTAACACGCCACTGGCTATTGCGTTCGGCATTCAAAGAGCGACGAAAATGAAAATCCCTACGACATTCTCTGGTTGACGCCGATGACTATCGGTCGACAGGCATCGGCATATTCTTCCAATTCCTTTAGGAAAAATCAGCGAATGTCGCAAAAAAGTCTTGAAATCACAAAATTGCAGATGTAACACATAGGCAATTGAGAAGAAGAGTAGTAAAAGGATGAAAGTTACCGACAGACTACAGTATCCCACAATCCTATCGTCAGTGTTGCTATTGATAGGACTAAGTTGGGTTCAACCGAGCATGATAGCGGCAACGTTCTACTACGTAGAAACATCAGGAGGAGGAAATCAAGCGGAGGAGTATTCAAGTCTTGCAAATCTTCAAAGTGGTACGACTGCCAGTTCAACAGCATTCAATTGGCCCAGCGGGAACCAAGACGGTTTCGCAGGAATAGGCACAGACGGTTCAAACTTCTACGGGCTTTGGAGTGGTTTCGCGGTAACCTATAACTCATTCGCGAACCTCACTACAAATACGCAGAGCCCTGCAGGAGTAGCCTGGGGTGGCGGATCTACGACCTTTGTCTTCGGGGTTGCGGCAGACACAACCGGTAAATTTTGGATTCTTTTCGACTCTGGATCCGGTGCCAATCAAATAATTAGGGAATACGCAGACGTAGCTGGGTTTCGTGCCAATACAGGTTTCACCGACACGCAAGTCACATGGGATATTGCAGCACCTGCTGCAAATACCACTGTTAGAGATTTTGCTTTTGAAGGCGGACAATACCACGTCGCATTCACCGATAGTACAGCGAACGATTTCCTCGTCACCTATTCAAGCCTCGCAGAACTAGCCGCAGACACAGACATTACAGATGCGGGCACTGGAGGTGGAACAATATCGACGATGGGTGGAGGAGGCCCTGATTTTTCAAACGGGCGCGCCCTGGCTGCATTCACACCGGTTCCAGAACCAGCTACATACGGACTCATATCGGGGTTGATACTCTTAGGAACGGCCCACTTCCGAAGAAGAAAACGAAAATAGTTCCCACCAAGAATGCAGATTTTAATACGGCGAGCTCATTGCTCGCCGTTTTTTTTTGCTTCTAAGGCGTGAAGTGACGAAATCTCGCAATAGTAATGCCTAGATAATCTCTAAATCTGACAATGAAACTTCAGACGGATGCGCTTTACCGCAGGCTCTTGTTAGTCGAAGAATCTCCTTCCGCAGAGACAGAATGTAATTCGCGCAACGCGCTCCTTTATGCTCGGGAACCAAGCCACGAACCAACCACTTATTCTGAGTGGCTACTCCTGTCGGACAATCTCCTGAATGGCATCGCTGGGCTTGAATACAACCAATCGCCAGCATGGGCTCTCGAGCCAACGCAATGATATCACATCCAAGGGAGAACCCATAAAATGCTCTCTCAGGAAATCCTAGTTTCCCAGATCCGATGAACGTCACATGATCTTTGAGCCCGGCTTCTTCAAAGAGGCTATGGATTTTCGGAAAACCAATGCGAAACGGCAGGGACACGTGGTCAGAGAAAACAAGGGGAGCCGCACCTGTCCCCCCTTCTCCACCATCAACGGAGACAAAATCCACACCCCGATTGCCCCTTGCCATATGGGTGACCAATTCATGCCAAAAATCCAACTGTCCAACGGCCGATTTGATCCCGACCGGAAGCCCCGACTCGGAAGCCAGCAACTCTACAAAGTCTAATAAACTGTCGGCATCCGAGAAGGCCGTATGCCGGGCGGGACTCAAGCACGTTTCTCCGACCTTGATGCCACGTATCGCAGCAATCTCTGGAGTGACCTTCCCTCCAGGAACAATTCCTCCGAGACCCGCTTTCGCTCCCTGACTCAGCTTGATCTCAATCGATCGAATCTTCGGCTCCGCAGCGATTGACTCCTTGAATCGCTCCAACGAAAACTCGCCTTCAGGCGTTCGGCACCCGAAATATCCCGTACCGATCTGCCACATGAGTTCAGCACCGTTTTGATGATACTTGGAAACACCACCCTCACCCGTGTTATGCCAGCAGCCGGCGATTGCTGCCCCTCGATTGAGCGCTTCAATTGCAGGAGCGCTCAAAGAACCAAAGCTCATTCCAGATATGTTGACAACCGAGGACGGTCGAAAGGCCTTCGCCCGTTTCCGGCGCTCTCCTAGGATCTTGGCCGACGCAATGCAATAATTCGGGTCATAGCCCTCTTGCCCTGGATGGGGATCATGCTGGGGAAAGGTCGCCTGCTTAATGAAGAAATAGTTGGATTCATGCTCTAAGTCATTATCCGTCCCGAATCCAAAGTAATCGTTCTCCCGCTTCGAAGTCGCATAAACCCATCGGCGTTGATCTCGGGAAAACGGGCGCTCTTCGTCATTGTCGGTGACAATATACTGGCGTAATTCCGGACCAATGGATTCGAGAAGGTATCTAAAATGCCCGATGATCGGGAAGTTTCGCAAGATGGCATGCCGTGTCTGAATCAAATCGTAGACGGCCACGATTAAGAGAAAAACTCCGGCTCCAACAAAATACCACATAGCGAAACGCCACGGCTGGCGGGCAAATCGGGCTTATTTCAGCTCTTCAAGCGATTGAATCACTTTACCAGCTAAGCCGTATTCCACCGCTTCGGCAGGGCCCATCCAAAAGTTTCGATCGCTGTCCTTCGTCACTCGTTCCAGGGATTGCCCCGTTTGATCAGCAAAGGTTTGATTCAATCGCTTGCGCATCTTGATGATCTCATTGGCCTCAATTTCGGCATCTGAAGCCGAGCCTCCCACCCCACCGCTCGGTTGGTGAAGCATGAAGCGGGTGTTTGGAAGGGAAAATCGATCCTCCTTGGGCGGTGCCGAATAAATCAAAGCACCCGCACTAGCCACCCAACCTGTCCCAAGGACGAGGACTCGGGGTTTCACAAAGCGGATCATATCAAACATGGTGTCCCCAGACTCCACATGCCCCCCCGGCGAGTTAATCAACACTTTGATCGGATCATCCGATTCACCAGCGAGCACTAGTAACCTTTCGGTAAACTCTCGCGCAGCCTTCTGACTTATCTCACCGAAAACGGTGACGATACGCTGTTTTAGCAGCGAAGACTGAACTTGTTCCGTGAATGACTCTTTCTTATCAGCAGGACTGTCGCAACTCATATGCCCCTCCATCATGTGAGCTCTGTTTAGCGGTTCCAAGTCAAAAGCCGTACGATTATCCTCGCGAATCTATGGCGACCCCATTCCATTGCTCCAAAAACAAGAATATCCGCTAAAAACTGCCCCGACGAGCCGAGGATTGCGGGTAAAACACTGAAAACCTTGATCTGATACTAGGATAGGAAGGACAAAGCATCGTTCTCAGAAGCCACCCAACCGACTCTAAGACAAATGCCCTAGAGATAATTTCGCAGTTCAGGCCGATCCCCTTTGCCTGCCAAGAGATAAACGTTGTCCTCAGTCACCCAACTCGCCGTGGTCCATCCCTTCTCGACTGTTAGGGACAGCTCCTTCGGTTCAACGATCCCCGGCAGGTCATCCCGATCAACAACCAGTAGATGAGCCAATTGCCCATCACTAGTGTCGAAACAAACCAAGGTCACCTGAGTGCCGTTCCAATCCAAAATCTGGCACCCCATGGTTGCCTGCTCCGATAGAGCATCAGAAACAGCAAAATCGCTCCTTAATTCACGTTTGGACAACCACCCTTGAACATCACTCAAAGAGCGTCCGTGATAGTCTAGGGGACTCGATTTCTTTGCCAAGAGGCCGACAAGCTCGGATCGGTAGGCGGCCATCAAATGACCGTCCGAAGGACGCTGAAACAGCACGAGCGAAGTAATTCCGACCAAAACGATGAAGATTGCCGCCCATTTCGCAAATGCAGACCAAGGAAACCCCGCCCTCCCCGTCCCTGCCATCATCTTGTGCCCAACAAGAATCGTCGACTTGAGCTCCACGGGAACCTTAACGTCACTCAATTTTTGGCTAATCACCGAATCGAAGGCACGCTCATTGCGAAACCATGCCTCTAGTTCTGGATCTCTAGCCGCTTGCTGCAAGGCCTCCGCCATCGCGGGATCCGATGCATCACTCCCATTGGGCCGATAGGCGCTGAGGATGAACTTTGCTTCTTCGTTTGTCATCTCGTCTCGAACGTCAGACTTGACCTAGTTTTACAATCTTGGAACTCGAATTTCCTGTGGACCCGATTTTTTTCTCTACACCCTCAATGCGCTGCCGCAATTGTGCCTTGCCCCGCGAAAGTCGTGACATGACCGTTCCGATCGGAATCTTGAGAATCTCGGCAATTTCCTGATATGAATGCTCCTGAAGATAAAAGAGGGTCAGGGGGCCACGATAGACCTCATCAATATCCCCAATCATTTCAACGAGCTCGGAACCATCGATCTTGTTCGCCAGTTTCGGTTCAATTTTAGGCAACGCATGCTCAACAAGCCCGACCTCATAGTGCGGGAATCGGGTTTGACGGCGTCGGGATCCCAAGAATTCACGGTGCAAGGTCGTAAACAGCCACGATTTCACCTTCGTCTTGTCCCGCAACTGATGCCCTTTGCTTGCCCAGAGAAAGAAGGTTTCTTGAACCAAATCACCCGCCTCAGCCGGCCGCTGGGTCAAACTCAGAGCAAATCGATAGAGCGGCTCATAAAAGTTCCCCACGATCTCTTCAAATGACTGTTCTTTCGGGTCCGGCATAACACTGGCTTCCGAGACTCAACATAAGCCTCTTTCCCTAGGAGGCTTGGAAAAAACGCTTTATTCCCCATAAACTGCGGTCGTCCGCCTTCGCTCTAGCTCTCGTCATCCATTCATCGTCCCTACGACATTGCCCCCCGACCAAACAAATCTGGTAATTCAGGTCCCTCCGCGCTGCGAAGGGCTTCACGACGATCAGTTCACTCATGGGCAGCCCCGATGAATTTTATTCTTCAAGGCATCGTCTCATCCGTTTACCGTCCGAGAGTCAAACCCCTAGTCGAATTACATAATAACTCATGAAGCGTTGTCTTATTCTCGCTCTCACACTCTCACTGACGAGCGGCATCATAGCAGAAAACTGGGCTCAATGGCGCGGTCCCACGTTCAATGGATCCACTACCGAATCCGGGCTGCCTTCCACCTGGTCTAAATCTGAAAACGTCGTGTGGAAAGCTACGCTCCCCGGCGAAAGCGCCTCAACGCCTATCGTTTGGGAGGACAAACTCTTCCTTTCCAGTACCGACAAGGCATCGGAGAACCTATTGGCCATGTGTTTTAGCCGGGACAAGGGCACCTTGCTGTGGTCGCATGAAATCAACCAAGGCCTTCGCCAAGACTCACGCAGCGATTATTCATCACCGTCACCCGCAACCGATGGGAATGTTGTCGTTTTTTTCTATGGAAACGGAGATTTGATCGCCTTCGACCTGGCCGGAAAGGAACAATGGCGCCGAAACATCCAAAAGGACGAGGGGGACTTCACCTTCCAATGGACCTTCAGCTCGAGCCCGCTGCTCTACGAGGGTAAACTCTATCTCCAAGTCCTTCAACGAGACACACCCGTACACGGAAAAGGATTCACGGATCGCAGCAACGACTCCTACCTGCTGGCTATCGATCCTTCCACCGGAAAAACACTCTGGAAACACATCCGACCGAGCCAAGCCGAAAAGGAATCCCTCGAATCTTTTGCCACGCCGATCCCTTTCAAATTCCGAGGCCAAGAACAACTGCTGATCGTCGGCGGCGACGACCTGACCGGGCACGATCCCTCAACCGGGAAGGAACTCTGGCGTTGGGGAACTTGGAATCCGACACGCATAGGGCACTGGCGGCATGTGCCATCCCCGATCGCAAGCGAGGATATCATTCTCGTCTGCGCGCCAAAACGTGATCCAATCTACGCCATCAAAGCAGGCGGAGCGGGCCTTCTCAATGATCGAGCGATCGCCTGGGTAAGCAACGACACTCGAGAACTCTCATCCGACGTCCCGACGCCAGCCTATTACCAAGGGGATTTCTTCATTCTCAGCGACGTTCGAAAAGCCCTTTCACGAACCGAGCCAAAAACTGGCAAGGTTAAATGGAGCCTTGAATTACCCGGTCGATACAAATACGAAGCGTCTCCCCTTGCCGCGGATGGAAAAATCTATCTCATGAACTTTGCCGGAGACGTGTTGGTCATCGATGCAGAGAACGGCAAGATTCTATCGAACATCGCCATGGGAAGTGGCAGCGACAACATGACACGCTCCGCCATCATTGCCGCCCATGGTCAATTATTTATCCGTACTAACAGCGAGCTCTACTGCATTTCACAGAACTAAGAATATGAAGCGAACAATTCTAGCAACCCTCACCATCAGTGCCGGCATCTGCCTCATTACAGCCCTTCAGGCAGCAGAGCCAGGGAAAGACGCGGAACCAGCAGTCGTAACCCCCGGTCAAACATCAAACCAGCCCCCGTCTGACGCCATCGTCCTTTTCGATGGCAGCAGTCTAGAAAACTGGGAAAGTGTGAAAGGCGGTCCGGCAAAGTGGGATCTTGTTGATGGTGCAATGACCGTCAATCGGAGCGGAGACCATCGCACGAAACAGACCTTCGGAGATGTCCAACTTCACATCGAATGGGCCACCCCCAGCGAGGTCAAAGGCAACGGACAAGGCAGAGGCAACAGCGGCGTCTACCTTCAAGGCCGATATGAGATTCAGGTCCTCGACTCCTACGAAAACCAGACCTACTTCAATGGCCAAGCGGGCTCCTTCTACGGCAACAATGCCCCACTGGTGAACGCCTCCAAGAAACCCGGCGAATGGCAAATATACGATATCGTGTTCATCGCGCCCAAACCCTCAGCAGACGGAAAAAGTGTCCTGCCCGGATCTTTCACTGTCTTCCACAATGGCGTTCTTATTCAGAACCACATCCCAATTGCAGGCAAGAAAACCACGGCAGCCGCCTATTCGGGCGCAGCAGCTAAAGGCCCCCTAGTACTGCAAGACCACGGAAATCCCGTTCGATTCCGAAATATTTGGATCAGACCGCTCTAAACGTCCAACCGTCAAATTTTTCCCCATGGGGCCGAACCGCTGCGTTCGGCTCCTTTTTTTACCTACAACGTCTATGGCCACTCCGCTCTCCAGCTCAGTCGATTCCAGCGCAAGAAATTTTCTCAACGAACAAGGAATCGCCTCTGAGAGCCACCTTGAAGTCGTTAGCAACCGGGAAGGAAGGGCTGTCTGCCACCTCCACAACGAAGGCCTTGACTACACCATAAAATGCTTCGAAACAAAAACGACTGAACTGGCTGAAGCCTTTGAACGCGAACTCCAATTCTACAACTTTCTCAAGCCCCTCCAAACTGGTAAAACGCCCCTCCTACTAGGCTGCAACCCCTCTTCTGGACACATCCTACTCACAAGGATCGCCGGTCGGGGCATCCGGGAAACAGAAATCGATAGCAAGGCGATCAAAGAAGCGACCTCCTTTATTCTCGCGATCAATAGCGACGACCAATCCACTTCCGCGAACACCAACAAAACAGCACTCGGAGCCTGCCAAACCATTGGTGAACACCTCACTCACATCGCAGGCCTTGTGACCGCCGTACAACAACATCTCGCAGAAGTGAACCCTCAAACCCGTGCGTTCATCGAAGACGAGCTCGGTCCAATCTGGCAAAAGGTTCTCGGAAGCATTTTGAATCAATTTCAGACGGCATCGATCGATGTTGATCTGCGATTGGAACAAGCCCACCAATTTGTTTCGCCAGGCGAACTAGGATTTCACAATGCGATTATTACCCCTGAAAGAGAAATCTGTTTCGTTGATTTCGACCAAGCCGGTTACGACGATCCCGCACGAACAATCTGCAACTTTTTCACCTCTGGCCCAATCCCTCCAAAAGAAGCTCATTGGGATTCAGTGATTGACGCCATCGGCACGATCGAACAAATCGATCCCACCTACGCCATTCGAGCGAGAATCCTATTGCCGGCCTACAAGGTTGCCCGGGCCTGTAACCCAATCCTCAAGTGCCTCAGAGAGGAGTCCAATCGATTGAATTCACCTGACACCTCAGGGCACTCCAAGACCCAACTCGTTACCGTTACCAACCGTGCTCGGCAATGGCTCATTCGAGCTAATCAAGGACTTTGAGTCTCAGGGCTATCGCCCTTCCTACGTGCTCTTCTCACACCAAAGCCTAAGTAGCCACAAATCAACCCCCCAACGCCAATTGCCGACAAGCTCACCGCTAGTCCGAGCTGAGGCGGTTCGTAGCGAAATTCGACGATCTGTTTCCCTGATGAAACTTTGACGCCTCGCATAATGTAGTTGCAGCGCAGAAGCGTTTGCTTCTCACCGTCAACATAAACGTTCCAGTGATGATGGAATCGGTCGTTAAGGAGAAGCACCGCGTCGCTTGAACCGGTTGTCGCGATCCGCACTCTCTTCGGATGATAACTTTCGATCTCGGCCATAGCGGTTTCATCCGACTCAACATGGGACGAGGCCTTAACAGTTTCGTCCATCACGATCACTGCTTCCTTGGGATCAAATTGCGGATCAACAAGGCTCGCTAGAACAGACGGTTCATTCGTATTGACGATCCACCGATTGAATCGTTTCACCTTCGGCAACGCACCGGAGAATTCGATCACCCCGAAACTTCCCTCGGGATGTTCTTGCGCCGTAAGATCATCCACCTTGACGGCATTGGCTGTTTGTTGCCGTGTCTTTGGCACAAAATTGAAACGCGACAGAACCTTAAATCGATCTCGACCAAGATCAAATTGCTGATTCAATACGGCCACATAGCCAGTCATTCCTAACAGGTACCGAGTACTTGTTAGCTCCCATAAGCGAGTGTACTTGTAGCCCTCCTGAACACTCATCGGCACAAAATTCCCACCGAAAGTCAAATCCATGATCTGAGGACGAGGCATTTGTACAACATCAAGTGTCTGAATATCAAAATAGGGAAATTGGTGCTGCAACCAAGAATTCGCTATCACGGTGAAGAAATTGCCATTCTCGTTAGCGAGCGAACTTGGAGCAAACGGATTGAGAGTGCTCGTCACTCGGCGCTCATGGGCATCTTCCCTGAGAATTTCAATAATCGGGTTCGATGCGTATTTCTGCTGATAGTCGTAGTAGACAATCCAGAAACGATTCGCCCGCCCCAGGTCGACCGTCAGCAGCACAAGCAACAAGCCACCCAATACAGTCGCCCGAGATCGGCTTACAGCCCCACTAACGATGAGGGTAATCACAGCCAGACTTGCCGCTAGGAAGCCAACCGACCAAAAAATTTCTCCGACACTGAAACTATGGATAGAAGGTGCAATATCGCTGGGAATCGCTCCGTCCGTCAGCACGCGAATCATCTCGCTCTTTGATGAAGCAAAGACCAACCAAAAGAGCACCAGCACGATAAGAACAACGCCACTCCCAAAGGTCCAACGCCGATCAAAGCCATCCACGGATCCCCACCAAGATTTCAAGTAAGCCCCAATTTTCTTTTTCTGGTCCGCATTTCGCTCCAAGTAGTGAGTCCACAACAACTGCAATCCATAGCCAAAGAGAATCACGACTGCGAGGTGAAACAGATGCATGAACTTGATAGGATTCCGAATCATGGAAAAATAAGGGAGCTCATACACTAGTCGATACAAGGGACCATACTTACCACAAGCCAAGACCAGGGACACAGCGGCAATTGCAGCCCAAAACCAAACAATCTGGCGCGTCCGGCTAGCGAAGGGAGATGCCGCTCCCCGAAGACTCTGGAACAAGGCGAAGGCCGCCATTGCCAAAACCAAAACGCCCGCGTATTCCCCAGAGCCGGAATGGCGTGCAAGCCCAGCCTTGTTAACATCCCACCCCGCTGATCGTCCCACCGCACCCCAATACGAGCTTTCCTCAAATTTTCCGCCCAAGTCTGTCATTCGGTATCCAAACATCCCTGGAATCCCCACCCGAAGCACCTCCTTCACCGGAAGACTCCATTGAGTCGCCTCATTCCAACGCTGTTCCTTAGCCGTATCATCCTGCCCCATTCCAGCGACCCCTTGCACCTGTGTCCCTATCAGGGTACCCAAAGCTTGCGCTGAAAAGACGGCAGCTGCGATGGCAACGATGCCAACCAACCCTACCGCTTTGAGGCCATTCTGGCCGATATCACCTTCCTCGGTAATCGCCAAGAACCCCACATAACAGCCGACAACGAGACTATAGAGCGCGCCGACATCGAAGCCTTCCATCACACCATGGCCAATGGCAAAGCCGCACAGCACGTACTTAAGAAAGGGCATCCTCGCTGGTTTGAGATGCAATGCCCCGAGGGCAAACAGAATTGAGGCCAGGGTCGTTGCTCGGGACGGCAACCCCCAACAGGCGTTGGAAAAAGCATTCATATTGAACGCAAAAGCGATTGCGCCTAAAACGCATACAATGGGACGAAATCCCAGTGATCTAAAGAGAAACCACCCAGCGAGCCCAAGAAACAAGAGAGAAATAGGGGCATAGACCTTGGAGTAGGTCACCGAACTATTCACAATCAGTCCCAAGAGCATGGAAAAATCAGGTAGCGCACTTGGGTTCTCTTTCCCGACCCAGTTCAAATCGTCCCAATACCCAGTAAAGGCCCCCGGCAATGCCCCGGCCTCAGAACTAATGATTCCTAAAGGACCATCATTTGAGAACAAAACGAGTTCCGATCGCAAACTGGGATAAAAAAGAAGGACCAGAGGTACGATTAGAACGAGTACCACGTGCCACCAAGAGAGCTTTTTCGTCGAGTTTCGAGCCATGCAAGAGCAGCATGCCGTATGAACGCGAAAGAAGGAAAGTCTAATCCTACCGAGGCCGATCCGGCAGGTTTTTTCCCCGGATGAGATCTCGCAGCATTACGGCGGTCACGCCAAGAAATCGATGAATGAAGGAGGTTTCCCGTGCCACAACGCCTCCAATTTGCTCTGAAAAGCTGGGATCTTCTTTTCTTGTCCATTGCTGTTTCACGCGTGATCTCGCTGCAAAGAGACACTTTAGCCGATGATCATGCAATCGACTCCGCCACCCCCGAGTCGGCAACAAACGCGAAATCCGCTGCATGGCGCGGAATTCATCCGTCACCCACGCATTCAAACTCTTCGTATTCCTACGAGTCGCATTGTCATCATGACGGCGAATCTCACAAAGGGCCTGCTTGAATTCGATTATATGCTCACACACCGAGGCCAACTCCGCATAGAAAACACAGTCGGCAACATGGGGCATATCCCCTCTAAAACAGATCGGCAAGGGAGCATTTCCGGATCGAATTAAAACCGAACCGACACTGACGGTGTTTAGGAGACTTTGCCGATGGATAAACTCTTGGGTAGGAACTCGCCTCCCTTCGTCTCCATTCGCCCCACCGGCAGCCTGGGTCACCGTGCCTTCAACATTGATCCAATCATAGGCACTATAAGCAATCGAGAGTGACGTCGACATCATCAGAGAACACAGCGTCGTCTCTAGAAAGGTCGGGCGCACTCGATCATCTGCCAAGAGCAGATGAAAATACTCTGCTTCCGCTGCGTACTCTAGGGCTCGATTCAGATTGGGAAATAGTCCGAGATTTCGCTCATTGCGCACAAGTTCACAAGGGAAGGCTGCAAAATTTTCAACCAACGAACACGTACCATCCGTCGAACAATCATCAATCACGATGACCCGATCAGGCAGAATGGTTTGGGCAGCGAGAGAGTCGAGCGTCGCCTCCAAATAGCGTTCACCATTGAAAACAGGAATGACTGTTATTAATTTACTCACCTAATTAGCGACAAAAATCGAGCTACAACCTAATACCAAGTGCGCAATTCCGCAAGTAACACCGGTAATGAGTAGGAGGAGCGATTGGAAATCAGGGGGCGGTACACACTCACGGGACCCTCAATTTGTCTTATTCGGCAAGAAAGCCCCCACACTTGAGAAATCAGTTCTAAAAGTTCTCCTTTGGTCACGATAGGCTCGCAGGCTGGTTGAACGATCCGCCCCCCTATCAGCGGCGCGTCAATAATTGCCGCACACTCCTTGGCCCACTGCAAGGTGGTTATCCCATTCCAATGCTGATTCACGTAGCCATTCACATCGCCGCTTTGCGCTTGCAACCACCCCAAGAGACTTCGAGCTTGCCCAAGCTCTGGCCCGACAATCGAACATCGAATCAAGAAATCATTGTCCCGTGAGAGCGCCGTCTCGGCAGCTCGCTTGGAAGCACCGTAAACGTCCGTAGCATCAGGCTGGTCATGCCATTGATGGGGACCACTCGTAGGCGAGAAGACGGCATCGGAACTCGCATGAACCAGCCCACACGAGTCGGGTATACCACGAGAACAAAGTGCCGGCAGCAAGTGATTGACCTCATCGGTCCAAGTCTCAGAAATCGCATCCCCAGCACGCACTCCAATGCAATTAACACACCAATCCGGGTTCAAGCGTCGGATCTGGCTCAGAAATGTGTCGCCCTCGGCAGCCCCTCGGAACCGGTCCGCAATCGTGACGACCTCAAGGCCGCTTTCCTTGAGATATCGAGCGACAACATGCCCTAACATTCCTCGATGCCCTAGAACACAAACTCGACTCATTCTTGGACAGGAAAGGCGCTCAGCCAGCGACCTTGATAGGCCTTGTTCTTCGCAACAATATCATCTCGATAGTTCCACGCTGTCACCAGGCAGTGACTCGTCTGTAGTTCAACAAGTCGTGACGGCGGAACGATCGGCGTACCGACGACAGGAATAAATCGGTTCACGCGGAGCGGAGCCTCATCAATAATAAACGAGAATGTCAATTCAGGCATTTGATTCAAATACACATTCGCGCGTCCCGAGGCACCATAGGCAGCCACACTTTGCCCCTCCTCGAGCGCATTCAGAAGACAATCCACAGCGGGAACTGCCCGCCGTTGCTCATACGCCAGTCGCAATCGTTGTAATCCTTCCGGCATTCTCGCTTCTTTGGGACTCGATCGAGAAGTTCGAGATGATTTTTGAAAACCGCATCTCAGAACGCCGCCGTGGAGTGGAACACGCTCCGTCAATCGCAATTCAAACCCTAGAAGCTCGACACAGTTTTTCAATGCTTCGACACTCCACTCGACTTTGTGTTCGTGATAGATCGTATCCCATTGCGATCCTTTGAGTAAGGCTTCTAAGTCGTGAACTTCCACCCAAAACCATCCCTGCGGCTTCAAAGCCAAGTGCACGCCTGCAAAGACATCCCGGAGATCTGATATATGGGCAAGACAGTTCGAGCCTGAAATAAGGTCCCAGGCCTCAACCCATCCGCGCTCGCGAACCAGCTCCATCGAAAATGGTGCAGACTGTAAGTCATAGGATGAATTTGAACGAACCGCTCTCTCTGCCACATCGCTCGGATCCACTCCCGTAAGTCGCCACGAGGACGGCAACTGATTCAACAGCACGCCATCATTGCATCCGATCTCCAAGAAACTTATTGGACCACTACTCCCGAAACGATCGACGAGAGAAACGGCATACGAGGAAAAATGCCGCACGAGCCCAGGGACAGTTGAGGATGCATAATTATAAGACTCAAAAAGATGCCGATCCGAAACATCTTCAGCAACTTGCACCAAACCACATCGGTGGCAGAACACCCAAGTCAGAGGAAACGTCGCGGCCTTTTCCGCCCCATCCGACGTTTCGCAAAACTGCCCCGCCAGCGGCATCGGATCCATCTCCAATACCGACTCAAACGCGTGACTCATCGCGTGGCATCCGCGGCACCGTTCGATCACCGAAAACTCACCAACGCTACTGGGCAAACTAGTCCGTTTCGTCTCCATCAGTATTCATCGAATCGCGGTGTGCGAGGTGTCGCCTCTCATTCGTAGTTTTCCGCCTCAGTCATCTCGTCGAGGCGCTTGAAAACTTGCTCCAGACTTTCCAGCTGGTGGGTATTTTCAGACGTATACTCCTCGCCAAGAGTCCGAGAATTGAGAATCTCAGGAACTCGATACTCAGGATGAACGACAAAATACTCGGACTCCTCCGTCGCCCGTTGCATCTCATACTCATTCACCAGAATCTCATGAATCTTTTCTCCCGGCCTAATTCCTGCCACCTGAATTGGATGTTCTTCCTTTCGAGGGCTATATTTGCTCCGCATCGCTTCCGCAAGTATCTTAACATTGCATGCCGGTGCCTTTCGCACAAACACCTCCCCCCCTCGCCCTCCGGTAAGGGCCTTCAGAACGAGGTCCACCGACTCATCAAGCGTCATCAAAAAGCGGGTCATTTCTGGCACGGTAAGTGTCAACGGGAGGTCTTCGGCAATCTGTTTTCGAAAAAGCGGTATCACGGACCCTCGACTCCCCATAACGTTCCCATAGCGGACACAACAAAAGGTCGTCTTTGATTCGAATCGATTCTGGCTACAGACAATTTTCTCCATCATCGCCTTGCTAATCCCCATCGCGTTGACCGGCTTGACCGACTTATCCGTACTCAAGGCAACAAAGGTCTTCACATGATTAGCCAAGGCTGCATCGCAAGCATTCTGAGACCCCAACACGTTTGTTTTCACGGCCTCAAGCGGAAACTGTTCACAGGAAGGAACTTGCTTCAGCGCCGCAGCATGGAAAACATAATCCACGCCAGACATCGCTCGATCGAGGCGACCAGCATCCCTCACATCACCGATTAGGTAGCGGAAATGAGGATGTTTTCGTTGCATCTCCCATTGCTTCTTTTCATCCCGGCTAAAGATACGAATCTCTGAAGGCTGCTCATGAAGAAGATGACTGGCGACCCTTGAGCCAAAAGACCCAGTGCCACCAGTAATCAGAATCACTGAATCCTTAAGTGTCATAAAACTAATAATGCGCTAATGATATTTCTGTCGAAGCGACATTCCTAAACGATCGCGCTGAAAGCATACGGTTCCACCGGGGCGACGCAACAGATTCCGAAATCCCCCGTTCTGCTCAGACATTCTCATGACGACTCTGTTGGTCTCAGCTGCGACATAAGGGCGAATTCTTCATTGGCAACCGCCCGATAGTTGAATCGCCTCACAAATAGGCGCCCATCCTCTCCGCGCCGCACGCGTTCTTTGGGATTCGCAATCCAACGGACTATCGTATCCGCAACCGTCGCTTGATCGCCTCGAGGCACTAGTTCAAGATGCCCTTCAAATTCGCTTTGAAAGACTGGCAAATCATACGCAACAACAGGCAACCCCGCCGCCAAGTATTCAGTAACTGAAAGCCCCCACCCTTCTTCATAGGAAAGACTTAAACCGATACTCGATTGGGCCAATAGACGATTTTTTTCATTCTCAGGAACTCCACCAACGAATTTAGCGCTTCCAGCTATCCCTAGTTGTTCAAAGCGACGCTGCAGTTCTGGGCGATGAGGGCCTTCCCCTATCCCAAGCAGTGTTGCCTCGGGGCACGCTTTCAGGACCCGCTGCCAGACCGCCGGCAATTCAAAAACACCTTTCTGCTCATGCATTCGACCAAGAAACACAACCTGGTATGCTTTCTCCATTTTAGGTGTGGCATCGACATCAGCGAAGTTCAACCCGCACCCGACCGTCGTCACATTCGATTTTTTCAGCCCCAATTCCTCCTCGAGTTTCCCATAATCTCGACCGACGACATTTGAGAGACACATCATCAAATCGGCATGCCGATTGGCGATTCTAGTCGCAACCCGTTCTGACCAAAGAAAGAGCCGATCGAACAAGCCGTCTCGTTTTGGTTGAGAATGGAGAACGTGTTGTAGCTTCACGACGAATCTTGCCCGATGGCGACGCGCAATGACCCAAGCTGGATAGACCTCAAAAATCAGGAAATTCGAAGCATACACGATGTCGTACCGCCGCGAAAAGCGCTGAAAATGAGCGTTCGCCATTCGCCAACCATAGGCTGGAAAATACCGCCATGTCTGCTCAATATACGCCGACGCATCAAACCAACGATCGCTACTCACTCGCCCCGCCTCAGGGCAAAGATCGGCCACTTGGGGAAAGCCTGCTGTCGCCACTAAAAAATCGACGCTATGCCCTTGTTCGATCCATTCTTTGGCGACCAAGGCATAATGCTTCAAGACACCCGAAACGGATGTCGAGTCATTTAACGAATTGTGAACCAAGAGAATGTTCATTGAGAAAGCAGTGCAAGAAGCTAGATCAGCCACCCGCAATTGTCAGCCTCATTTCAGAAATAAGCGTTGCACTCGGGAAGGTTTCAACCCATTAGTTGGCCACCTAGTATGATTATTCACCGCCTCATAGCCCATCATATGAAGCACGGCGACGATGCCGAATTCTATCGCATCCAAGCCAAAGACTCCATTGATTGGCTCACTCGGACAGGGCTTGAATTCAATTCAGATGTCGACGTTCTTGATCTGGGATGTGGTCACGGAATATTCGGACAAGAAATTGAGAAGTTTGGCTGCAAGGTCTCCTTCGCCGATCAATCCAATGATTTGGCACCTGAGTTGAGAACAGCGCCATTTCTACAAATCGATCTCGACAAGGATTCCTTCTCCCCCCTGGGAAATCATGACCTTGTCATCTGCTCAAACGTTCTCGAACACTTATCGAATCCCGACCGATTCCTGGAAAACTGTCGACTCATCCTCAATCCTGGAGGTCATCTTTATCTTAGCTGGACAAACTGGCTATCTCCCTGGGGAGGACACGACTTTTCACCATTTCACTATTTTGGGCCGAAGACGGGGCATAAGATCTACGATCGAGTTGTCGGTAAAAAACGAATTCACACCCCCTTCGAGACTCTTTACCCAACCCATATCGGTCAACTCCTCCACAAAATCCATAACCTAGATGGATTGAACGTTGTCAAAGCCGTCCCACGGTACTATGCAGAATTGGGAATCTTGATGAGAATCCCAATCTTGAGAGAGTTCACAGCATGGAACTGTGCGATGCTGATCAAGCGGATTGAAAGTTGAGAACTAGGCAGTCGCCTTATTCTGGCTACCGACAAAATCGAGATAATAAGCCAATCGATCTTTCATCTCCTTACGAGGCACAATGGCGTCAATCAAACCTCGCTGTTCCAAGAATTCTGCGGTTTGAAATCCTTCAGGCAAATCAGACTGGGTCGTATCTCGAATAACGCGGGGACCAGCAAAGCCAATTCGAGCGGAGGGCTCAGCGAGAATCAAATCACCGACGCTCGCAAAACTAGCCATGACTCCCGCCATCGTGGGATCAGTCAAAACACTGATAAATGCGAGGCGTTCCTTACCGTGATAGGCCAACGCACCACAAGTCTTTGCCATCTGCATCAGGCTAAACATTCCTTCATACATTCGAGCCCCACCACTCGAAGCAAAAATGATCACCGGGAGACGCTCTTTGGTCCCTCGTTCGATCAAACGAGTTAATTTTTCACCAACGACCGACCCCATGGAGCCACCGTTAAAAGAAAAGTCCATCACGGCAATCGCGATCTTGTGATGAAGAAGATCTCCGACACCGGTAATCACGGCGTCCTTCATCCCGGTTTTCTCTTGATTCTTTTTGAGCTTATTCGGGTAATCAGGAAATTCAAGAACGTCAACGCTTGTCATTTCCTCGTCCATCTCAACGAAGGTTCCGGCCTCTACAATCGATCGAATGCGATCCTTGGCACCGAGAGGAAAAAGATACTCACAATGGGTGCAGATCTTCAGATTTGCCTCAAGCTCTTTATCAAAGATCAGCTCACCGCAACGACGACACTTGGTCCACAGCCCCTCGGGAATCGCCCGCCGCCGAGGTGTCGCCCCCACAGGTCGCCGATACAGTTGTGTCTCACTCGACTGCTGTGGCGGCGTGACGACAGACTCCTTCGCTTCAGCCCCAGCATTCTTAGCTGAAAAAGCCGCACCAGATTCTCGCTGTTCTTTATTCATTGCGTTCGCTATCCAACAAAAAGATCGCTTCAAAGTCCCCGCACAACGGTGCAAACCCAGACCTCGGCGGCCCCAAGACCGCGTAAGACCCTGGCACAAGCATTAGTCGTTGCACCCGTAGTAAAGACATCATCGACGAGCATCACTCGAAGCCCTTTCAAGGGACGGAGATTCCCGCCTGCGAAAGCACCCCGAACGTTATTTCTACGCTCACTCCGCGTGAGCATAGTTTGAGAACTAGTCGGCGCAACTCTTTTAAGCAAATCCCTCCCACAATCAACACCCATCCTCTGAGCAATAAGTGTCGCAATTCTTGCCGCCTGATTAAATTCACGCTGCCGTTCTCGGGTCGGAAAGAGCGGCACAGGCACTAGCAAGTCCCATCCCTTCACCAACTGAAGGTGACTCAGCTGATTCCACAACAGGTCAGCAAGGAGTTTCTCCAACCAGATTGCTCCCCCGTATTTATACCGATGAATAAGTTCCAAGGAGAATTCATTGGCAATCACAGCAGATCGAGCGGCTTGAAAGGCAAATTTCTGCCCTTCACAGTTCCCGCACCGAAATACCGAGAAGACGTCGCCATCGAAAGGAAGCCCACAACAGCCGCAAAATGGATGGCGCACGAATCGAAGTCGCTGCCAGCAGCGGGCGCAGATATATCCCTCCCTTCGAGTAGCGCTCTCTTGGTAACAACTTTGGCAGACTTCGGGAAAAACAAGGGCAAGCCCCTGCTCCCAAAGGGACCGACATCGCATGTCGACTAATCGTTCCAATCTATGAATCCATTTGAGCCATTTTTTCGCCCGTCTTGACCCGCAATCCTAGCTACCAGCCATCGATAGACCACATAATACTTCTCACTACTAAAGAACCATGGCAAGCCGAATCTCCTGCATACCTAAGAGCGGGTGCACGAAAGAAACCAAAAACATCCATTCGATCAACTATTCCGATTCGGCGGGAAGAAATGTTCGTCAAATCCAACGGTCTTGCATAAAACTACCGGGTGTTCTCCAAAAAACGCCAAACGTTTGTGGTAAGCCTTGTGGCCTTTGGGCTCTGGATGACCTCGTCACCGACCCAGGCAACGCCGGCAAACATCCTCTTTTTCCTCGTCGATGACCTCGGCTGGGCCGATGTCGGCTGCTTTGGAAGCAAATTCCATGAAACGCCCAACATTGATGATCTCGCCGCCAGCGGAATGAAATTTACCCAGGGATATGCCGCAGGGTCTGTTTGCTCACCAACCCGCGCGAGTATCATGACCGGCCGACACCCTGTGCGTCTCAACATAACCGATTGGATACCAGGCCAACCCAACCGAAACCAGAACCGTCTTCTCCACCCTGAGGACCTACATGAACTCCCCCTTGAAGAGGTCACCATCGCCGAGATCCTAAAGTCACAGGGATATCAAACCTTCTTCGCCGGAAAGTGGCATCTGGGAGAAAAAGGACACTGGCCCACGGATCAAGGGTTTGACTACAACATCGGAGGCAACAGCAAAGGGTCCCCCCCCGGCGGCTACTACGCTCCCTGGAAAAACCCAACTCTCCAGGCTAGGCACCAGGGGGAATACGTCACGGAGCGACTGACGGAGGAATCAATCCGTTTCCTTGAGTCTAGGGAATCAACCAATCCATTCTTCCTCTATCTTTCTTACTACAACGTTCACACGCCAATTCAGCCCTATAAAGCCCGGATCGATCACTTCGAATCCAAAGCTAAGAATCTCTTCAAAAAGAAGGCCTCTCCAGTCAGCGAGCATGAGGGAATTTCTCGCGCTCGACAGGACAACCCAGCCTTCGCATCCATGGTGTCGGCGGTCGACCGAAGTGTTGGGGCTATCTTAGATAAACTGGAGCAACTCGATTTGACGGAAGAAACGGTCGTTGTTTTCTTTAGCGATAATGGAGGCCTCTGCACGCTCTCCAACCGGCCCGGCCCCACCTCCAACTCCCCTCTCAGGGCCGGCAAAGGTTGGCTCTATGAAGGAGGCATTCGAGAGCCCACGATTATCCGAGCGCCTCACATCACTCGACCGGGCAGCCAATGTCACACCCCCATCGTGAGTATGGATTTCTTCCCTACCCTCCTTGACCTCGCTGGCCTCCCTCTACAAACGCAGCTCCATCTCGACGGCAAAAGCCTAGTCCCCCTGTTGAAAGGAGAGCGAATCCCTAAAAGAACCCACTATTGGCACTACCCCCATTATCACGGTTCTAGCTGGAAACCCGGCGCATCAATCCTGGAGGATGGCTGGAAACTCATCGAATTCTACCATCACAACAAAGTCGAACTCTACCACCTCGATCAGGATCTCTCCGAAAAAAACGATTTATCAAGCGCAGAACCTCGGCGAGTTGATCGTCTCCGAAAGAAACTCAGAGACTGGCAACGGACGATGAATGCTCAACTTCCCATCAAGAATCCAGGCTACAAACCGGAGTGAGAGCAAACCAGCACCATTCATTTCTATCTCGACCTCTTCTCTCAAGGGAGCGTCTGCCGATCGCCAAAATGCAAACGCGTTCTTCTCGATTCGCATTCTCTCTGCTGATAGTCCCCACAATCTGGTGTGCCGTTATTTCTCAGGCGGCTTCCCTCATCGAGTTCAATCGAGATATCCGGCCTATCCTTTCCGAAAACTGTTTTCAGTGCCATGGCCCCGACGCTGAGAATCGAAAAGCCGGCCTACGCTTAGACACGGAAAACGGAGCAAAGAAAGAAAGCAACGGAGTCCCAGCAGTTTTGGAAGGAAACCCGCAGGACAGTGAACTCATTCGCCGCATCAATCACTCGGCCCCAGACGAGCAAATGCCTCCTCTTGACAGCAACAAGAGGCTTTCACCGGAACAAAAAGCACTTCTGTCGCAGTGGATCCTTGAGGGAGCAGCGTGGGACGACCATTGGTCTTTCATAGCCCCTGTTCGACCGCAACTGCCCGTCGTCAAACTGACTTCCTGGCCCAAGAACGAAATCGATCATTTTGTCCTCGCTAGACTCGAAACAAAGAACCTGACCCCATCCCCTGACACCACCAGAGAAATCTTGATTCGGCGACTCTCGCTAGATCTCACTGGACTTCCTCCGAGCATCTCAGAAGTGGACGACTTTCTCACTGATACTCGCCCCGACGCCTACGAGTACCTGGTCGAGAGACTCCTAAGATCACCTCGCTACGGAGAACACATGGCATGGCAATGGCTTGACGCCGCGCGCTATGCCGATACCGATGGCTACCAGAATGACGGGCCGAGAGATATGTGGCGCTGGCGCGATTGGGTTATCAACGCCTACAACGAGAACCATCCTTTCGATCGTTTTACCATCGAACAACTCGCAGGGGATCTCCTCCCGGAGGCAAGCACGAACCAAATCATTGCCACCGGTTTCAATCGCAATCACCGATACAATTCTGAATCTGGCTTGGTATTTGAAGAATTCCTGCTCGAAAACGCCGTTGATCGTGTCGACACAAGCTCAACGGTTTGGATGGGATTGACTACCGGATGCGCTCGCTGCCACGATCACAAATACGACCCTCTATCTCAGAAAGAATACTATCAACTCATTGCTTATTTCAACAATGTCCCCGAATCAGGGCGCGCAATCAAATTCGGAAACTCGGAACCCTGGATCAAGGCTCCGACAATAGAACAACACGAAACCCTGAGCCAACTTCAACAAGCGATTGCTGAAGCAGAGAAATCGCTAGAGAACGAGAATCTACAAATCGCCTCCCTCCAACAAGAATGGGAGCACACATTCAACTCGGCAGCCCCTGAACTCCCCCTCCTTCCCAATGGCCTCAACCATCACTTTGCTCCTGCCTCCGCGATCAAAGCGAGCAAAGACACCCGCCACGAGTTCGAAAAGATTCCTAATCTGATCTGCAATGGACGATTCTCAATCGCCTTCCAACTCACTCCTGAGATCATCGATCGCGGAGCCGTCCTTTCCAATGAAACGGCAGGAACGGGAAGAAATGGAATCCTCGTAGAATTCCACAACGGACATCTCCGGTTTCATATTATCTCGCGGTGGATCGCTGGTGTGGCAGGCCTTGAAACCATCGAAACGTTATCCTCAAATATACCCGTCCATGTCACCCTCACTAATGACGGCACTCAACGATCCAAGGGCATGCGTATCTACCTGAACGGAAAGCAGGCGCCAACGAAAACGCTCTTTAATAGCAATAGCAACAAATCCCCCGAGAACTTTGGCGATGTCATGCGCTTTGGGTTCAGCCCCCATGTCGACTCTTGGAAAGGGCTTATCCAAGATCTACGCTTCTACAATCGGCAAACACTCACGCCCAGTGCGGTCATGATCCTCGCTGAACAGACTTCTATCGCAACTCTTATTTCATTACCACCAAACGATCGCACTGCTACCCAAAAAGCCAAACTCCGATCGTATTTCCTTAGCCACGCAGCGCCCGACGAAATCAAAAAACGCCACCTAACCCTCATCCAAAGAAGAGCCGACCATCTCAAATACTATGACTCGCTTCCGACCACTATGGTGATGGAAGAATCGGAGCACGTTAAAGAAACCCATCTTCGTAAGAGAGGCGTCTATCATCAGAAGGGAGAGACAGTCCAAAGGGGCACTCCGAAAATCCTCTCCCCCATGCCAGAAACCTACCCACGCAATCGCCTGGGTTTTGCCAAGTGGCTGGTCGACGGCAGGAATCCCCTAACGGCGAGAGTCACCGTCAATCGCTACTGGCAACAGCTCTTTGGACGCGGTCTGGTGAAAACTCCTGAGGATTTTGGAGCTCAAGGATCCCTCCCGTCGCACCCCAAACTCTTGGACTGGCTCGCGTCCGAATTCGTTGACAAGGGATGGGACACACAGCATATCCTCAAAAAAATCGTCACTAGCGCGACCTACCGCCAATCGTCACGCATCACCAACACGGCACTCACCGAAGACCCTCAGAATGTGCTTCTCGGCCGAGCCCCTCGTCGCCGGCTTCCGGGAAACATCCTCAGGGACCAGGCACTTCTTGTCAGTGGGTTACTCGTGGAGAAAGAAGGCGGTCCATCTGTTAAGCCCTTCCAACCCGAGCAACTCTGGAGTGAAGCCAGCAATTTCACTTACAAGATGGGCGAAGGTTCGGATCTCTATCGACGAAGCCTCTACACCTACTGGAAACGAACCCTGGCCCCACCCTCCATGGCTCTCTTAGATACCGCCGATCGCGAGTGGTGCTCGGTGCGTCCCAAACAGACAAACACACCACTTCAAGCGCTCACACTTCTTAACGAACAGGCTTTCATCGAATCCGCCATCGCCTTGGGATCCCGAATCCACCAGACACCTGGAAGCCTTCGCAACAAACTCATCTTAGGTTTCCGGATGACGACAACCAGATCTCCGAACGGGGCCGAACTCGCGACTCTCGAACAATCATTCGAACGCTATCGCAATGCGTTCGAACGAGATCCTACAGCCCTGAAACAACTTCTCGCGACCGCCACGGAATCGACCGAAACAGCACTCTCCTCCGAACGAGCCGCCATGATTACCCTTGCCAACGTCCTGCTCAACCTCGATGAGACGACCACCCGTGAATAAACCCAAGACGTCGGAACTGGCAAAACAGCTCCATCAACAATCAAGGCGGCAGTTTCTAAAAACTTCCGCCGGGGGAATTGGGGCACTCGCGCTCAGCACGCTTTTCGATTCCAGCCCCGTC
>CAJXVR010000086.1 GCA_913061285.1 uncultured Verrucomicrobiota bacterium | reverse complement strand
GATCTACACTAGATCGCTCGTCGGCAGCGTCAGATGTGTATAAGAGACAGGGATTTGGAATGAGTACTTTAATCGATAGCGCCAGTTCAGCAGTATTCGAGGGAGGCGAGATTCTGATTTCTATGCAGAGCGGTCAGGAGATCCGGTTTTCTGTGGAAGATAACCCTCGACTCGCGAGCGGGACTCCTGAGCAACTTAATAACATGGAGCTCTCACCTTTTGGTGTTCACTGGCCAGACTTAGACGAAGATCTCTCATTCCGAGGGCTTCTGAGTGGCGATCATGGACAGGTCGAACAATCGGGTGGAGGCAACGCCTGACGGCGTGCCTCACCGGTAGCCTAGTAAGTCAGATACCTCTTGCCCCAGAACACATCATTCGAGCTGTTAACGAGACAATGCATAGGGCGTGCGTTGTCTGTCGTAACGAAACGTATCGTGACGATGCATCGATTCAGAAGGTTTATCAGTTGATGGATGCCATTCGTGAGGTTCCTCGGATGGTGCTGGATTGGGAGCATCACGATCTTCGCGAGATCAGGACTCATTTGGGTTGTTTTCACTCTGAGCAGTGGCCGGATGGTCCCGACTTGGTTTCCTACTTTGATGGATTGCTATCTGATCTGGAGGATGCATCATGAGGCCACCAGTGCGCTGGAGGCAACGCGCCTTCGCCGCGCGCCTCAGCTAATCGTTGGCCAACAGAATCCACGATGATCGACAGCGAACGAAGAGCAGGCCTCATCGGCTTCATGCAAGGAAAAGCATCCGGCAAAAATGTTCTCCTGCTGTTTGTCTTAACGATGGCCGTTTACCTGCTGATGCTCTCGGTCACTATTCCTCGCGTTCAGAGCTACGCTTCGGATACGGCCCTGTTTGATTTGTCGCCTATGGGTTACACTCATCCACAAGCGCTGACCCTGCTAGAATCCCTCGGTCCCGCAGGCAGGGATGCGTATCTCTTCCCCCAGCTCGCGATGGACTTTATTTACCCAGGCCTATTTGCGATCTGCTTTTCACTGATGTTGATCTGGCTTTATGCAAAACGAATTCAGCCCGATTCGAAATGGTTGTATTTGGCTATGCTTCCAGTACTCGGCGGCCTTTTCGACTATGTCGAAAACATATTGATTATTCGAATGATCACGACCTTTCCCGATGTAACCAAAGGGTTGGTTTCTACAGCCAGTAGCGCCACCTTACTGAAGAGTGCTTTCTCCACGGTGTCCTTTCTATTGCTGATCCCGGGATTCGCCTTACTCGTGATGAAAGGCCCTATGGCAGGTTCCCAAGGTGAAACTCAATCCGGGAAGAAAGGCCAACAGGACAGTGGGGGCAAGGCCTGACGGCGTGCTTCACTTCATCGTTATGCCGCCAAGCAGATCATGAATAAGCTGGACCGACGTTTTACCATTTGCCTGTCCTTGCTCGCCTTCGTGATAGCTTACTTTGGGCTACCTTATTCTCCTTTGAATCCAAATCTTGACGAACCAACCTTTGCCGACGTGTCAGCATTTGTGCAATCCCGACTGATTGACCCGAATCACAACGGTGAGCACACACTGTCGCTCGATCCGAACAAAGTGCTGACGGTAACCAGCGCGTCAAACTTGTTTCTCTCCCGGTTTACATCAAGCGGACCTTGGATCGACGCTGCCAGACAAGATAGAGTTCTTTTCGCTGAAATCTCAGCTGATTTGTCGCTCCAGAACGACGATGGTGTTACGATAACCCAGACAGTCAGCGACCACGTTATCCAGATAAACTCAACCTGCTTTGAGGTCGAACCCTTTGTCTTCCGGACCGAACTAAACGGGATCGTGTTTTCGCCCGGTCCTGACGTCGTCCCGCCAAAAACAAAAGAATTTACTTGGAAAGCAGAGCCAAAGATGTTCCCACCGAACTTAGTTCTACTATCCGCGATAGTTGCAACATTCGTATATGGTGCTTGCGTGTTGATCCACAAGCGTCGTGTTGCAAGAAACGCAAGCTTCAAAGCGGATGCGGCATGACAATCACAGGCACCGGAGCGACCGTCGGGCACTTCCTCTGAAATCCACGTCGCTGACGGCCCCCCGGTGATGTGGAGCGGGTAGGCATGTGAGCGATGGTACTTTACGACCACTATGAGCCTGCGCCTCCTATCTGTTGTGCGGACTGTGGTCATGAGAGAATGGGGCTTTGTCATTGCTCTGTGATGGCATATGGACACCCATTGGGGCTACCAAGCCAGTGGAGCCAACCCGCTAACGCCGGCCGCTCAGCTGGTCGGATAGGCGGCACACAAATCTTCAAGAAAGAATAAACTAAGCAATGATCACAGATACTGTTACATACAGCAGTTTTTCAATGGCGTGTGGAGTGATCTCGGCACGATGGGCGATGGATTTGGGCTATAGCCAGAGTCGCCAGATTATTTTTGGTATCGGCGGACTCTTTCTCGGTCCGTTAATGTTGTTGGTGTTATACGTTCGGCTTCTTTACCAAGCCAAAGCGGAAGGCAAGCCAGCAGCGAAGATGGTCTAGTAGTCTGTGACGGTGATGTCTTCCAATCCACTGCAGAGTACGGCGCTCACGCCCCGGACATGAGCCAATCGTTGGGATTCAAGTAGCGATGCTTGAATCCCGATATCTAAACGTTTAACGTTCAGGAGTGCCTCGGAAAGTTCGGGAACCAATAAAAAAGCTCCAAGATATGGGATTTGAACAAATCCGAGGCGGCACAGGTTCTCACCGAAAGTTCGTTCATTCAAGATACCCCGGAGCAGTCACATTAAGTGGTCCCGAAGGTGCGGATGCTCAGCACTACCAAGAAAAGCAGGTAAGGATTGCCGTCGAAGAGGTAGATTCATGAAAGTAGCGGATCAATATCATAAATGGGTGGAGTGGAGCGAAGAGGACCAAGTATACTTGGGAAAATGTCCAGATCTGATCACTGGTATCCACGGGGATGATCCGGTAGAGGTATTTCGCGACCTTTGCGAGACGATTGACGATGTGATTACCCATTTCCAGGAGGTCGGCAGAACGTTACCTCGATCTAAGACCCGGCCCATGATGGAGGTTGCATAGGGCCTTACAACAATGAAGGGAGTGTTGATGCGATAACATCAAACACTCCCCTAGTTGAACAAGTCCGGCCGGAAGTTGGGTTTTATCCAGATCAACGAATTGTCGAGCTGCAACAGGCAGTTCAATGGTATCGACACTCCAATCGCGATAAGGAGATGATGGAGACAGTCGCCCCATCCCTCACCGGACAATGGAAAGTCATCAACAACGCAAGCAGTACAACTCAGAATCAAGCGACTGAGAGCCAAGTCTTCTTCCGCTTGGCCAACTAACATCGCATCCACTTATTGTTCCGAGTCTAGCTGATCGAGGTGTTCAAAAACGCTGTTGGCTTTGCTTTCATCAATCACAGTGATAGCGAAGCCGACATGGACGAGAACATAGTCGCCGACTTGAGCATCCGGCGTATAGGCAAGATTGATGCTCTTGAAGATGCCACCAAATCTGACGCGGGCGATTCGCATTAACGGATCGTCCCCCTGGATTTCGATGATTTGACCGGGAACAGCAAGGCACATAACACTAATTCTCGATGAGGGAGCGACCGGCGATGCAGGCCTGCCCCAGTGACAGTCCTCCGTCATTAGGTGGCACCCGTTGATGCCAAATGGGTTTAAATCCAGCCGCTCTCAACTTCGTCACTGAACGTTCAAGTAAGAATCGATTCTGAAAGCATCCCCCAGACAATGCAACGTAGGATCGCCCTGCCTCAGCTGCAATATTCAAAATCAGATTCACCATCGCATTGTGAAACCGGAGGGAGACGATGCTGGGATCTGTCTCATTCCGCACATCATCCAAGACTTCACGAATCAATACTCTCCAATCCAACGGGGCCCCCGACGGAGACGAATAGCTCTCGTTGCTCAACTCGTCTGGCAGAGCGAATTCCAAGTGCATCGCAGTTTCGCCCTCAAATCGATTTCGCTTTGATAATGAGGCGAGTGCAGCCACGGCGTCGAACAACCGCCCCATGCTCGAAGTGCGCGGGCAATGGATCCCTTTCTCGTACATGATTCGATAATTCGAAAGATCGCGCTCGGAGAATTCATCTAGCAATACCCGCGGAATCTCTTGATCCAATTCAAAGATCAAAGCGAGCGCAGCTAGCGGAGGCCGCAGTACCGCTTGATCGCCCCCTAGTAATGGGAAAGAACGCAAGTGGGCCCAGCGGTGAAACCGGGTCATCGTACTGATCAGAAACTCTCCTCCCCAAACCGTACCATCCGATCCAAATCCAGAACCATCCCAAACGACCCCAAGCACTTCCTCATTCAATCCGTTGTCAGCGAGACACGCGGCAATGTGGGCATGGTGATGCTGCACGGCAATCATAGGCTGCCCTTTCGCGGAGCCTGCTCTCGTACTAAAGTAGCCCGGGTGACAATCGTGAGCAATCACAGGCGTTTCAACCCCAAGCAAACGCGAAAAGGCTTCCGTCTGACAATCGAGTGTTTCCAATGATAGCGCGTTTGAGAGATCACCGATGTGTTGACTCATGACCACTTTCTTTCTGTTCGTCACCGCAAACGTATTCTTTAGGTCGCTTCCCAAAGCCAGCACCGGAGCCAATTCAACTCCCACATCTAAAGAAAGAGGCGCGTAACCGCGAGACCGCCGCAGCACCATCTCCCTTTCCGCGACCACGCAAACAACGGAATCATCAACCGCTCGCTGAATACGATAGTTATGCATTAAGAAGCCGTCCGCGATGCCTCTTAGTCGGCTCTCAGCAATGGCATTATCGAAGCAAATGGGTTCCTCCCCTCGGTTCCCACTCGTCGCTACTAGTGGACGTCCAACCAATCGCAATAGAAGGTGATGCAAGGGCGCATAGGGAAGCATCACTCCCAAATATGGATTCTCGGGAGCAACCAAAGGTACGACCTTGGAAGATTGTCTTTTGCGACGCAAGAGTACGATGGGCGCGGATCGCGAGGTGAGCAGGCTGTCCTCCTGTTCCGAGACCTCACATTCCTCTAAAACAGACCGGAGAGAATCAAACATCACGGCAAATGGCTTCGCCATTCGCCGCTTGCGAATTCGCAATATACGGACAGCCTCAAGGTTCGTTGCATCCGCGAAGAGATGGAATCCACCGATCCCTTTAATAGCGACGATTCCTCCCTCAAGGATCGCCTCTACAGCTCGAGTTAATCCCAATTCACCTTCTAGAACCGGGGCTTCTTCCGTTTCCTTCCATTCCAATTGCGGCCCACATTGAGAACAAGAAATCGCTTGAGCATGAAATCTGCGATTCAACGGATCTTCATACTCAGCCAGGCATTGAGCGCACAAACCAAAATCGCGTAGTGAGGTCCGGCAACGGTCATACGGTAATGAAGCGATGACGGTGTATCGCGGACCGCAGTGGATACAATTGGTGAATGGATATTGGTAGCGACGGTTCTCCGGATCAAACATCTCGCGAAGGCATGACGGACAGCTTGCTAGATCAGGCAGAATCTCACCCAAGTTGCCATCGCTCCCATCGACGGACTCACGTATTTGAAACCCGACCTCACCGGTCGGCTCCAATCGACGGGTATGAATATCCTCAACAACAGCAGGGGCTGGGGCCTCTGTAGGCAAGCGATGCAGTAACCGCTCTTGCGCGAGCTTCCCTCCCTCAACTTCGAGTTCCAGGCCGCCCAACACGTTCCTCACCCAGCCGCTTAGATTCAGCTCCTTTGCTAAGCAGTAAACAAAAGGCCGAAACCCAACACCCTGGACGATCCCGCTAACCCGAATATGGAATCGCTCACTCGTCTTCAACCTCGACACTTTTAAGGAGGATAGAATTGGCGTCGGGATGATCTATATCTTCGGAGAGTTCCGTATTTAACCGGGCTCCCTCCGCAATGGTTCCCTTCGCGGAATGAGTATAGTGCTCGGCAAAGTGAGCAGCAGACATGTGGGATAGAGCCCCCAACCAGACGTCGATGGATACCACTCGTTTACCGCCATTCTCTTGCGCAATGGTCAGTATCTTGGCCATCAGGTCATTCATCAATGATTGCTCGTGCATCGTATCTATGTATTTACGTTGAGGTTGGAGTGTTCATTGCGGCTCTTCCACGTTTTCAGTGGGTCCGAGTTGTTTTAAACACAGATTTTACGGATGGGCACGGATAGAAACGACGCCGGACTGTCGAAGCCCCGGATCCGTGCCCATCCGTAAAATCTGTAGTTAAAACAGTCCTTACTCGCGAAATGGAACGGCCTACACCAACCATTCCTAATGAGACTTCACATTCTCACAAAACTATATCTGTAAAATCTACTCCACGGATTCCGATGAGGAACCTTCGTTGCCGAGAGACTCTGTTGGATCCAAGCGGACTGCCTTTGATTCGGGAACATTCGAAGCCTGCTTCTCTTCGAGAATCTCAGTAAGAATCCGATCGAGCGCCACGGCAACTGCCGAACGAGCGAAGCTGGAAAGAGAACATCCATGCTCGAAATGAAGCGCTTCAATTCCATAGAGAATGACCTCGGGAGGCAATCGATGCAAGTAACGAGCCAATTCAATCGCCTCCGGAACACTGGATCCATGGGTCGAACATTGCCCGAGAACTTCTGCCGGCATCGCCTGATCCCCTAGATCAAAACGTCGTATGGTCCCAGGTTCAGCCCCTGACTGAAGGGCATCCACCAGTATCACCTTCTCAACGCCTGTCCACATCTCAATCAACGAAAAGCTCTCACCACTCGATTCAAGAATCGATACGTTCGCGGGCTGGCGCTTCCGTAATTCTCTCACGACCTGTCGTCCCACGCCATCATCGCCTCTGAACTCATTCCCCACCCCAATCACTAGCGTCTTCATCGCTCAATCCGCTTGACCTTCAAAAAGTGAGTTGCGCAGGAAATACAAGGATCATAATTCCGAATCGCCTGCTCGCATTTCCACTGGAGCTGCTCATCAGACTGCTCGATGAATTGAGGGATCAGCCGAGCGAGATCTCGCTCGATGATCTTCTGGTTCTGGGAAGTGGGAGGCACGATCTTAGCCTGGGTAATGGCCCCATCCTCATTCACCTCATAGCGGTGATACAACAAGCCACGGGGAGCCTCCGTACATCCATACCCAGTATGCCCTCCCGAATTCACCTCAACCGCAGGAACAGAGGGAGGCGAATAGGAGTCAATGACGCGCAGGGCTTCTTCAAAGGAATAGAGCAGCTCAAGGCTTCGGACAATGATACTCTTAAACGGATTGGCACACCTTCCGTCCAATCCCGCGTTCCGAGCCGCCTGACGCGATCGTTCCGTGAGTTGATCGAAGTTGTGATTAAACCGAGCCATTGGTCCCACAAAGTACGGACCCCGCCCCCTTATCACAGAATGCAGGGCATTGGTGTGTGCCACATGCTCCTCTTCAAACCACTCTTCGTACTCCCGCACTTCGATATCGAGCCCACGGTTCGAATAGATCCTTCCTTCACACATCGGATACTCCTCGGGATGGCGTAGACTCACAAACTCGTAGTCCTGGTCAAAGTCGGGGAACGAGAACTGACTTACCCATTCAACCGTCTTCTCAGCGGCATCGATGCCCCACAACAAATCCGTCCGCAACTGGGTGAAATCGCGAGCATTTGGCACTTTATAGAATCCGCCCAGCTTGACATTCACGGGATGAATCTCACGTCCGCCCAGCAAGATCCCAATATCGTTTCCGATCTTTTTGAGCCGCAGTCCCATTTCCACCTTATCCCGATGTTCTTTGGCCATCTCAATCGCACTAGGGTATCCCAGAAAGTCGGGAGCGTGGAGCATGAAGATGTGCAAAGCGTGACTCTCAATCCACTCTCCACAGTATAGGAGGCGACGCAATTCTCGCAGAGGTGTTGGGAGACGCACAGCGGCCGCACTCTCCATCGCATGACAGGAACTCATCTGGTAGGCAACGGGGCAGATGCCACAAATCCGCGCAGTCACATCGGGAGCTTCACGAAACGATCGCCCCCTCAAGAACGCCTCAAAGAATCGTGGCGGTTCAAAGATCTTCAGCTTCACATCCTTGACTTCGCCCTTCTCTATCTCTAAATGCAATGCCCCCTCTCCCTCAACGCGAGCCAGATAATCCACCTTGATCGTCCGCGTCTTTTTCGAGCGATTGCTTAATCCATCAGATTGATTCATGGCGCTCACTTTCCACTCTGAAGGCTTCCGCATATCCATTGAAGGAACGATAGGCCCGGACGATATCGACATCCGAAACACCCATTGCTTTCCACTGCGCCGACAGAGCAGCACAGTTCGGACTTTCCATCGGGCCAAAACATCCATAGCAACCGCGATTGTAAGCTGGACAAATGGCGCCACACCCCGCTTGAGTCACAGGCCCCAGGCAAGGAATCCCTTTGGCAGTCATCACACAAACAGAATCCCGCGCCTTACATTCTAAACAAACGCTATGGGTTGCAATATTCGGTTTACGTCGATGGAGAAAAGCGAGAATCACTTCAAGTAATTGGTGTTTATTCACGGGGCACCCACGCAATTCGAAATCAACCGACACATGACTAGCAATCGGTGTCGATGTCTCTAAGACATCCAGGTATTCAGGCGACGCGTAGACGACTGAGGCCATCTCCCCGACATCACGAGAGTTTCGCAATGCTTGAATGCCCCCCGAAGTCGCGCAGGCACCAATGGTTACTAGATAGCGAGACTCCGCTCGCACCCGCTGGATGCGCTCAGCATCCGCGGGTGTTGTAATGGAGCCCTCAACTAAGGAAAGATCATAGGGACCGGGGACCGAACGCCGCGTCGCTTCTGAAAAATGAGCGATTTCAATCACCTCGGAAACGGCTAAAAACTCGTCTTCACAGTCGAGCAAGCTCAACTGACAGCCATCGCAAGAAGCAAATTTCCAGACGGCAAGCTTTGGCTTAGACTGACCCGTTTCACTCATAATTCCCTCTGATTCAGCCAAAACTCGATTCGGTCATAGCGAAACACAGGGCCGTCTCGACAGATAAATTCCGAGCCGAATTGGCAATGCCCACAAAGCCCAATAGCACACTTCATATTTCGTTCCAGACTAAGGTAGATCTGATCCTTCCCTAGACCGTTCTTCTGAAGTTCGGTAACAGCATAGCGCATCATGATCTCGGGCCCGCAAACAAAAGCGATCGTGTCCTTTGGATCCTTCACCGTTCGGTTCACCAAGGTCGTCACCACACCAACATTCCCATTCCAACGACTATCCGCATGATCCACAGTCACCTTTGAGTCCACGCCCGGTTGTTTCTTCCAAGTCAACAACTCATCAGCAAACAGAATTCCCTCCGGATCTCGAGATCCGGAAAGAATCGTAAGCTCCTTGTAATTCTCTCGGTTCGCCAACACATCCATAATCACCGGCCGAAGCGGCGCCATGCCAATCCCCCCCGCAATCAACAACACGTCTCGTCCCCGAGCCTGATCCATCGGCCAAGGCGTTCCGAAGGGCCCCCGAACACCAATGGAATCCCCGGCTCGAACAGATCCGAGGGTTCCGGTTACGAGGCCGACACGTCGAATGGTATGCTCGGTCACATTGTTCACCGTCGGATCCCCACTGATTGAGATCGCGCATTCCCCCACCCCAAAGGCGTAAAGCATGTTGAATTGTCCGGGCGCAAACCGAACCGCTTCACGCCTCTCCGTCGGTTGCAGCTTCAGAGTATAGATATCACTCGTCTCTTGAGATATCGACATCACATGATGGACATCGGGACACATTGGATCCGGCTGAATCGAGGAAGGCCTAAGATCACTTCCGATTTTCATAAACATCCATGAGTTGCAATCTCGTTGCTTGCAAGCGGTCCACCATTACCCGCGAAAGACGCTTCATAAGTGCATAGCCCAAGTGATGATCCTGCTCGCACTTGGCTCGCAAACTTCGACCGTCGATCCCCATCATCGAGCAGTCCTTGACCGCCTTGATATCGAACTGCCATTCGTGCGGCGGCATGAGCCAAGACCATCCGACAATATCACCGGCACTCAGCGTTTGAATGGTGAGTTCGCGCTGAGGCGCCGGAAACACCACAGCCACCCTCCCATCCTGTATAAAGTATAAATCATCCGCCGGGGCACCCTGCCGAGCGATCCAATTACCGGTAGCGTAGTGGCAATCTCGGGCACAACTCTGAATGGCCGCGACCGCCGCGTTGTCCAATCCGGCGAAGAAGGCATGCTCCGAAAGCTCAGGATAACGGGAATGGGTCATGACGACGGCACTCCTTGGGTTGATTGCCCCATCACTTGAATCTCCTCCGTAAGATCAATACCCACAGGGCACCAGCTGATACACCGGCCACAGCCCACGCAACCCGAAGTGCCAAACTGATCGTGCCAGGTCGCAAGCTTGTGGGTCAGCCATTGACGATATCGCGACTTGGAAGTCTGCCTTGAACTGCCCCCGGGCATATGACTGAAGTCGAGAGTAAAGCACGAGTCCCAACGCCGCCACCGCTCCGCATGATCTCCCGTAATATCCGTGACATCTTCGACCGTCGTGCAAAAGCAGGTGGGGCACACCATCGTGCAGTTTGCGCAAGTAAGGCACCGGTCGGCGACCTCATCCCAGCGGGGATGCTCTAGATTCGCATAGAGGAGATCTCTCACTCCCTCCGCATTCAATTCCCGGGTCATAGTTTCCGTTGCCTCAGCAACCAGAGCCTCGGCAGCATCAAGATCTCCACGAGTCGTCCTTCGCGCCGGGAGACGATCGACAATTGTTTGCCCCTTCTGGCTTCTTGCCTGAAAGACAAATCGGTGCCCTTCGTCATCAAGCAACTCAGTCAATTCAATATCAACCTTCGTGTTCTGCGAGATGCCGGGCCCCGTTTTCATGGAGTGACAGAAGCACGTCGAACTGGGGAAGCCACAGTTCACGGCAATCAGAAGTGCGCCAATCCGCCTTTCGCGATAGGTCGGATCCGCCACCGCTCCCTCCAGGAAGACCCGATCTTGGATCGCGATCGCATGCGCCTCACAAGAACGAACGCCTAGGAACGCATACTTCGGTGCTTCTACGGGCTCCTGTTTGAACACCATGGCGCCATCCTCGGACCGCTCCGCTTGAAAAAGGCGCAGCCTTGGTGGATGTAGGAACTTCTTCCAAGAGTGTGGCCCCACGGCATAGCCAAACAAAGCCGCATCGTTCCTTCGTCGCAATCGGTAGTGACCGGCCTCTTGTTCATCCGTCCAACCAATCGGCAGATCATCAACCTGGCTAAGTTGGTCGTAGACGATTGCTTGATCTTTCACCGTCGGACCAACGACGGCGTAGCCCAAGGACCTCAGAATTTCAAACAAGCCAGCAAAGTCTTGTCGCTCGACAACAATGGAATCGGCGTCGTGCATCAACAAATACGGGGGAGTTGTTCACCTGGAAGACGGTCCACAACGCGCTTCGTTCCCAGCACTGATTCTAAGCGTACACCAGTCGATTCTCCGATCACTCCAACTTGAACAGCACCCTGGGATTCCGGACAAGCGCGCAAAATCTCCAGTGCCTTGTCAGCCTGTTCCGCAGGAACAATCGCGATGTATCGCCCTTCGCAAGCCACATAGAGAGGATCCAACCCCAGCAGCTCACACGCACCATGCACCTCTTGGCTTAGAGGGATCTGATGCTCAACAACATCGACGCCCAAGCCAGATCCATCGGCAATATCCTTCAGGGCTGTGGCTAGGCCGCCCCTCGTTAGATCCCGCAAACAATGAACGTCAACGCCTGAATCAACCAGGGATAAGGTACTCCGATGCAAACTCGTGCAGTCACTCTCAATCGCCCCTTCAAACTCCAACCCTTCACGTCGGGCGAGGACTGCGATCCCATGCCGACCAATATCACCACTCAATAAGACAACATCGCCCGAACGGACAGAGGATGGCGCGATATGGAGACTATGCTCACAGATTCCAACTCCAGAAGTGTTGATGTAGAGGCCATCTCCATGGCCGCGGTCCACCACCTTGGTATCGCCAGTGACAATCGTGACGGAGGCCGCTTCGGCAGCCTCTTGCATCGACCGGACTACCCTTGTGAGTTCCGCTATGGCTAGTCCTTCCTCAGCAATCAGCCCCACACTCAGATGCGATGGGCGCGCACCGCACATCGCCAAATCATTCACCGTACCAAATACGGCCAGCGAACCAATATTGCCCCCCGGGAAAAACCGCGGATTCACAACGTACGAGTCAGTGGTAAAAGCAACTCTACTATTCCCAACACGCATGACAGCCCCATCATGCCGCGTGGCCAGCAAAGAATTCCCGAAGGCAGGAAACACCACCCCCTCCAGCAACTGGTGAGTCATCATGCCACCACTGCCATGCCCCAACTGAATAGACTCAGGCATCGTCTCCGGAAGTGGACAACTCAGCTCCATAACACTTTCTCATTGTGTTCCATTGGCAGTGCAGTGGATAGACTAAACTTGCCTCTCAGCGCCCCCCAATTGGCGAGGAGGAATCATATCGATAGTAGGCAGCGCAGGCTCCTTCACTGGAAACCATTGTCGCGCCAAGCGGATGTTCCGGGGTGCACCGCTTCCCGAAATGGCAACACTCTTTAGGCTTTTTTAAGCCCTGGAGAACGAGCCCGCTGATACACCCATCCTCGGAGTCGTGAGTCGCTACCTCCACGTTATACCGACTACTGGCGTCATACTCGCGATAGGTTTCCCTCAGTGAGAGTCCACTATCGGCAATGTCTCCCATTCCTCGCCAGTTCCGATCACAAATTTGAAAGACCCGCTGAACCATGTCCTGAGCCACGCGATTGCCCTCACGTTTGACCGATCGACTATAAGGATTCTCAACCACGGCTCGCCCTGTCTCAAGCTGCTGCACACAGAGCAGAATACCTTGCAGGATATCGACCGGCTCAAATCCCGTGACGACGATCGGAACCCGATAGTCTCTCGCAATCCGTTCATACTCTTCATACCCCATCACAGTACAAACATGGCCAGCCGCCAAAAACCCTTGGATTCGGTTCCGTTGCGCGCTCAGAACAGCGTTCATAGCTGGCGGCACCAACACTTGGGAACAGAGGACACTGTAGTTCCTCAATTTCTCCTGATTGGCTTGATAAACCGCCATGGCATTGGCAGGAGCGGTTGTTTCGAAGCCGATGGCAAAGAAAACAACCGCTCGATTTGGATTCTCACGCGCTATTTTTAAGCTGTCTAAGGGAGAATAGACGATGCGCACGTCCGCCCCCTCGGACTTAGCACGGAACAAGTCGCCACTCGAACCCGGAACCCGCAGCATGTCACCGAAGGTGCAAAGGGTGACACCAGGCAAACGAGCCAGTGCAATCCCTTTATCAATCATCTCAATCGGGGTCACGCAGACTGGGCAGCCGGGCCCGTGAACGAGTGTGATTTCCTGAGGAAGAAGAGCGTGAAGACCGTACCGAACGATCGAATGCGTCTGCCCCCCGCAAACCTCCATCAAGGTCCACGGCCGTGTCACAACTCGCTTGATCTCTTCAGCGAACCGCAATGACGCTTCTCTATCTCGGTATGAATCAAGGAATTCCATCATTCAGAAACGCCAAGATTAGTTCCCCAGGATCGAAGAGGCAAACCCTCATGAGAGCAATACAGAACAGCAGCCTAGAGTCTTTCCAGCCGACGCCCCCATCCCCGTTCTTCGCCCGAGAGCCGTAGCGGCCGTCTTCAGCAATATTGCGCTACTCGTGAGCAATCACAGTGAAGCCAATGAGAAACTTCACTGCTAACTTAGATAGTGAGAGCAAGGTCGAGCTGTGAATCGCTCTCATAAGGCGGGTCCGTTGCCTCCGTCTGCCTGATCGCGCGCACGCAAGCACAAATCGAAACCAGAAATCTAATGAGTTCTCCCTCAAACTTGCCCTCTCAAGAAACGCCGCCGAGTCCCAACGGTCAGTGGATAAAGTGGTTCGAGAATCTCGATATCGACGAAGTGCCCATCGTAGGAGGAAAGAACGCCTCACTCGGCGAACTTTACAGCAGTCTTCAACCCCTCGGAATCAATGTCCCCAACGGATTTGCCATCACGGCCGATGCGTATCGCTATTTCCTGAAGAACGCTGGACTTGATCAACACATTCCAGAATTGCTCGGCTCCCTTGATACATCCGACCTCGACAATCTGAGACAGCATGGAAGCCAGATTCGCCGAGCCATCCTCTCGGCAAATATGCCGAATGATTTGGAGGCAGCTATTGTAAAAGCCTACGCAGAACTCTCCACCCAAGAAACGGGCACCGTTGATGTTGCCGTTCGAAGCAGCGCGACAGCTGAAGATCGCCCCGATGCGAGCTTCGCTGGCCAACAAGAAACCTATCTCAATGTGCGGGGTTCTTACGGGCTGCTCGACGCCTGCAAACGGTGTTTTGCTTCCTTGTACACCGATCGCGCCATCTCCTACCGATCTGACCAAGGATATAACGATCTCGATATCGCCCTCTCCATTGGGGTCCAGACGATGGTGCGATCCGATCTGTCCGCCTCCGGCGTCATGTTTTCAATAGATACTGAAACTGGGTTTCGAGATGTGGTGCTCATCAATGCCGCCTACGGTCTCGGTGAGAACATTGTCCAAGGAGCCGTCAATCCCGACGAATACTGTGTCTTCAAGCCCACACTTGAAGACGACAAGCGGCCCATCCTTAAGAAAACGGTGGGCACTAAAGAGCTCAGGATGATCTACGACACGTCCGAAGGACGCGGCATCAAGAACGTTAAAGTTCCAGAGTCCGAACGAGCAACTTATGCCCTACCCGATGAGGACATTCTCACGCTCGCTAAATGGGCAACCATGATCGAGAGCCACTATTCCAAGAGGAGGAACGAATCAACGCCCATGGATATTGAATGGGCTAAGGATGGTCGGACGGGCGAGCTCTTTATCGTTCAGGCCCGTCCCGAGACCGTACAATCAAGAAAGAACGTCCACACCTTCGATCAGTTCTCTCTCAAAGAGAAAGGCAAGGTCCTGGTGGAAGGACGTAGCGTCGGAGACAAGATCGTTGCCGGGACCGTCCGCCGAATCGAGAACGTACATCAAGCAGATGAGTTTCAAGCCGGAGAAATCCTCGTGGCTGACAACACTGATCCCGATTGGGAACCCATCATGAAGATTGCGGGAGGAATCGTAACCGATCGAGGCGGAAGAACCTGTCACGCTGCAATCGTCAGTCGAGAGCTTGGCGTTCCTGCCATTGTCGGATGCAACGACGCCACGCAGAAGCTGAAGACCGGCAGCCTCGTTACGGTGAGTTGTGCGGAAGGTGAGACTGGTTTTATCTACGAAGGAAAACTCCAATTCGAGCGAACCACACAGGACATCCAGGGCATGGCACGTCCTCGTACAAGCATCATGATGAATGTGGCGAACCCCGAGAAAGCTCTCGCCCTCTCGTTTATTCCCAACGACGGCGTTGGCCTGGCAAGAATGGAGTTCATCATCAACAATTACATCAAGATTCATCCGCTTGCCCTTGTCCATTTTTCCAAGCTCAATCCAACCCCAGACGCAGCCGAAATTCGGCGCATCACGGCTCAATACACCAATAAGACGGATTACTTTGTCGATCAACTAGCACAAGGCATCTCAATGATCGCGGCTGCGTTCTACCCTAAAGATGTGATTCTTCGACTCAGCGACTTCAAGTCCAACGAATACGCAAACCTCCTGGGCGGTGAACAGTTTGAGCCTCAAGAAGAGAACCCCATGATCGGCTTCCGCGGGGCATCTCGCTACTACGATCCCCGATATCAGGAAGGCTTTGCACTGGAATGCGAAGCCATTCGCCGCGTTCGCGAGTCCATGGGACTGTGTAACCTCAAGGTCATGGTCCCATTCTGCCGGACAGTCCAAGAAGGACTCAACGTCTTGCAGGAGATGAAAAAGAATGGACTCCAACAAGGGAAGAATGGACTCGAAGTCTACGTCATGTGCGAAGTGCCATCGAACGTGATTCTGGCAAAAGAATTCGCCGAGATCTTTGATGGATTCTCCATCGGGTCCAACGACCTGACTCAACTCACACTCGGTGTGGATCGAGACTCAGAAATCATTGCCCACATCTTCGACGAACGAAATCAAGCCGTAAAACGATCCATTCGACAGGTCATCACAACGGCAAAAGCGGCGGGTTGCAAAATTGGAATCTGCGGTCAAGCCCCTAGTGACTACCCAGATTTCGCTCAATTCCTCGTTGAAGCTGGCATCGACAGCATCTCGCTTATTCCTGACACCGTCATCGAGACCACACTAGCAATCTTGGAGCAGGAGAAAACACTGAGCCAGGAGGAGCTGTAGAGCTTTGTAAGCTGGAAGGATTCAAAACACGTCCAAGCCGCTCTCTACAGGGCTAACCTATCGTGAAGCCCTCGCAGTCCAACATCCATCTCTTTTTTGAGCGTCCAGCTATCCCGCAACGGCGTGGCAGTAGGACGGCTCCCGACCTCCCCTACCATGATTCCGGTTTTCCCGTTGAGTATTTCGGCCACGGCACTACCGCCAAGTTTTGTTCCTAAGAACCGATCAAAGGCACTCGGCGATCCACCACGCTGCAGGTGCCCTAGGATGGTAACGCGGCAATCACGATTCAAATAGGGGCTCAATTGCTCTGCGACATGGTAGGCACCTCCGGTTGCATCCCCCTCGGCAACAACAAGAATCATGCTGGTTTTTCCGCGCTCCAAACCGGCAGTCAACCGCTGGGCGATCTTGCCAGGATCCAAGGTTTCCTCCGGAATGATGATTTCCTCTGCTCCAGCACCGATACCCGCATGTTGCGCCAGCCAGCCGCTACGATGCCCCATTACCTCGACTAAGAAAACGCGTTCATGGGACTCGGCAGTGTCCCGAATCTTGTCTATGGCATCGAGTGCCGTATTGACTGCGGTATCGAAACCAAGAGTGTAGTCGGTTCCGTAAAGATCGTTGTCAATCGTTCCCGGAATTCCCACAACAGCGCCACCCCAGCTCTCGACCAAAGCGGAGGCGCCGCGAAACGTGCCATCTCCGCCGATAACGATAAGTCCGTCTAGTTCACTCCGTTCAAGCGCTACAACCGCTCTCGAAAGCCCCTCGTGGGTCTTGAACTCAGCTGATCGGGCGGTCTTAAGAATTGTTCCACCTCGTTGAATGACATTGGAAACATCCCGAGGGCCCAGCGGGGTGATTTCACCATCCAGCAGACCTCTGTAACCCCGCCGGATGCCGAACACGCTACAGCCTTCGGCTGATGCCACGCGAACGACACTCCTAATGGCGGCGTTCATACCCGGAGCATCTCCACCACTCGTCAGCACACCGATTCTTTTCATACTCCGTTTGTAAACCACACAAATCCGCAACTCCCCGAGAGACTCTTAGGAACCTTGTTCCGGCCCCACCAAGGCGGCAGGTCGCCGCGAAAGTGCACCTAAAGAGACCGATAGAACTTACTCGTTTTATTCGCCTAAACCTCAACCAGAATTGCCCAAGGCAAATCGTCGTTTGACGACTACGAAAGCAAGCCGAGCCCCTGGCAAACAAACGAATGCCGCTACCGCGCGAATTGAGAAAGAAAATTCCTCTTACTCCAGCCAGAAGAAGAAATGGGGCACGCCGGTGGCGACTGGTTTGTAATTGAGCCCTAGCTCGATTCGGTTCGGCGTGACAACCACTCTCCTCGTTCCTTCAATTTCACGACACCCTTCGCTAAGCAAGCATTCGAGCGGCTGAACTTTCGCACGTGAAGAGATGTGAACTACCAGCATGCGATTATTTCCCTCTCTTCACACCTCCGCAACGCCCGATTCCGGCGATCCGATGTGGAGGCGCAGAACGGAGTTCTGAGGATTCGACTGGAGCAAGATTGCTGGGAATTCGACACACGTATTCACAGAGTCGGGGACTCGCTTCTTTGTGCTCCGAGCCTTCCGGAGATTTCAGCGTTCGGTGAATGTCGATGGAGCCAGAATCCGACAGATGCCGAGATTTCGATTCGATCAATGTTTATTGGAGGGCGACAACATCTTGAACAGAACGCAACCCATCTCGTTTTCGATTGTCCTTCTCAGAATCTTAGAATAGACGTCATTGGAAGCGATTCGTTTTTCGACATCACTCTCAACGACAAAGCCGGTCCGAAATGAAGCACCGAACATGCGCATGGAGAATAACGGAAGCAACACATCAAGTTTGAATGATTTACCGCAGCACCACCCCCTATCCTGGGTCGAGCGCGCTTTCCCGGTCAGCCGCGCCTCATTTTGAACGTAGCCCCCCATCACTATGAGTCGTCCTGTGTTTCGCCCCGGCTTTCGCATCTCGATCAGGGATACTGCTGTCCTTGCGCTTGGGAGTCTCTGCGCGGGTTTGCTGAGGGTCCAGATGCCAGTCGCGGCATTTGTGATCGGATTTGTTATTCTCCATTTTTTCCTGTTCTGCAACGTATTCAGGATTCCACGTCGACCAGAATTAATTTGGGCTAGTACGTTTGTCTTGCTCTCGGGTAGCACGATCTACGTGCAAGCCCCGGGATGGATTTTCACAATAGGGGGTTCATTGGCGCTCTCCATTTTTCTCATTTACCATGCTATGTCCCGCCCAGACTATCATGGGGTTGGCTGGCAGCGCATCAATCCCGGATTGCGGGACTGGTGGAGAGAGCATGTTGGTGGCGCTTAAAATTGGGCTACCAATGCGAAGATGGCAACGCGCCGTAGCTAGCCGTTCGACTGCTTGACTTGCAAAGCAAGAAAGGAGACCCTCACTGTATGAGTCTGGAGTACCCAGTGGCTCTAAAGAAGTCTGAGGAAGGCTACGCAGTTGGTTTCCCTGCCCTTCCTCAGTGTTGGTCGCAAGGATCGACAGAATCAAAGGCACTAGAGAATATACGCATCGCCATTCAGAAGTATCTCGAATGTAAAGAAGTAAGGTCCGTTTCAGCTACTGTCTAGGCATGCCGAAGATTCCCGGTGTCAGTCATGCGGATTCTAAAGAAACTGGGTTACCGAATTGTCAGGGAAGGTAAGCACACAGTCATGTCAAATAACGGACGTCTCTTGCCGATTCCAAAACATCGGACCATTAACACTTACACGATGGTGGCATTGTGAAGACGCGGATCTCTCACCTCAGCAGTTTCGAGAGTTGCTTTGAATGAGTCGTCGAACAAGCCGCTTCTGGCACGACCTCCGCGCGCATCGGAGCTCATGGTTCTGCTGATCAACGGAAGCCCCAGATAAATATAGAAAGGACATTCAAAAATGCGTAATACGATCTTATATGGTTCCATTAATGCAGTCGTTGTATCGATTAGCACGGCCGTCGTGAACCAAATCAGGAAGGGGGAACCAAGACTGGATCATGCCCTATTGTTCGGCGTGTCATTTGGCATTGCCCTCGCTGCAGTCCACCATTGGCAAAAAAAGAAAAAAACGAACGCAGAGAACAGATCACGGTGACTGCCGCTTGGCAAACTATGGATGCCGTTCTTGGGGATTCGTGGTGACGTTCCCCCAGTATTGGCTCCCTGACTTGAAAACGCCAGGAACGAGCCCCTTAAAAACGACGGCCTTAGAGCAACGCTCCAAGGCCAACAACGCAATCAAGGATCGACTCTCGACAGTCTAAGGAGTCGGATCGCCAACGACCAACACTCGGTAGAATCCCCCGCGTTCAGGAGGATCGGCATCGACGAAGTCCTCAAAGAACCCGTTGCTTGTTGGTGTTCCAAGATTCGTCCATGCTTCGTCCATGCTTCGTCCTCGAGGGACACCTTGCGTTGGACCTGGAACAAGGGTCCATCCCCTGCCCAATTCAATGCGATCCCCTCGTCCGTCGGCGTCACCTCAAAGATTTCGACGGGACGAGGAATTCGATTCTGGGCCGTTTCCACGTGCAAGAAATAGTCGTGTTCAACCAAGGTTCCATCCGCAAGTTCTGCACAGAGCAGCACTCCCGTTCCTTCCGCGTCTTCCGGCACGTCCCAAAGAACCTCATTCGCCTCAATCCGCATGCCCCAGGGCCTTCAAAGAGAATACCGTCACTTGCCTCGGCCGGCAGATTGTGGCGGGCAAATCGGCCATAGTTATTCAGGGTTGTCGCGTTCGGCGCCAAACTAGTCCACGAAGCCTACCTCAAAAGGGGCAACGGCTTCCCCTTCGGAATTCTTTCCAGCTGTTTCTTCAACGGCCGCTGCAACCATGTCGAGCAAGCGGCCCTCATCGATGGAGAGTTGCTGACAGAGTGCCACCAATTCAGTCACGGCTTCTTCAAGTCGTTCAAGACGACGATCCCCACCGTTCGCTGTCGGGGCAACCGAGGTCCCCACACCTCGTTTGGTCGCTAAGAATCCTTTCGATTCCAGATCTCGATAAACTCGGGCGACTGTATTGTGATTGATCTTGAGCTCTGCAGCGAGTGACTGAATCGTAGGAAGCCGGGAACCAACTTCGAGCCCCCCACACTGGATCAACGTACGAATTCCCTGACTTAGCTGCACGTAGATGGGTACCCCAGTCTCTGGTCGAATGCTAATGTTCACGTGCTCCGAATCTAAGGGTTCTTATTACTACCGTAAAACTAGTTTTTCAGTTTTTCTAACAAACCTTAACCCGTAGACACGCTCAAACCATCAATATAATAAAGACATTTAATACATTTTACTAGTTTATCAGGTTATATCTGAGGAAATGGTGAAAAGAAATCCACGGTAAAACGGAACTCATTCGATTCTCCGTTAGCTCTACTCGACTCAATCCAATCTGTCGTTCACACCGGGAAAAAACCCCTCGATTCACTGAAAAGACAGGAAATTCCGAATTAAAGTGTAAGTCTCTCGAGAGCCGCCGCGCCCAGCCCAGTCGTCTATAGGATCTCTCCCCGGAACATAGTCTGCCGTGATCAAGGCAGCGTCCGTCATGCCATCAAAGAGAGTCAAATACTCAAGCCCTTCCAAAATCCGTCCTTCGAGGACCGAGCCCTTTTTAAGATTTCGCCAGTCTTTGTTCCGATCGCTAATCCCTATTACTTGCCCACCGATAGTGCCATCCGCTGTTTTTCACACTAACTCGGCTCGCCCGTCCCCATCCAGATCAGAAACTGCTCCCGAATCCAGGGACGCTGACGCCCCTCCAACCCCTTGAATCTGATAGTGGCGCCCTTCTTTGCCCCCTACTCTTGCATCAATCCAATTCATTGCACCTGAGATTGGCCTCTTGGTTCAGGCGTTCCTAGTCTCGTCCGCCCATAGAACGAAAGAGATTGAACGGTGTCGTCAGCGGCTCCGAGCCCAACAATCGCCAACTCAGAAACACCTTCTGATCCTCCGTCTCAATCGCAACCAATCCCCGCGAAAGCGACTCCAATTGCCTTCCCAACGCCAGTTCACAAAGTGCGATTCGAGCGACGACACAAAGTATTCGGCGCAGGAAAGACGAATCGTCTTGGGCCAAGATGGAATGATTCACGGCAAGTCGCTCCCCAAGCATGCTAAGACGTCAGCGAGGCAGCGAAGCGACGGCCTTTTAGTTTCAGCGGCCCAGGTGTGACGGTTTAAGCCAAGATGGGCCGAATGATTTCTCCGGCAACATCGGTCAAGCGATAGCGGCGCCCATTGTGAAAGTAGGTGAGCCGCTCGTGATCCACACCGAGGAGATGAAGCATGGTGGCATGTAGATCATGCACCGATACTCGGTCGACAACAGAGCGATAGCCGATCTCATCCAATTCACCGTACCGCGTCCCGGGCCGAATCCCTGCGCCAGTCATGAACATGCCAAATCCTTGAGGATTGTGATCGCGCCCCCCATTGCCTTGCGACACGGGCATGCGACCAAACTCGCCCCCCCAGATCACGAGCGTATCGTCAATGAGCCCGGTACGTTTCAGATCCGTGAGTAGCGCGTGGATCGGTTTATCAGTCGCTCGACAATGGCCGGTGTGGTTTCCTTTCAAATTACTATGCGCGTCCCATTCCCCATCGCTATACACTTGAACAAAGCGGACGCCTCGCTCGATCAAGCGACGGGCCATAAGGCATTTTCGACCGTAGGAACGCGTGACCTTATCATCAACGCCGTACATCTCTCGCGTCTCAGTCGTCTCTTGTTCAAGATCAACTAGGTCGGTCGCTTCCATTTGCATGCGATAGGCGAGTTCAAAACTTTGAATTCGTCCCAGCAGCTCTTGTTCCCCCGGTCGAGATACCATGTGCCGGTGATTCAGCTTGGCCATGAGGTCTAGCTGTGCGCGCTGATCTTGCTGAGTGATTTCGTTCGACCGGGTCAGATTGATGACCGGCGCACCCTCGGGGCGAAAGAGCGTTCCTTGATAGGTCGTGGGGAGAAAGGCTGAGCTCCAATTGAGATTCCCTCCCTTGACTCCTCGATTGTTTCCGAGAACGACGTAGCCCGGCAGATTGCTATTCTCAGAACCGAGTCCGTAGTTGATCCATGAGCCAGCACTCGGAAACCCGGGTCGCGGGATCCCCGTATTGATCTGGTAGAGGGCTGGGACATGATCGTTCGATTCGCTATAGAACGAGTTAATAAAGGCAAAGTCGTCAACGTGTTTCGCCACGTTGGGATAGTGCTCACAAACCCAGGAACCGGTCTGTCCATGGCGTTGAAACTGGAAGGGCGATTTCATCAAGGGCCCAGGATTGCCGTTGAACACATCAATCTCCATCGTTTGCCCGTCTCGACGTGTCAGCTCGGGCTTCGGATCAAACATATCCACCGCACTCGGCGCCCCTTCCATGAAGAGCCAGACAACCGCCTTCGCTTTGGCGGGATAATGCCCCGCTCGTGGCGCCATGGGATTCAACGGATCCGGGATCGATTCAGATGCCAGGAGTTGATTGCGGGACATCAAATCCGCCAAGGCAGTCATACCAAAACCAGCGCCTGCTTTCTTCAGAAAATCCCGGCGATTGTGGGTCGCTTGAAAGCGGCCGCAATGTTGGTTCATTGTCTTCATGAGTTCTTTTCTGGAACAGGGCCTCGATCAGTCGACATAAATGAATTCGTTCAAGCCATAGAGCGAATGACAGAAGTCGGTAAGCGCGACGAGCTCTCCGTTGGATTCCCCTCGTTGCCGCCGCACCTCAACCTGTTGCTCAATAAAACGGATCGCATGAAGTCGTTCTTCATGCTCGGGTTCGCGGCTTAAGGCCAGGAGAAAGGCCAAATTAACCTGGGCTCCGCGCTTATCCCCCACCAGATCTCGAATCCGTTTCGCAAGATCACTGGCGCGCAAACGCACGAACGGATCATTCAAAATTGCCAGGGCCTGCGGGGCAACGGTCGTATTCATGCGGCGCCCACAACTCTGCTGAGCGTCCGGCGCATCAAAGGCCTGCATGAGCGGATACTGCACCACCCGCTTGTGGAACATGTAGATCGTCCGTCGGCGGGTCTCAGGCGCATCCTTGGCATCCTTTGGATAGGGGTTCCGCACGTTGCGGGCTTGGATAGCTTCATGTTGAATCGGGGGTTTAAAGCTGGGACCATACAACTGCCGATTCAAGGTCCCCGAGGTGAGCAACATCGCATCCCGCAACATTTCCGCCTCGAGACGGACTGGATGTTGCCGCCAAAGGAGGCGATTCTCCGGATCCCGGGCGGCCATTGCCTCGTCATAGTCGGAGGCCTGTTGGTAGGTGGCACTGTTAAGAATTAGGCGATGCAGGCGTTTGATACTCCATCCACTCTGCACGAATTCCGTGGCGAGCCATTCCAACAAGGCCGGATGACTTGGGCGCTCTCCTCGGCTTCCAAAATCACTTGGCGTCCGCACCAAGCCTTCACCGAAATGATGTTGCCAAACTCGATTGACCATCACTCGCGCCAGCAAAGCGCCGGCCCCTTGATCAAGGTCCGTCATCCAATCAGCCAAGGCACGTCGTTGTTGGGTACTATCATCACGAAGCCGCTGACGCCGCGCCGTCTCCCAATAGGCCTGCGGGGTTTTCCCCGAAGTGAGCACACTGAGAAAACCGAGGTCCATTTTCTCATTGCGTGCCATAAAATCTCCGCGCTCAAACAACCAAGTTTCCGTT
>CAJXVR010000085.1 GCA_913061285.1 uncultured Verrucomicrobiota bacterium | reverse complement strand
ACGAGATGTAGAGAGGTCTCGTGGGCTCGGAGATGTGTATAAGAGACAGAGCTAGGGGTGTCGGAACGTCGGTATTTGCTCTATCTTTACGGGCGATTAAACCGGCCGAAAGTAACGGAGCGCTTGGCCGTCGACATCTTGTCCGATGACCCCGGGAATAAGAACGCCTTACTGGTCTTAGCGTCGATGTATGTCGAGCAGCAGAATCCCGAGAAGGCATTGCTCATGGGCCGCCGTCTCGTTTCATTCTACCCCGGAGACGATCAGGCACTTTATTTTCTCGGAGCCGCTCATTGGTTGGCAGGGCAGTATCAGGAAGCGAATCGAATTTTTCGAGACCTGAAAATAGAGCAATTTCCTCGAAAGAAATATCCTTACACCACGGATCTTGCCTCGTCGGCCCTGCTTGCCGGTGATTGGTATCGGGCGATGTTGGCCTATCAAGAACTACTTCGGCACCATGACTTGGGGAATGAACTGCGTGATCAAGTTCGAATCGTTCTTGATGATATTTACCGGACCTATCTTCCTCAGCTTCACTCTCAGTATGCGATCAACTTTCTCGATTTTGGTCAGTTGGATCGATGGAGTGTCGGATACGAGCATCAACTTTCGAGTGCCCGTCGTCTCTTGGTCGATTTCAAACGAGACGATATACAACTAGATTTGTCAGAGACGTTCCGGGCGACCAAGGAAGCGCGTCAGCAGATTGAGTTGACCTTGGCGTCGGTGCATAGCAGCCGGTGGGGGTACGATTTATCACTCGGAGGGTATGGGGATGGGGTGAGCTATGGCGGACGATTGATCCGAACATTCACTCCGCAGCGAAAGATTGCTTTGGTGGCAAAGGGGAATGAGCGGGCGACGGACAGTCTCTTATTTGAGCTTGCGGATGGACGGCAGAATCGGCTTGGGGTTGAGGTCGATTATCAATTTGAGGATGAGTGGTTTTTGTCACTTGATCCGTCGTTTCGACAGTCCCTCCTTGAGGAAGAATCGATTGGGTACGGATATCTTGTCAATTGGAGCATTGAGAAAGTTCTATTTGCGCAGTCGCCTGAAGTTCGGATTGGATATCGCGGCATCTTGATGCGCTTCTGGGAGGATGTCAGTGATCTGAGTTTTGTGGATCCGTTCCTGGTAGCGGGGATCTCCCCGGCAGCCCGGCTTGAGGCGGCAACCAATGTTGTGAGTCCGCTCATTCACCGGCACGGTCTTTATGCGACCGTCACGGATAATCTTGCGGATGCTTGGAAATATCGAGTGACCTTAGGAGGGGACTATATTGATGAACAGTCAACTATCGGCTATGGCGGTGAAGCAGAAATTGCTTTCTGGCCAAGGAAGAGCATTGAGCTAAAGTCGGGAATAGCCTACAGCTCAAACGCCAGTACCAGCGACAGTTCCTCCGGTCTATTTCAAGTGAATTTCGGGTTTCGCTACTATTTCTAGCGTGATTCCCGATGGGGATTACCCAGCTGGGCCGGTGCCGTCAATCATTGCCAAACGCTTGCGGGCTTTTTCCGCTGCTTGAGTATCCCCATATTCCTCGTCGAGCCGCCGAAGGAGAGCGACCGCTTGATCGGGTTTCTCGAGGGAGCCTGAATAAATATTTGCCAGGTGGATTGCCGCCCATCCCCAGCGTTCTCGGGGGAGTTTCTGGTTGAGAATCTCTTCGTACTCTAGGGCGGCCGCGAGGGGATTGTTAAGATCCTTTTCGTAGATTTCAGCAATCCTCAGGGCTGCATGAACTTGTTTGGGGTTCTTTGCATAATACTCTCGCATCAGGCGAATGGCCTCTAAGTAGTCGCCATTTTGCCACTCCGCCTCGGCAGTTTCATACTCGTCGTCTGTCATCCCCTCGAGGTTGTCATTGTAGAGTGCGTCGACCGCGCTCCGACCAAGGTATTGGGTGATGTCAACCGCTGCGAGCAGCCCAAGGCAGAGCAAGGAGATCATAAATCCTCCGCCGTAGAATCCAAGCCGAGGCGCGGGAAGGGACGCATCAGATCCACGGACCGGATTACCCTCGGCTATCGCGACGCCTGTTCGATTGGCTGACGTGTCGTCTCCGTTGGCTGACAAGGGTTCTGTCATTGACTCGGAGCCCGGTTGATTGCTTGGTCGCGATTCCTGGGGGGGGGGATCTGACTCTGTCGCTCCGAGGTCATAGCTCGGGACTTCAACATCCATGGGGTCCCCTGCGCTATCTGCTTTGACAGCGGCGTCGTTGGCTCGCTGATAGTCTCTAAAGAAATACTGTCCGAAGGTGATAGCTGCGACGCTAAGGACGACGTAGAGGACGATTTTTAAAGGTGTGTTCATCGCTGCGAGAGCAACGTTAGGGCGAAACGTGTGAGTGGAAAAGGGAATTCTAGAAGACGATGCCAACGAGGGCGGCTGTTAGATAGCAGGTAAGCAGTCCGCCGAGCATCGCCCGCCATCCGAGGGTGGCGAGTTCACCCCGCCGTTGAGGAGCCAAGGTGCCAATGCCCCCGATTTGGATTGCGATGCTTCCAAAATTGGCGAAACCGCATAGGGCGTAAGAAGCCAAGACAAAGGTACGCTCGTCAAGTTGCTCAGCTTGTTGGGTGAGGGTGAGGTAGCCGAACATCTCATTGAGGACGATTCGTTCACCGAGGATCTGGCCGACGAGATGGCAGTGTTCGGTGGGAATGCCGATCATCCAGGCTACCGGAAAGTTTATCCAACCAAAGATGGTCTGAAGTGTGATCGGATCGCTCACGCCGAATCGGGTTTGGGGCCACTGGAGCATGAGATTTACCAGGGCGACGATGGCGACGAAGGTCAGGATCATAGCCATCACGTTGACGGCTAGCTTGAGTCCTCCTTGGGCCCCGCGGCAGAGTGCGTCGATTGCATTCGATGTCTCTCGCTCGAAATCCCATGTTGCGCCGTGCTGTGTTTCGCTTGCTGCATTTTCAGGAATGAGGATTTTTGCGATGAGTAAGGCTCCGGGGGCGCTAATGAGGGAGGCCGTCATGAGATGGCCGGCAAGTTCCGGATGTCCGACGGCGGCACCGAAGGCGGCATAGACGGCAAGGACGCCTCCCGCAATAGTCGCCATCCCGCCGGTCATGAGGGCGAGGAGTTCGCTTCGGGTCATCGATGCGATGTACGGTTGAATCACCAGGGGAGCTTCCGTTTGTCCAATAAAGCAATTGGCGGCCGCTGCGAGGCTTTCGCTTCCAGAGGTCTTCATTAAGCGCTGCATGACGAACGCCATGCCGGCAACGACTTTTTGAAGGATTCCCCAATGGTAAAGGAGGGACGACAACGCGGCGACGACAATGATAGTTGCAGAAATTAGGACGGCAAAAATGGGGCCGGATCCTGGTCCGAAGCCATCATTGAGTTTGCTCGGATCGGCCAAGGGGCCAAAGATCACGAGCGCTCCTTCGTTGGCGACTTGATTGAGCTTGAGGACTCCCTTTTGCGCGATGCCGAAAAGTGACTGACCGAAGCTTGTCTTGAGAATGAGCCCGATGAGTAGGAGTTGGACCGCTAGGCCGCTGGCGATGGTTCTCCACGGGAGTGCGTTGCGGCGTTCGGAGGCAATCCATGCGATCCCTAGAATGAGGATCACACCGAGGGCACTAGTTAAGTTGGGAATCATGAACGGCGAAAGACTAGCGGGATCTCTGTGGGAAAGAAAGACGAAGGCGTCATGCCGTTAGTTTCAGGCCCAAACCGGGGGGCTCGCCATGCAAGAGTTTTCGCAAATGGGTTAGGTTCCGACTCAGAACCTGCCGGCTTTATGCGCTTGTCGGTCCATCCGCGGGAAATCCGTAGTTTTATGCCTTCTCGAAGTCGGCGAGCTTTTGGGGGGCGACGCCGTAGAAGGCTTTGACTTCATTGACGAAGTTTTCGTATTTGCGAAATCCAGTCATTGCGGCTACCTGCTTGAGACGGAATCCATCACAAACGAGGGCATAGACGTGCCGCATTCGTTGTTCCCTCAACCAGTATTTGGGGGTTACCCCGAGGCCATCGTTGAAGTCTCGTTGTAGCTGCCTCGTTGAGAGTCCAAGGACGCGAGCTAACTCGGAGACCCGGTAATTGGTCCGGTGGGAAAGGTCTTCGAGATCGATCACCCCAGAATAATCTCTGGGATTTTCGTAAACCACACGGTTGTTTTCTATGCGAACAAGCGATCTCATATCAAAATATCTGTCATAGCCTTTGGGTGGGCCATTAAGACGGGCACTCTTGGTCAAACTTAGACTCGGTTTCAACCTCTGAAAACGGGTCAATCTTGCCTTTAGTATCTAATTGACGTCTTTTCTATCCATTTTCCGACATTTCAATCAAGAATTAATTTGATTTATGACGGTGTCAAATAACCCTGAAAGGCCTAGAGCTAATTGAATGCCAGTTGTGGAAATGACTCATCATTAATTCGCCTGAGTGGTCTCGTCCTCGAGGTGGTTGCTTCCCGATCAACCAACCTTCGTTCTGCGCTATCGTCTGTTTGTGTTCCGTGGGGTCGTAATGTAGCAGCTTCGTTGGTGCAGAATCGTTGCAAAATACCGCATAAGGGCCTTCTGAGACGTTTCTCAGTAGAAAACAAGAGCCTAGCACGATGAATTCTTCATTTGAAACAAAGAAAACGGGTACGACGCTGCTTTCCTATGTTTATGGTTCGTCGATAAGACTGCGGCGTTCGTTTGGCGCATTGCTTATGCATTGCGTTTGAAGTGTTCAACCGATGATGAAGAGGAACTTGTCTTGACCCGTGGAAGCGTTTGTCTTGAGTATCGGAGCTTCGTATTGTGGATAGTTTGATTTCAATTTTTCGCTTTAGCTGGCCCTATATTCAGGGCTATCGCTGGCGGTTTTATGGGGCGATTTTGGCTGGCGTCATCTTCGGGGTCTCGAATGCCGGGGTGCTTTGGTTGACCAAGACCGTGCTGAGTCGCCTGGAGACAGAAAAAGAACCACAGACGACGCTTGTCGCGAATGAGGATGGAACGTCTGGATTGTCTGCCTATGGATTTATTCGGCGGGTCTCGCCGACTGCTGAAGTCTGGGTTCGAGCTAAGGCGGCATCGATTCGATCGACGGTTGATCGCTCGGTTGATCTCTTGTTTCCTAAGAAAGGGAGCCCTGTGACGCTTTATCAGGCGCTTGGGGCGATACTTGGTTTGCCCTTTCTGGTGGCGTTTCGGAGTGCTGGCCAATATCTCAGTGCCTACTGGATGTCGTGGGTGGGGGAGAGGATGGTGAATGATTTGCGGGTCCAAGTTCTTGATCGATTGAGTCAGCTGTCCTTGAACTACTTCAATCAGGCGAAGATGGGGGATATGATTACTCGGATTAATGGCGACACGCTTCTCCTGCAGCGGTGCATTGCGAATGGGGTGAAGCACAGCATTACGGATCCGGTAACGATTGTCGCGGTATTTTGTTTCTTGGTCGTAATGGATTGGCAGTTGACTGTGAGTGTCGTTTTGTTGCTCCCAATTTGTCTTTTCCCGGTCTTGATTTATGGCAAGAAGGCCCGCAAGGCTTCTAAGAAGAGGGTGCAGGCGAATGTGGTGCAATCCAGCTTGATTGTTGAAATGCTCTCGGCAATTCGGGTTGTGAAGGCCTATTCTCTTGAGGATCGTGAGGTCGGGCGCTTTCGCGTGCTGTCTCGACAGCTGTTCGGCCATACCATGAAGGGGATTCGAGCGCATGAGATTGTTGGGCCGATTATTGAAACGATTTCTATGTTGGCGGTAGGGGCGTTGATCGTGTTCGTGGTTCAGTCAGGGCGTAGTATGCAAGATATGGTGACCTTTTTCGCGGGGATTATCATGTTCTACATGCCGGTTAAGAAGCTTGCGAAGCTCCATGTCATGTTTGAGCAGACCAGTGTGGGCGTTGATCGTCTCAAATCTGTCTTGGCGGAGGTCCCGCAGGTGCAAGAAAGCGATTCGGCCAAGAATGTGACGGGGTTTACTAAGGGGCTTCGCTTTGAAGGAGTTTCCTTTGCCTACGGTGAGGAACTTGTCTTGAAGACGGTCAATTTAAATATTCGTCGAGGAACGAAGCTTGGAATCGCGGGGGAAAGCGGTTCTGGCAAGAGTACCCTGATCAATCTGCTCTTCCGCTTCTTCGATCCCACATCCGGACGCATCACGGTTGATGGGGTTGATCTGGTTGATGTGAGGCTGAAAGGGTATCGGCAGCAGTTGGCTCTCGTTAGTCAAGATGTGGTTGTGTTTGATCAAACGGTCTTCGAAAACATCGCAAGCGGTCGTATTGGGGCGACGCGGGATGAAGTGCTTCAGGCAGCTGAGCAAGCGCATGCGACAGAATTCATTGAGGCCCTTGATGAGGGATTTGAAACGCGGTTGGGTGAGCGTGGGGTCTCGCTATCAGGCGGACAGCGTCAGCGAATTGCCATCGCGCGTGCTTTTGTTAGGAATGCCCCAATTTTAGTTCTCGATGAGGCGACCGCTGCCTTAGATGCTAAATCGGAGGCGGAAGTTCAATCGGCGATCGATGCGTTGACTGCCAATCGGACGGTGATTTGTATCGCCCATCGGCTATCCACGCTAAAATCGATGGATGAGATTTTGGTGCTTGAGAAAGGGGAGGTGGTGGAACGTGGTCCCTATGAATCGCTATTGTCGACGGGAGGGATCTTCGCTCAAATGGCTGCTCGGCAGGGAATTCGTTCAACGTAATTACTGGGGCGAGTATTGATTATTTCGAAAGAATTTGGCTCAAGATTTGGCGTGGGTTAAATCGTGAAGTCCCCATTTTATAAGTTTTCTTCGCCTGGTTGAGTTAAATTAAACATATTAGTAGGGTTTAAATAGATATAGTTAAAGCAGAACGCTGCGTTGCCTCGCATTTTTCCTGAAATGGTAGTCAATGGGGGCGTCGGTAGCTGATCGCTTCGATTCTTGGACGGCTTGATCTGAGCGAGGGATCTAAAGCGAAGAATGAATAGCGGACGACCACGAGCCTTGTTGCGGGGATGCTTCAATTCTTTCAGCGATACCATGAATTGGGTTCAGCCATTCATGTCCATTCATTCGGTTTCTTACTGATTCTGTGAGTGAATACGGCCTCACTGACAGGCTGGCGGCTTCCTTGGATTACGATGGAATCAAGTGGATTACCAAAAACCGTTGACCATACCGGGGTGAATTCCTTAATTTGCGTCTCACCGAAATGCATTCAAAACAACCTGCGAGATCGAAGTAAAGGATGACGAAGCCGACTGAAACGGGAGCAAAAGGGGGGCTAGAAGGAATTGTCGCCGCCAAGAGCCGACTGAGTGCTGTAAACGGCTCAGTTGGTGAGCTGATCTATTGCGGATACAATATCGATGAGTTGGCAGGTCACGTGAGTTTTGAGGAGGTCGTGCATCTCTTGCATCATGATCACCTACCGAACAGCAGTGAGTTAGCGGAGTTGAAAAGTACCCTGATAGGGTTTCGTGAACTTCCGCAGGGAATCATCGATCTCATCAAGTCGCTTCCGTCGGATGCGGCGCCAATGAGCGCCATCCGAACCGTCGTTTCAGCTTTAGGCTGCTTTGACACAACGGCTGAAGATGACAGCATGTATGCTCAGCGGCGAAAGGCGCTCCGCTTGATTGCTCAAATTCCGGTGGCGACTGCCTATTTTCATCTCGCACGTCAGGGGAAGGCTCTTCCTCCTTCGGATCCTGAGTTGGGTGAGGCTGCAAATTTCCTTTATCTAATTAACGGCGAGAAGCCTTCGGAAGAGACCGTGAAGACGATGGATATGTGCTATGTCCTTCATGCTGATCACGGGATGAACGCCTCGACCTTTAGCAGCCGTGTGACAATCGCGACCTTGAGCGATATGTATTCTTCGATTTGTTCGGCAATTGGTACGCTTAAGGGCCCCCTACATGGGGGAGCCAATGAAGGAGTCATTCGGATGCTTCAGGAGATTGGTTCCTTGGATGCAGTTGATGGGTTCGTTGCTGATTGCCTGGCGCAGAAGAAGAAGATAATGGGTATCGGGCATAGAGTCTACAAAGTGCTTGATCCGAGAGCCCCTCATCTCAAGCGGATGGCACAAAAGCTGAGCGCCGAATTGGGAGAGCCAAAATGGATCCAAATGAGCGATCGGATTGCTGAGATCATGCTGAAGGAGAAGGGGCTTCATGCCAACGTCGATTTCTATTCCGCGACGGTCTATTATTCTCTTGGGATTCCAATTGACCTCTTCACCCCAATTTTTGCAATCTCTCGTACGGCAGGGTGGACAGCACACGTTCTGGAGCAGCTTTCAGACAATCGCTTGATTCGTCCGCAAAGCGAGTATGTTGGGCCTGTGGGGCTCAAACTCAAGCCAGTGGATCAGCGATGATTCTCGGGTGATTCTTTTTCTCGATACTACTGATTCTCTTAGGGCTGGAGGCGGCTCGCGGGTTGACTCTACCTCGATGCAATGAATATACACGAATATCAGGCCAAGCAATTATTGGCCAAACACGGCGTTAATGTTCCTTCAGGGGATCCCTGTACGACGCTTGCTGACGCCCGATCCATTGCGGATCGGCTCTTTGGTCAAGGTGATGAGCTGCTCGTGCTCAAAGCGCAAATCCATGCGGGTGGTCGCGGGAAGGGGACGTTTAAGTCGGGCTTCCAAGGAGGGGTACATCTTTGCCGCTCTGCGGACGAGGTTGAGGAGAAGGCAAAAGCAATGCTTGGGGAGGTCCTGGTTACGAAGCAAACCGGAGAGGTAGGCCGACAGGTCAACACCCTTCTTATTGCCAGCGCTGAAAAGATCATCAGTGAGTTTTATCTCGCTGTTCTCTTGGATCGTGACACCGGCAAACCGGTTGTGATGGCTAGTACCGAGGGTGGAATGGATATTGAAGAAGTCGCAGAGAAAACCCCTGAGAAGATCGTTCGGGTCGGGGTTGATCCGGCCCTAGGAATGATGCCCTATCAGGCTAGGAAGATCGCCGTTGGGCTTAATGTTCCAGCGAATCTGATCGGAGCGACCGCTAAGCTTGTAGCGAACGTCTACAATACCTTTTGGGAAACGGACGCTTCTCTAGTCGAGATTAACCCCCTCTGTCTGGTAGAGGACGGGGATGGGAAACAAGATATTTGTGCTGTGGATGCAAAGATCTCCATTGATGACAATGCGCTCTATCGCCATAAGGACATTCTGGCGATGCGGGATTTAGGCGAAGAAGCGCCGCTAGAGATTGAAGCAAGCAAGTTTGATCTCAACTATATCAAGCTTGATGGTAGCATTGCGTGTCTCGTCAATGGTGCGGGACTGGCGATGGCCACGATGGACATAATTAAGCATTTTGGCGGTAGCCCGGCAAATTTCTTGGACGTCGGTGGTGGGGCGAGCAAGGAGCAGGTAACCGCCGCCTTCCGGATCATTCTTAGCGATCCCAACGTCAAGGGTATCTTGGTGAACATCTTTGGTGGGATCATGCAGTGTGATGTGATTGCGCAAGGGATCGTGGCTGCTGCTCGCGAAACCCAGTTGGCAATTCCCTTGGTCGTTCGTTTAGAGGGAAACAATGTTGAGATCGGGAAGAAGATTCTCGATGAGTCAGGACTGACGATTATCAATGGTGACACAATGGCCGACGCGGCTCAGAAGATTGTGGATGCCGTGGAAACATCGGCGTAGGCGCCAAGTGAATATTTAGGAAACCATTATGGCGATTCTCGTTCAGGAAGATACAAAAGTGTTGGTGCAGGGCATTACGGGTTCGTTTGGCGGACGGCATGCGAAGCTTAGTCTTGATTACGGTTCTCAGATTGTTGCCGGTGTGACGCCGGGAAAAGGTGGGCAAACCTTTGAAAATCAAGTGCCCATTTTCGATACCGTTGGGAAAGCAGTTTCGGAGACAGGGGCAACCGCCTCAGCGATTTTCGTGCCGCCACCATTTGCAGCGGACGCGATCCTAGAGGCCGTTGATGCGGGGGTGGATTTAGTTGTCTGTGTGACCGAGGGCATCCCGGTCAAAGACATGGTTCGGGTCAGAGCCGCGATTGACGGGTCTTCGAGCCGCTTGATTGGGCCCAATTGCCCGGGCATTGTGACTCCTGGAAGCGGAGACGGATCAAGTGGTGGGTGTCGGATCGGCATCGCTCCCGGGTATATCCATAAGAAAGGCAATATTGGTGTTGTCTCTCGAAGTGGAACTCTCACTTACGAAGCTGTTTGGCAACTCACCTGTCGGGGTGTCGGTCAATCGACCTGTGTTGGCATCGGCGGCGATCCAGTGAATGGAACCTCGCACTTAGATGTGATAAAGCTCTTCACCGAAGATCCTGAAACTGAGGGGATCATCATGATTGGCGAGATCGGCGGATCGGCGGAAGAAGAGGCTGCTGCCTGGATTAAAGAGCATTGCAAGAAACCGGTGGTTGGTTTCATCGCCGGAACGACGGCGCCTCCTGGAAGACGCATGGGGCATGCTGGCGCGATTGTGAGCGGCGGAAAGGGCACTGCCGAAGCCAAGATCGAAGCATTCCGGGATGCTGGAATTCTTGTCGCCGATACTCCCTCAGTAATGGCTGAGACGCTTCTGAAGGCTATGTAGCCTTTTTTGAGCGTTGCTATTTGCCCGGTGCTGAGGTATCGAGGGATTTGACGCCATTGCTCGCGTCCTGATCTAGAGTGGATCAAGGGCATGTCAGGTGTCTGAGTAGCGATGGAACGAGTTAATCTCCTGTTGAATTTCTTAGGGTGGTTGCTCTGGGCAGCTGCCCTGGTTTTTCCTCGGTACGCCGTTCGATCGAGCCAGCCATTGACCTTGTTGTCGACGCTTCGTTCTGAGTCTCCGCAGTCCTATGGGCGTTTTTTTCTCCTCGGCGGTCTTGTCCTCCTTTTGGGGCTCCGCGCTGTGGCTTATTGGAATTTTGCCTCAGCCGGGGAAACTTTGCCGTCGGTGAATTTCGGACTGGTATCGGTGAGTTTTCAAACGGATACGATCAGTCACATGATTGGGTATTCAGTCTCTAGTTTTGCCGTTTTTCTCTTCGTTTACTATGTCGCGATCTTTGGCTTGAGTATCACCTGCCGTCAACGAACCCGGGTAGATTCTATTGAGAACCTTGTGAATCAACAGCTCGGTGCGGCGGCATACTGGCACCCGTGGCTAAAGGTCGGGGCGATGGTAGGCGTCGGTGCTTGCCTATGGTTGATTGTTGGCCTTGGATTGATCAGGATCCAGGCGTTGCCTCAGGAGTGGTCTTTCGGTGTCTTACTCGTTCAGAGCCCTTTTGTTGCGATCTCGCTCTTGTTGTCGTTTCTCTATGTTATTGTGCTCGTGATCGGTCTCTATTTTCTCAATAGCTATGTCTACATGGGGGAAAAGGTACTTTGGAAGTTTGTCGACGAAACGGCCGCGTACTATCTGTCCCTCATGCGAAGCGTTCCGCTGCTTGTCGGGCGGTTTGACTTTTCCCCCCTCATTGGAATCTTCCTCTATTGGCTCTTCTACCAACTCGGGGATTGGGGCTTGCGCTTGGTTTTTGAACGTTTGCCCGGCTAGGACGGTCCAGTGTTGGGTGATCGATTGCTTGGGAATGAAGCAGATTGCCAAGCGCCAAGGGCTTGCATCCCGCTCTTGTCTGCTATATTGCTAGTGCATCCCTGGTTGGTGCCCGCCGCAAGAATTGGCGAACTTTGTTCTAGGAATGGCGTGTTTTTGATTCGGAATGGTTGTAATATTGGCTCGATAGATGAGTGAAATCGCGGACATGACTGGTGCTTCGACGGATCTATTACCGTTCTTGTTGCTCCTCTTGATTACCATGACGGTGTCGGGAATCATTTGCATGTTTTCGATTCTGTATTATCTCCGGAACCGGCGGGGGGCTAGCTTGGTTGATTCAGCGAATCACGGGCCGGGCCGATTCACTAAATCAGCGGCTCAGCTTCCGGGCTTTATTTTTGATCGGCCTAGTTGCTGGCTAGCCATTCGAAGTCAAAACATTGATGTCGTTCAAGAAACGCTCGGGCTTGAGAATCCTACCGCTTGCAGCTGGATGGAAGGGTTGACGGAGGCTGTTTCCGATAATCGCCTGTTTGTTTCTCCGCCCGTTCGGGGTTGGATCCTCGTGTTTGGCCCCCACTTGCCGAGGCCTTCAGACGATGTTGACGATTGCTTTCGCTTCCTTTCTCGCCTGAGTAAGGAAATAGGAGAGGTTCAGTTTTTCTGTGGTGATGCGGTTACCTACGAGCATTCGTGGGCGCGATTGGTCGATGGCACAGTTGTTCGGGCCTATGCGTGGGCGCAGGAGGCAATTTGGAATCAGGGGATCCTTTCGGAGGCCGAGAAGCGAACTGGAATGGTGACCTATGGTTACGGCGAGGCCCCCGATTCGCACTTTTTGGGAGCGCAGGATCGGTTTCGATCCAATACGGAAAAGATATTTGCCCTAGCTGGCCAGTGGAGTGTGGATCCCAGTCGAGTGACTCAGGAGGATTTGATGTCGTCCGGCTTGGGTTTGAGTGGCAGCCTGTCACGGCGGCAGCCATTTTAACGGACTTGTTGTTTCGATTTGGTGACGATCGCTGATCTAATCGCGTCGCTTGGGACGTCCGAATGAACAGAATTCCTGGAATGGGGCTGGTCCATTCGTGTCAATTGACGTAGTTTCTAGGCATGGATGAAGGATTTTCTATTCTTGATCAGATTCTCGAATCATACCCTAGAGCGCATGAATTGGACTCTGGGCTTTCCCTAGAGGTGCGACCGTTAAGAGTTTCGGATGAAACGCCATTTTGGGAGTTCTTCCAAGCTGTCCCCCAGAAGGAGAGGCTTTTGATTAAGCATCACGTACATCGACCCGAGGTGGTGGCTGCGTGGTGCTCGGAGATCGACTACGGGAGAAATTTCCCCTTGCTGGCCCTACTTGACGGTCAAGTGATCGGAGCGTGTACTCTGCATCAACAACTTGGAGGTTGGAAACGACATATTGGACGGATAAGTGTCTTCATTCACCCCCTCTTTCGTGGTCGAGGGATCGCCAAGGCTCTCGTACAAGCGGTGATTGATATTGCCCGACAACTTGGGGTCGAAAAACTAGAGGCGGAGTTCATTTCGGAGCAAGAGCGGGCTATTAAGGTGTTTGCCCACATTGGATTCAGCGACTTGCTGCGTTTGGAAGGCTACGTTCGAGATATGGAAGCCATCAGCCACGACTACGTGCTGATGGGGATGGAATTGACGACGGATGAGGAATACGCCGGCGTCGGCTAAGTATCACGATTTTCTATTGTTGCTTGTGGAAGGATATTGTCCCACTTGTGGAGCCGAGCTTCCTGAGGGCGCTGTGGCTTGTCCGGAATGCGGTTCTTGTGAAGAGACGGGTTGGTCCGAGCGAGCCCGTTATGACTCGTTAGGAGTTGACTATGATGCCGATGAGTTCAACTACGAAGAGTTCGTTGAGAACGAATTTGGAAAGGCTAAACCAGCTTTGAACCGGCGGCAGATCGTCATTTCGATTGTGGCCTTGCTTCTAATTGTAATTTTCATTGCTTCCTATCTTTGAATGGGCTGCCGAGGCGATTCCGTCGGCGTTGTTTCACTATTGTAACATTGGTGTCGTATGAAGGTTGCACAGTCTCCCCTAACTAGGTCTTGAAGTGAATAAGCGTATACTGGTCGTTGATGATGAACCCGATGCCGTTGAATTGGTGGCGTTTAACCTAAAGGCCGCCGGGTTCGAGGTTATTAGCGCTGAGGATGGTGAGGTAGCTTTGACGAAGGCTCGTAGTTTTGCTCCGGAGTTAATCGTCTTGGATGTCATGTTGCCGGCTGTTGATGGGCTGGAGGTGTGCAAGATTCTACGAAGAGATCCGGCAACGGCAGAAATTCCAATCATCATGCTAACTGCTAAGGCAGGGGAGATTGACCGGGTTCTCGGGCTCGAGTTGGGGGCCGATGATTACCTAACGAAACCTTTTAGCCCGCGCGAATTAGTCCTTCGTGTGAAGAACCTATTGTCACGGCGTGAAGCACCAAGCAAGAAGTCAGATCATTTCCATTTTGCTGAACTGACGATTGATGTCCCAAGGCACATGGTTTCGGTGGAAGGGAAGAAGATCGATCTCACTCCAACGGAATTCAAATTGCTCATTCTACTAGCGGAGCGGCGAGGGCGAGTGCAATCTCGCGAGAGGCTTCTCCAGGACGTCTGGGAATATGATAGTCTGATTGACACACGGACCGTCGATACTCACGTTCGCCGCCTTCGCGAAAAATTGGAGAAGGCGGCACGATTCATTGATACGGTTCGTGGTGTTGGCTATCGTTTTCTTGATGAGTGACACAGCGTTTCTAGTCGCTAAGCTCAAGTCCTGATATGTCTTGGATGGTGGTCTCCATTTGCTTAGCGATTGCTCTGGTCGCTGAGATTCTATTCAGTCGTTCGAAGCTCCAGCAGGCGAGGGAAGAGAACCAGGCTAGTCAGACCGCTTTGGCTGATTTGCAGGCGCGATATTCTCTTGAGCAGCAAGAAGTGGCGCAAAGGCAAGACGCCTTATTCGATCACATGGTGGAGGGAGTCGTGATTCTTGACGGTCAGGGCCGCATCCGCCTCGTCAATGCTGCGATGCGCGAGCTCTTTGGGATCACTGTAGACGTGCGCGGAAAACGGCTAATTGAAGCGATTCGCTCTCACGAGATTCAAGAAATCGTCAATGAAGCGACAGATAAGGGACATGTCACGGGGCGTGATTTGGTGATAGCTGCCGCCGCGGAAACGAAGTATTTTGCAGTCAACGCGTCTAGCTACGAGGAATCTGAAGCTGAGGCGGGGGGAATAGTGATTCTCCATGATTTGACGACCTTTAGGCAGCTTGAGAGCGGGCGCCGGGAGTTTGTTGCCAATGTGAGCCACGAACTCCGAACCCCGCTTTCGATGATCAAGGGATATGTCGAAACGCTAATCGAGGGTAATGTGAACGATCCTAGCCTCCAGTCGCGATTCCTCGGCAAGATTCAAAAACACAGCGACCGCTTGACCTACCTGATTGAGGATCTGTTGGCTCTCTCGCAGTTGGAATCGAACCAGATCGCTTTGAGTCCCGCTGATGTTCCGCTCCAGGCATTGGTTAGTCGTGTTTTTGATGATCTTCAGGATAAGGCGGAGGAACGCGGTGTCAGCCTCAGTGCTGCCTTTGAGGATGACCTTTCGGTTTGGGTGGACGCTGATCGTATTATTCAAGTTCTCCAGAATCTCATTGAGAATGGAATCAAGTATGGACGGCCGGAAGGGCAAGTGCTTGTAAGGGCTAAACTTGGTGAGGATCGATTTGTCGTTGTCACGGTGTTTGATGATGGACCGGGAATTCCAGCTGAGGCGCGGGATCGTGTCTTCGAGAGATTCTTCCGCGTGGACAAAGCTCGATCTCGTGAGCAGGGCGGTACAGGTTTGGGGTTGGCGATCGTGAAACATATTGTGCAAACCCACGGAGGACGGGTTTGGTTGGAGCAAGGAGACGAACAAGGAACCGCCTTCTCATTCACGCTACCGGCGCAATCAAGTGTTCAGTGTACGGAGTATTCCTGAGCAAACTCTGGTTCGGAGGGGGCGGTAGACACCTGTTTTCTTGCTGGTCACTGAAACAATAAGGCCAGCGGGCAAACCAAAGTTCGCGGCGCTGGCCTTGTCTTGTAAATGATTGTTTCTAGTCAATTAAATCGGTCACGGCACCGAGGTGGGCTGGACTGACCGTTTGAGCGTATTTTGCTAGTGCACCGCGGTTGTAGTTTGGCTTCGGTTTCTTCCACTTAGCCATGCGGGTTTTTATTTCGGCTGCCGAAACGTCAAGTGTCACCTGGCGCTTCTTAGCATCGATCGTGATCATGTCTCCGTTCTTCACAATGGCAATGGCTCCCCCTTCGTAGGCTTCTGGAGAAACGTGACCAACGACGAATCCATGGCTACCACCGGAGAATCGGCCATCCGTGATAAGAGCGACGTCTTTACCCAGGCCTTTGCCCATGATGGCCGAGGTGGGGGAGAGCATCTCGCGCATTCCGGGTCCGCCTTTCGGGCCTTCGTATCGAATGACGATGACGTCTCCCTTCTTGATCTTGTCGTTCAGAATCGCCTTGAGCGCATTTTCCTCGGAATCGTAGACCCGTGCTTTGCCCGTGAACTTGAGTCCTTCTTTGCCGCTGATCTTAGCTACGGCGCCGTTCTCAGCCAGATTACCGTAGAGAACGACCAAGTGTCCGTCTTTCTTGATGGGGTTGTCGAATCCTCTGATGACGTCTTGCCCTTCTGGATATTCAGGAGCTTTGCGCAGGTTCTGGGCGAGGGTTCGTCCAGTCACCGTCATGCAGTCGCCGTGGAGCAATCCTTCTTCTAGAAGCATCCGCATGAGTGGCATGGTTCCTCCGATTTTGACTAGCTCCGCCATCACGTATTTCCCGCTCGGTTTTAGATCAGCCAGAACTGGCACTTTCTTACCGATGCGCGTGAAGTCATCAATGGAGAGTTTTACATTCGCCGCATGGGCAATAGCGAGAAGGTGGAGTACCGCGTTCGTAGATCCGCCTAAAGCGGTCACTACAGTGATCGCGTTCTCGAAGGCCTTTTTCGTCAGAATATCGCTCGGGCGAATGCCTTCTTTGAGCAAGTTCATCACTGCCTTTCCTGCCCGTTCGCAATCGGTGCGTTTCTCGTCAGAGACGGCAGCTTGTGCCGAACTGTTGGGCAAGCTCATCCCAAGGGCCTCAATTGCCGATGCCATTGTATTAGCGGTATACATGCCGCCACAGGAACCGGGACCAGGAATAGCGCAGGCCTCAAGTTCCCCGAGTTGGCGATCATTGATCTTTTGATTGGCATGTTCGCCGACGGCTTCAAAGACTGAAACGATATCAACGTCCTTACCCTGGTAGTTCCCCGGCAGAATCGTGCCTCCGTAAACGAAGACGGCAGGGCGATCGAGTCGAGCGAGGCCAATCAGACACCCAGGCATGTTCTTGTCGCAACCTCCGATGGCGACAATGCCATCGAAACCTTCACAGCCCGCCACAGTTTCGATTGAATCCGCAATGACTTCTCGGGAAACGAGCGAGTATTTCATGCCCTCCGTTCCCATCGAAATCCCATCAGAAATGGTGATGGTATTGAAGACAACGCCTTTTCCGCCATTCGAATTGACGCCCTGAGTGACATGCACTGCCAGTTGGTCGATGTGCATATTACAAGGGGTCACCATACCCCACGTTGAGGCGATTCCCACTTGCGATTTCTTGAAGTCTGGCTTTTTGAAGCCGACGGCATAGAGCATCGCTCGACTAGCAGCGCGCTCGGGCCCATCGACCATGACAGACGAAAATTCTCGTTTTGCGGATCGTTTGGGGCCTTTGGATGAGCCTGATTTCTTTGTCGCCATAGATGGATCGCACTCTAGTTTGAGTGCTGGGGGATTGCGTTGTTTTGCGGTTGAAAGGGGCTGGTTACGATTGTATCGAGACTGGTCGGGATTAGAGTTCGAAATCGACGACGAGCACGGAATCGAAAATAACGTTTGCTTGTGCCTTCACTCGATCGTGTTCCGCGTGCAAGAGATAGGCATCACGTGCCATGGAGTCACAGAATGTCATGACAAAGGCATGGGTGTAACCTTGATTTAAGCCCTCGGGGCTTGTGTTCGGGCCAGAGACAAAATTCTCAATCCCCGGAATCGTTTCACTGATATCGAGGAAATCGTCAAAGATCTTGTCGATTTGTTCAGGTGTCGTGCCGTCCTTGAATTTTACTAGGACGATGTGATCCACTTTTGCCATAAAATTATTCTTCGCTCCTTGGGTTAAATTGGTGTGCTGGGGGCTAGCCTTTTAGGGCTGCCTCGATCGCTTTCGTCACTTCTTCAGACCCGGGTTCAGTCCGAGGGCTGAATCGTTTGAGGATCTTTCCATTGCGATCGATTAGAAACTTTCCGAAATTCCACTCGATATCTCCGGGGAACGGAGAATTCTTTCCGGTTAATGCAGAATAAAGAGGATGTTGTGCCTCTCCTTTGACGTGGAGTTTATCGAACATCGGAAACGAAACTTTGTAATTGGTGGTACAGAAGACTTTGATCTCACTATTGGAACCGGGCTCTTGAGCTCCAAAATCATTACAAGGGAACCCTAGCACTTTTAGTCCCTGGTTCTGGTACTTGGAAAAGACGCTTTGCAGCCCTTCGTATTGGGGGGTGAGACCACATTGCGAAGCCACGTTGACTACGAGCAAGACATCGCCAGCGTACTCCTTCAATGAAGTGGACTTGCCCTCAAGCGTCTTTAGAGGAATATCGTAGAGTGACGATTGATCATCGGCTTGTGCGCTCATAACTAGGGTGCTAAGGAGGACTGCGATCCAAAACTTCATAAGCAACGATTATTGCCGCAGTTCAGCGATTGTCAAACGTCGAACCGTATACTTGACCTTCTTTGGGGGTATTATTGGAGGTCTGCTAGAAGATCTCCCACGATCAAGTCAGGAAAACAACCTAAAGCGAGAATTCCGACCGCCATGAGAATGGCGATGATCTTAAGCGTTGGGTCAGAGCGTTCACGTTGCAAACGGCTTTGCGTGTCGACGACGTAGACCTGTTTCAACACTTTGAGATAGTAATAGAGAGAGACGGCACTCATTGCGATGGCTCCGACGACGAGCCAAAACATCGCCGCGCTCGTACTGGGCGACTTCAGTGCGGCAGCGAAGAGGTAGAATTTCCCGAAGAAGCCCGCGAGAGGAGGTATTCCAGCAAGTGAGAGTAAGAATATAAGGAGACAGAATGCCTCGACAGGATAGCAGCGGTGAAAATTTGCGAAGGATTGGATTTGGTCGTTTCCTCTCGTTTCCTCGACGAGTGAGATGAGGGCAAAGGTTCCAGTGACGGCGAGTCCGTAGGTTAGGAGGTAATAGATCACGGATGCCATTCCATCGGGGGTATTGGCCATTAATCCGATGAGCACGTAGCCTGCATGGGCGACTGCAGAGTAAGCGAGGAGTCGTTTGAGGCTCGTTTGAACGATGGCTGCGAGATTTCCAATAATGAGCGAGCCAATGGCGAGCACAGTGAGGATTAGAACCCATCCAAGATCGCTGTTTTCCAGTCCCACACTCCCCGAAAGATTCCCTAACGCCGTGCTCCAGATTCGAGCAAACAAATAGAAACTAGCCAGCTTCGATGCAGACGCGATAAGGGATCCTACTGGAGGGGCAGCTGTTTGGTAGGCGTCTGGCGCCCAGAGATGCATCGGAACTGCCGCAATCTTGAATCCGAAACCGATGGCGATCGCGCCCATTCCAACGGTGAGAAGAGGCGAAAGGCTGCTTCCGGCAAGCTGGGTGGCAATGTCGGTAAAATTGAGTGCGTGGGTGGCTCCATACACGAAGCTTAAACCGAAAAGAGTGAAGGCGGCAGAGACGCCACCGAGAAGGAAATACTTCAGGGCTCCCTCCATAGCGTCTTTGCTCGAACGGTGAAACGCCACTAAGGTGTAGAATGAGAGACTGACGAGTTCAAGAGCCACAAAAGCGAGGAGAAGATTGTTGGCACTTGCCATGAGCATCATTCCAACGAGCGCGAGGAGAGCGATCATGTACCATTCGCCAAGATGCTTCGTGAATTGAGAGCGGATCGAAATCGCGAGCGAAACGAGGGTTAGGCCAATGAGGCCTACTTTGACTGAACTTGTTGCGCCACCAACAATGAGCCACTTGGCTCCCTCGGTGGAGATCGTGACTCCCATGATGAGTGAAACGACAGCGGCGAGACCTCCGAAGAGACTAATGCTGAATGCGATTGTATGCCGTTTCGTTGAGGGCAGTTCGCGAGCCCAAACGAGGTCAACGGCAAGAATCACGAGCGCGGAGATGACCAGAATCATCTCAGGGACAAGTAAGCGGAGGAGTGCGCTGTAGCTAAACTCGGTCATGGCGTGATGAGTGGTTTTAGCATGGGCGAGTTTAGGCTTGGTACGATGAGATCCAGCAAGAGTCTTGGATAAAGACCAATCAGGGTGGTCGTTGCGATAAGAATCAGTGCCCCGGTCTTCTCGGGGAGAGTGATGGCTGGAAGGGCTTCCTTGGGAAGCTCAGCAAAGCGATTCTCGCGGGCGAAGAATGCCGCGACCATTGCCCGGAGTGTGTAGCACACTCCGATCACGATACCGATTCCGGCCAGAATCGCATAGGACGGAAAGGTGTTCCATGCTCCAATCAAGACTTGGAGCTCGGCGACGAATCCACTGAAACCGGGCATACCCATCCCGGCAAATCCAGCGATGACAAAGGTGCCAGCGGCAAAGGGAAGTCGTTTTGCTAATTGGAGTGTTTCCAATTCTGAGAGATCGCGAGTATGGGTTCGTGCGTAGACCATTCGTCCGACAACGCCGAACAAGAGACTTGCCAGAATTCCGTGGGAGAACATTTGCAGTATCGCTCCAGAGAGCCCAACTTCGGAGCTTGCCATCAGCCCGAGTAAAACGAAGCCCATGTGACTCACACTCGAATAGCCGATGACGAACTTGAAATCTCGCTGAACCAAGGCCACGCAGGCTCCATAAACAATTCCAACGACCGCTAAGAGTGCGAGTTCATCTCTCCAGGCGGCCAAGCCCATAGGAAACAAGGTCATCGGAAAGCGAAGAGCCCCATAGGCGCCGAGCTTCATGACGACACCAGCCAGTAGCATTGAGGCACCTGTCGGTGCGGCGACGTGGCCCGTAGGAGCCCAGGTGTGAAAGGGCCAGAGTCCTGCGAGAATGGCAAAACCGATGAAAGTGACGGGGAACGCCCAATTCTGAAACTCTTTCGAGAAGGGGTGATTGATGAGTTCGAGCAGGTCGAAACTTGTCGCCCCGGCTTCGACGAAGGGCGCCAGAAGTCCAATCAGAACCAGGGCGCTTCCGACGAAGGAATAGAGGACGAGTTTCATCGCTCCGTACTCTTTGCGAGTGGACCCCCAGATCGCTACGAGAAAGTACTTTGGAATGATTGCGATCTCGTAGAAGACAAAAAGGAGAAACAAATCGAAGCTGATAAAGACGCCATAGACGCCACCAATGAGCGCGAGGAAAAAAACGAAGAACTCTCGGGTTCGTGTTTCAATGTCCCAAGAAAAGAGGATCCCGGTAATGGCTGCCAAACCCGTCAGCAAGAGCATCACGAGGCTAATGCCGTCGGCCGCGAAATGAAGGCCGATCCCAAGCGATGGAATCCAGGCTTGTTTGCTAACTAATTGGACAGTTTGTGCACTCTCGAGGTCATACTGGAAGCAACAAGCGAGCGTGATGAGAAAACCAATGATCGCCGTCGATAGTGCCGTCCTCCGCGCGTTTTGCGGGGAAAGATTAGGCCAGAGAGCGCAAAGGGTCGCCCCGATGAAACTGGAATAGACGGTCCAGCTAAGCATAGTGCCTGATTCTTCCTATCACGATCTGCTTGTTCATTACGCTCTCGAGACGACTCAACATTCCTACGGTGTTCCTGCTGCGAGATTGATAAACTGAAGGGACGTTGCGTTAATAAAATGGATGAGGGTTTGTGGGGCAACTCCCGCGATTAGGATAATGAGGAGGCTCGGTATGACGACCCACGTCTCTTCTGAACTCAAATCCTTTAAATTCTTCCATCTGCTGTTCAGTGGCCCGGTCAAGAGTCGTTGAATCACGCCGAGGACAAAGATGGCGGTCAACAGAAGGCCGATCGTTGAAACGATCGGAGCCCATTTGACCAACCCGAAAGCGCCCTTGAAGATGAGAAACTCGCCGATGAACGCGCTGAGTCCAGGAAGACCGAGTGAGGCAAAGAGAGCCACTCCAAGCGCCGTTGAATAGAGCGGCATCACGCTGCGCAAGCCCCCGAAATCAGTGATGCCCCGTTGTCCTTCGCTGCGGAGTTCTAAGCGAGCGATAAGGAAGAAAATAAGTCCCGCAATGATTCCATGATTGAACATTTGAAGAATAACTCCATTGAAGGCGGCACCCGCGTCATTCTGCCAGGACTCCGTAAGGCCGGTTCCACTCGTGATGGCAAAGACACCAAGGAAGCAGTAACCGAGGTGATTGATCGATGAGTAGGCGAAAATGCGTTTGAGATCCTCCTGCCGGTAGGCAGCAAAGGCAGAGAAGACAATGGTCACCACAGCCAAGGCGAGGAGGGGTGTTGCCAGGATCTGCATCTGTGCTCCGAAGATGGGGACGATCAGGCGGAGCAAGGCGTAAACGCCCATTTTTGACATAAGGCCCGTTAGTAGAATGGTAATGGACGTTGGCGCCTCCGCATAGGTGCTGGGAAGCCAAGTGTGAAAGGGGTAGAGCGGCACCTTGACTGCAACTCCGAGAAAGGCAAGGCAGAATAGGATCAGGCTGATTCCTTTGATTGGGATATCAGCCCAACCAAGATTGTTCGCGATATTGGCCGTCAGCACTCCGGACCGTGCTTGTTCAGCAAGGACGGCAAAGTCGAAGGTGCCAGTTGCGGCGAAGAGGGCGAGAAAAGAAAGCAGGAGCCCCGCGCTTCCAACGAAGGTGTAAATAAAGAATTGAACGGCCGCATCGCTTCGATTGGGCCCTCCCCAGAGACGGATAAGAAAGAAGGCTGGGATTAGGCAGATCTCCCAATAGAGAAACCAAAGGAAGAAATTCGTGGCCGTGAAGGTTCCAATAAGCCCAGTTTCGAGCAGGAGGACGAGAGCTACATAGTGATGTTTTCGAGGAAGTTTTGCTGGTGCCGCAATGAGCGAGACGGGTGTCAGTAGCGTAGTGAGTAGAACCATGAGCAGGCTAAGTCCGTCGATTCCTACGCTATACGAAAGGTTCAAGGTGGGGATCCATTCAAAGCGCTCCGTTGCTTGAAGTGCGCTTGCGGCGGGATCAAAACTGAACGCTATGTAGACCCCGAGGAGTAGAGCAATACCGCAAACCCCAAGGCCAAATTGATTCGGGTTCGAACCGGGCTTTTTGTTCCCCTTCAGCAATAGGAGAACAGCGCCGATCAGCGGCGTGAAGGTCAGCAGACTTATGATAGGGAACCCGTTCATGAACGACTAATCCAAACGATCACCACTGTAAGAAACACCAAGCTTGATCCGACGATCTTTAGATAACGCTGCGCTTGGCCGCTCTGAATTTGCGACACGACTCGAGCTCCGATTCCGACTCCCTCGCAAGAACGGTCAAATAAGCCATTGACCAAGTGCTCGTCTGTGAGGCGGCTTGCCCAAGCAATCGCTCGAACGATCAGGCTGCAGACAACAACGATCCGATGAAACACTTGGCGATCGAGGAAATCTGCTGCGGTGGCCAAGGCTCCAGTGCCTCGAATCACTGTTGCTTGGTAGCATTCATCGATATTGAATCGACGTTCGGCAAACGAAAAGAAGCGGGGCAATCGGCGCTGAACAGGATCCGTTTGATTTGCCGGATCAAAGGCGTCGGCTCTATAAAATCGCCACGCCGCCGCGATGCCACCAATGGCGATGACTGACGAGATCATCATCACCATCAAGCTGCCTCCATTGAACAATTCTCCAAAGGAAAGGGATGAGCCTTCGCCACTGAGGTATCCCTGGAATGCCGGTAGGGCAGGGGTGCCAAAGAATCCCAGAAGGATCGCTCCGCTTGCCAGTACGATGAGCGGCCAGGTCATGATCGTTGGACTCTCGTGAGGCGTGAGCTGGTTGGTCTTCTTCGTCTTGGAATCATTCAGGCGATTCTTACCGAAGAAAACGTAGCACATCTGCCGCGTCATGTAGAAAGCCGTCAGGAACGCGGCAAAGAGACCGATAAAAAACGGCAAGTGGGACGGACTCCAGGCATGGGCACTGTGGAGGATGGCATCTTTGCTCCAGAACCCTGAAAAGAAGAGAGGAAATCCTGAGAGCGCTAGCATACCAATGCCGTAGGTGGCAAAGGTAATTGGCATTGCCTGTTTCAAACCTCCCATTCGACGGATGTCTTGGATATCGTGACACCCATGTATCACCGATCCCGCACCCAGAAAAAGCAAGGCCTTGAAGAAGGCGTGCGTGATGAGGTGGAACATGGCGACCGCTGGTCCGCCAGCGCCGAGCCCGAGCATCATGAAGCCCAACTGTGAGACCGTTGAATAAGCGAGGATTCGTTTGATATCCGTTTGGGCGATGGCAATCAGCGCGCCAATGAGAGCCGTGATGCTGCCTACCCAGACGGTGGCAATAAGAGATCCTGAAAGGGCCGCCTCGTGGTTTCCGACCTCCGGAACCTGTCTCTTATACACATCTCCGAGCCCCACGAGACCTC
>CAJXVR010000084.1 GCA_913061285.1 uncultured Verrucomicrobiota bacterium | reverse complement strand
AGATCTACACTAGATCGCTCGTCGGCAGCGTCAGATGTGTATAAGAGACAGCGTTGGGATCGCCCACAACCGCCCGAGGATGTCGGACGTCGTGCTCGTCCCAACCGTGCGCGGCAAAACGAGACACAATCTTAGCGTGGTTCTGGGCAACTTGGATGGCTTCGGGAGTCTTTCCTTTGACGACGATTTTCAGCCCGTGCTCTGTAGCCTCTACTTGATGGGAAATGCCGTCATAGTGCTCTCTCAACTCTCGGAAAGCCGGGTCCCAGCCACGGATCATGCGACCGCTCTCGAGGCGGTTGCTCATTTGTGCGACGTGTTCGCACAGGATCTTGGCAAGCTTGGGGTCCTTGGATTCGGTAACGGCCACGTAGCCATCCTTGGTCAAAGTTACCTTTCGGATAACGTTGGTATGCTGGTTGAAGAGGGCATGGATGTTCTCGCGTGATTCGGCTGGGAGGCCTTGGGCTGAAGCCCGATGTGAAACACCCGTCAATACGAGTGCAATGGCGACGATGGTTTTGATTTTGGTATTCATAATTTCAATTTTCAATAACATAGCGAAGGATGCATATGTCTAGATATGTTGATATATTGGCAAAAAAACTGAACTCAGTCCTCACCGCCGAATCGACCCTCAATGCACTGCATGATGTTCGCCAAGTGCGGCTCGGCCACGCGGTAGTAGGTCTTGCGGCCCTCTCGTTCCGGTTCAAGCAATCCACAGTGTTTCATCAGACGGAGGTGGCCGGAGGCAATGTGACTTTGGATCTCACAGGCCTCTGCCAACTCACCGACGGTGTAACGCGTGTCGAGCAGCATTTGGATCATTCGCAATCGGTGTGGATGAGCGATCGTCCGCAGGCATTCGGCCGCCATCTCAAGCTTGTCTAGCGGGATTAGCCGATCCTTCGTACTGCTCATAGAGTGAATATATCTAAATATGTAGACATGTCAATTTTTAGCTTCGGATAGAGTGGGCCGGCGGAACCTTGCCTCCTGAATCTGGCCCGTCTTCCGCTTTTCGCGAGGTTTGCTAAAACGGAAACTAGGTTTATTCCATCGCGATTTCGGGCCGAGACATAGTCCGTTATGAATGTTTCCCAGTGGCTAAGTTGCTTTTGGATCGACCGGAGTGGCGCCGGCCAGGAACAGTTTGCCTTTGGGGGCCAAAACAGTCTCTCGAACGGGAATGAGTGTTGATGTTCAATGGTTTAAGCGGATTCAACTGGGCGACCGACCATGTACGAAAGCGGCATGGGATCCCGCTAGTTCTAGAGCGAGAAGGGAAGCTGATTTGGGAGGACTTAGGGCTCACGTTTGCGGGAATACGGCGAATCCAAACGGAGATTGGATGCTGTAGATTGAGCGATCCTGACTAGCTGCGGCGTCGGATTTGTGACCGGCAAGAGCCATTTGATCATGGATTGAGACACGACGTTAACGGATCGATTCAAGATGATATTGAATAACCCTGCCGTTGAGATGGTGCTCTGTCCTCCGCGTTCGCCTTATTCTAGGTCGAAGACACCAGGAAATCAGCATCGGGAAATTCACGAGCTACAATAGGGATCACCGCAACCATCAGGGCGTCGCAAGCGGGCTGATGCCCCGAGAGATTTTGCTGAGGAAGGGCCAATTAAGTTGTCCTCACGGGATTGCCGTCGGAATGTTGGTTGGCTTGGTGATTGGATTGCTCACCGACCATTTGGTTCTCGGAACGTGCTTTGGCATGTCCCATGGTTGCGCCATAGGTGTTGTCCTTGGTTCTCCGATTCCCAGCGAGGAGCCTCCTTCCTCAGAAGTGCCCGAGGACAAGGATTCTGATTTTCTGTCTTAGAGTCCTGTCCTTGACGTCATGCCGATCGCATCGACTGCCGGATTATTTGGAATATTGAGCCCAGGCGCCTGCAATGTTGGCTTGAACCTCGTCTCCCGCATGGAAGATTAGCCGATGCTTGAGTGTGACCTTCTCTCCTTTGCTGAGTTCAAAATCACCGCTGTCTGCCTCGCCCGCGACCTCTTTCAAGGCAAAGGGGTTGGCAGTGAAGAGTCCATAGGTTCGTACGTGCCAAGGAGTCGGGTAGCGGAAACTCTCAGGATGATTGAGCATGGCAATTCCCATTTTCTTGCCCTCGACGGGGCCATTAAAGTCGACCCAGGACGCTCGTTTTCCCCAAGTCACTTTGTCGCGATCGCCTCGGCTATTGGCTATGTGCCCGCCTGCGCCTGCATCGACACACATGCTGTGAGCCACTCGCACACTCAGTCCCGAGTCTTTTTTCCCTACGACCGTGATCTGATCTTTGGTGCCTTCTAGCACGATCTTAATATCCATGATCCGCGATCCATCGGTTGCCACATGAAAATCGACCGTTCGAGTCTGCCGTAGATACCGCTCTCCGCTGGGCGTCAGATTATCGCACTCGACGATCAGGCTCGCTCGGTTCCCTGAAGCCTCGGCTTTCACCACCCGGGTATGGACCTGACGTCCATTCTTTGCCATTTGTTTCTCATCCACTTTTCCGTTCTTAGTGTAGGTTAAACGCTCATGCCAGGTATTGAATCCGCCAGCGTTTTGCAGTCCGAAACAGACCGAACGGTGATGCGGATGATCTTGTTTCTCTCCGGCTACGTCTTCCATTGGAAAGGCCCGAGTCATCTTGACGCCTCCCGGGCCGATGATTGGCCAAAAATAGCACTTGTTCGTTTCATCATCTGACGTGATGTAACGGGTGAATAGTTTTCCATCGATCAGAATCGCAACATCTCCTGACGCCTCCTGATTGATTGAAAACTCAGCTGCCGATGCCGTTAGGGCGCTCCACGAAAATACCGAAACTAGAGCTGCTGAAAGATAGGTCGATTTCATCATAAGATTCACAATAGAAAGATCTGATCCCTCTCAGCTGGGACGTCGACGCCAAACCATGACGCACGCGTTCTCTCTCACGCCAGGACACAACCGCAAAAGGGATGCTCTACTTTGCTCCCTGGCCCGACCGAAATCAAGCAAGCTTTCCGAATTGATGATGCGCTGAATCGGTTCAACAAGGCCCAGCGCAGCGAAGAACTTGACCGGGGTTGATAGCCACAGTCCGCTCTGTGATGTTCACAGTGCAATTTTGCTTCTCTAACGTTTCTGAGAGACGCAGGCATTCGGCTCGGATGAACTCACGTCAGGATCTCTCTGAGGCAGGGAAGGGGCCACTTGATGAGGAAGCCGAATAGAAGGGGCTTCTAACCACGGATCACCTTAATGAGCACAGAAAGGGAGCGGGGGATTCATACAAAGACGAACGGTAAGACCGAAGGGGGTGTTCTGATGTGTCGTAAGGCGCGGATATTGGTGTCTGATTGTTAGAAGTATAATAGCGACATTGTAGCCCCGGAGCCGCCGGTTTAATTGATTTGTGTTGTTTGGAGGGAGGTGCTGGCTAAGTTAGTGAAAATGGTAGGAAGTAGTAAGTTTTGGTCAATGTGTAAGTTGGTCTGGGAGTGGATTTGTCTGTGGGTTGGAATCGTTTCTGTCTTCGCGGGGGGGCGCTCCATTGCTCAAGCGCAGGCTAGTTCTGATCAATCGGTGCAGGCCTCGGAGGTAATGGCTTGGTTAGAGGCGCCTCCAGCTATTTCGAATATGTTGGGTGTGAGACTCAGTGCGGAAGCGGGGGGAATGCCCGCGCTAGTCGGAGATTCGGTGCGTTCCCAAGAAGGTGTCGTAGACCTGCATCACCTGCGCTGGGATAATGGGAGGTTTCTTTCGCGCATCCTGGTGGATAGTCGAGACTACAAGGATCTTTCTGCGATCACGAAAATGGCTTGCGGTGGTGATCATCCGAATTATTGGGCGCTTCCTGATGGTGTTCACCTGGCCTGTATAGAGAGTCAGGATGCGCTTAGTAAGAACTATGCTGGAAGCTGGACTGAAAAATCAGTTGCCGCCGTATTGGTGGTTGCTGCCCAGAAAAAGATTTGGGAATTCTTGAATCTGGGCTTGCTGCGTATTCGGCCAGGCTCGATTGATTGGGATAGAAGATCTGGACAGTTCAATGCTTCCTCGGTGGACGGTAGACAACTTTCTGGGTTACTCGAAATTGGTGCTGACGGTATTCTAGAAGCTATTCAGTACTGGCATAGTGGCGAACTTCTGCCGCAGGTTGATCTGAATCCTATTTCTGATACGGATGGCGGGACCCAGTCGTTTAACGCGTTCCGGGTGGCCTTTACTTATGGTGAGCGGTCGAAGTATTGGCGGATCCCTTCAATGTTCGATGTGTCCCATTTAATTTCTGTATCCAACACCGACGCACTAGATCCTTCGCTACCAGAAGGGGAGGTAAAGGCCCACGGTACTCCATTCTTACGCTATCAGATTTTAAGTCTTGAGACGTCTGATACGAGTTTGCCGTCGAGTCTGTTTTCCTATCGACAGATCTCAGACCGAGAAAACAGTCCTGTCGATATGCGATATACCATTTATAGCAATGCGGAGGGGCATTTTCGGAAAACCTCGACTGGTGGTCTGATATCTCTCAGAACCGTAACCGAAGAAAACTCTATTAAATCTCTCGGGCGAGGGGCGCTTTCGAGCAGACTTCTTTACTTAGGAATATTGGTGATGGTTGGAGTTGGGGTCCTTTGGTGGTTTCGAATTCGCACCGAACGGGTCTAGCGTGTTTTTTGGTGAAAAAGGAAGTAACCGGTTAGCGAAAAAAGATAGAGAAATGTAACTCTAAAATCGAATGAAGAATAAAATAGTGTTTTTGTTGATTGTTGTCGGGCTCATTGCCTTTCCCTCTAGAACGCGAAGCGGGGATTGTGTGGATGATTTTCCCACCCCTTGTGATGGTGGTTTTTGGACTGAGATTATTTTTTGTACGACGAGCGTGACGATTTCTCGCATCTATATTCCTTTGGTGGGGTGGCTGGATCTTAACCCCCCGCAGACCTTTCAGGTGACTATTCCCGTGACTCGATCGGGCAACTCGTCTCCTGGACTGATTTCTGAAGCTGACAACGCCAACAGCGGCCTAGATGATACGACAGTGAGATTTCGTTCCTGCAATGGTTTTGTTTCTTACACCGATTGCAATGGTAAAACCGTAGCGGCGGCGACCAGTGTGGCATTGCCTGTGACGGTTGCTGCTGGTGCTCCTTGCCCGCCTGTACCTACCGGGCAGTAGGCACACGATTCGATTTGAGTTCTAAGATGTACGACTCATGGGGGAGTTTGTGAGCGAACCGGAAGGGGCGGGCTCCGTAGCGTATCAACGATGAACCAACTCGAATGGAAGAATGACGGCCGATAATCGTTGAACGACTGCATTGATGTCGGCGCGACTTTGGGGAGTTATTGCTTTCTTTCTTGTGGGGGCGACATTGGTCCTGTTTGCTTCGGTGTTCAATCAGGATTTTGTGGCGTACGATGATGGGGCGTACGTGACTGGGAACCCTCTTGTGAAGCAGGGGGTGTCTTGGACTGGTGTATGGGAGGCATTCACCACGCTCAATTCGGGGACTAGCTATTGGCATCCGCTTACATGGATCTCACACCAAGTGGATTACGCGTTCTTTGGTCCTGTCGCTGGTTGGCATAAGCTAGTGAATGTTATCTTTCACTGCTTCAATACTGTGATTCTTTTTGGATTGCTGTATCGGGTAAAGAAGAGTCTTGGGACCCCCGCGGCAGTGGCGGCACTATTTGCTTGGCATCCTTTGCATGTTGAGTCGGTTGTTTGGGTGAGTGAACGTAAGGATCTCCTTAGTACCTTCTTTGGTTTTGTCACATTTCACTGCTATCTGGACTACCGTCTCAAGCAGACTCGTGTCCGCTACGTACTCGTCGTCATGTCATGCGCGTGTGCTCTGATGAGTAAGCCCATGATGGTGACTCTACCCGTTCTCTTGTTGCTTCTGGATTTTTGGGTGTGGAACGAAAACCCAACGGCGTTGGGCGCTTGTGATCGATTCTCAAGGCTGCTCTGGGATAAGATTCCATTATTGATCATGTCTCTTGGTGTAGGGATTGTGACTGTGCTGGCTCAGGATGAACTTGGTATCATGCCTTCGGTCAGTGAGTTGCCTGTTTCTTTTCGAGTCGCAAACGCTCTCCAATCCTACTGGATCTATGCGGCGCAATCCGTCGTTCCTGTCGGACTCGCTGTGTGCTATCCCTATCCAGAGACCTTTGCTCTTGGACGGGTCTTTCTTGCCTTGGTATTTTTCGTCTTTGTCAGCATGTTGGCCGTTAGGGCTCGGGTTCGTCGGCCTTACATCACCTTTGGTTGGGCCTGGTTTGTTGTTTCGTTGCTACCGGTCATTGGGTTGATTCAGACCAGCACGCAGGCCCGTGCTGACCGCTATACTTATCTTCCTCTCGTGGGCCTATTCGTTTTGCTTATCTGGGGCATGAATGAGTTGGTGTCACGGCATCGACAATCCGTATTTTGGATTTTGGGCTGTGTGGCCTTGGCGGTTTACGTTCCGCTCTCGTGGCGTCAGATCGGTTTCTGGGAAAACTCGGTGACTTTGTTTCGTCGTGCCGTGAATGTGACCGACGGCAATGTCCTGATGCATGTCGCATTGGCCGATTCCCTCGATTGGAACTTAGAAACAGAAGATGCTTCGTACCACTACCGGCGGGCGGTTGATTGCGATCCTGAAAACTGGGCTGTTTATGAATCCGCTGCTCGTTTCTTTCGAAACCGACGTAATCTTGGCCTAGAGCGTATTTACTTGCAGAAGTCCTTGTTTTGGAGTCCTAACCAGCCAGACTTGCTGAATAGGCTAGCGCATATCTTGGCCTGCCATCCAGATCCATGCGAACGAAATCGTGATCTGGCTCTTGAATTGGCAACTCAAGCTTGCGCACTCCAGACTCCTGGAGCGATGCTATACGAGCATACCTTAGCTGCAGCGATGGCAAACTCCGGGGATTTTAGTCAGGCCGTTCGTCTGACGGAGGCAGCCCTTGGAGACAAGTCCGTTCCCCAAACTGTCGGAATCCTTCATCGCTTGGACCTCTATCGGCAGGGATTGCCCTATCGTGATCTCCTATTGCCACGTCGAAATACTGGGCCGCCTCAAGGCAACTAACCGTTAGTTCGAAATAGAAAAACGTTCCGGCATATACAGACGTCTTCCTGGTCTGAAAAATGTATTTGTGATAGACGCATTTGATTTAGACCTCAGAACCTAGATTTCTGGTGCGCTGGACTTAGGAAGAACCCTGATCTGGCCAAGCCGTTGCGAAATTATTTCCACGAAGCCTACGCCTTCCGTTCGTTGTCGGGCGTAGTTCGGCGAAGATGATACCACGCTCGTCGTTCTATCGTGTGGGAACGAGATCAATCGGGGTTTGACGAGGCATCGCTTGCGAATCGTTGCATGGCACCCCCTCGGTGAGCTCCCAAGAGTGAAGTTGTTCGGCTGCTCGACTTAACCCTAGACCGGTCGCTACTGGATCGGCGCTGGAGACGGCATGATCCAAATTAGGGGTTTCGATTCGAGCGCGACCCCTAGCACGTCATGACAAACCTTTCGACGATCGATTTCGCTGAAAGCATGCGAACTCTCGTTGAGAGTTTCTAAACTGTTGACTACTCGGGTGGGGCGAAACAGAGTGGCTGAATGATGTTGGAATCTAAGCTGTGTAAGGGGCGTCGTAGTGATGCTTTTACGCTCATTGAATTGCTCGTTGTGATCGCGATTATTGCTATCCTCGCGGGAATGCTCTTGCCAGCCCTTTCTAAAGCAAAATCTAAGGCACAGGGGATTTTCTGCATGAACAACCACAAGCAATTGCTTCTTGGCTGGACGATTTATTCGGATGATAGCCAGGGGAATCTGCCCTTCGTTAAGCATGGGCCGTATGAATGGATGGGGGGATGGCTCGATTTCAGCGGAGCCAATCGGGAAAATTGGGATCCAGAAGCGAATTTGACCAAGAGCATCATCTGGCCTTATGTCGGCGGAAGTGCGGGGATTTTTAAGTGTCCCGGCGATAAGAGTTCAGTTCGAGTCGGGGGAGAGCTCAAGCCGAGGATCCGGAGCATGTCGATGCTCAATTGGGTCGGGGGTCGAGGTGAAGGCAGGTCTATGGGATGGTCCGATTCAAGTGGGCCTTGGCGAACTTACCGGAAGATGTCGGACTTTGTTGATCCGGGGCCATCGCAGTCTTTTGTTTTCCTGGATGAGCGTGAGGATACTATCAATGACGCCATGTTTGTTGTGGACATGGGAGGGTTTCCGAGTGAGCCGACTCGTTACCGTATCGTGGATATTCCGGCCAGCTACCATGGAGGGTCAGGCGGCTTTTCCTTTGCGGACGGGCATTCCGAGGTGAAAAAATGGAACGACGCTCGAACGGTGAAGCAGTTTTCTAAAGGGGTTGTGACGCCCTTTGATTTTCCCTCGCCGAACAATCCTGATGTGGCATGGATGCAGGAACGAGCCACGCGTCGCCCTTAGAAAAACGACAGACAATTGGATGGAAATCGTCCGTCGATATCACCCCTGCTTTCCGAGAGGTGAAGGTAAGATGAAAAGGATGATTGCTGTTTTGATCGTTGCGATGGCCATGCCGTCCGCCGGTCATTGTGGCTCGGCCTCTCGCATGTTAGCGAGTCATCTCGAGTCTGTAAAGAAGGCGGAAAGCTGCATTTACGGCTTAAAGGATAGTGATGGCAGGGGGATGGATTGCCTCAAATTGTTTCAAGCTCTCGATGACAGCACTGGTGTGTGCTATGGCGTGTACCACAAGCGAAGCCGTGGCGTATTCGCGATTCACCTGGCACAATCTACCGATCTGAAGCACTGGAAACATATCGGAATGTTGGATGCACATGCGTCTCAGGCGACGGTATGGCCCTGCAAAAACGGCGGATTCCTGTTGGCCTATGAAAAGGATGCACCAAACTCGTGCTGGATTCGGCTGAGGTACTACGACGATCTTAGAGACCTTAGTATGGGCATGCATGCTCGTGAGTATGATGTGTCTCGCACGCTCGCTCCCACGGCTGAGGGAACGCCAAGTTTTGATTCTGTGGAGCTAGGAAAAAACGGCCTCGACTCGTCTCTAATTAGGCTTCGATTTCACTACTACAAGAATGCTCAGGTTGATCAGCTAGCTCGAGGGACCCTTACCAACTTTGACTCATGGAAGTCCGAAGCATCGGATGATCTCAACTCAGACCTGGTCAGGCGAGGATGGCTGGGTAACTTGGGAGACCGGGACCTGTTTGAATGGGAGAACAAAAACTACTACTTACAGGAAACTCAACGAACGAGCAGGGACTGGAGTTCTTGGAGGCTTTGTCTCTGTGATGATGACGGAATGGTCATCAGTCCCTTGGCGATTCGTACCCATCAGGGAGCAAGGGCTTTTGCGAACCCCACAGCGACCTGGATCACGGATCCAGAGAATAACCGAAAACTGGTTGTGACCTACTTTCTTCTTTCTGAGGGGAATCCTTCCAGCGAAGTGGGAACAATGCTTTATGTCATCAATCCTTCCAGGATATTTCGGGAATCAGACAATCCCTTGGGGTCAACCCGCTCTGGTAGTGCTGGAGTAGGTCGCTCGTCGAGATTTTAGAGACATTTGCGATGCAACAACAAGATACCGCTATTCCGATTCTGCCGAGTCGTTCTCTGGCGGACACGCTGAGTTTTTATCGGCGCCTGGGCTTTGACGGTGAGATTCATCCTGCGGGAAACTACGCGATCATTCGCCGAGGCACGATCGAGCTTCACTTCTTCACCCATCTTGAGCTTCGTCCTGCGGAATCATCGGCCATGTGTTACATCCGGGTTTCGGACGCGGAGAGCCTGTCCCGTGCCTTTGCATCTGCAGAGTTACCTCGGAGGGGGATTCCTCGTCAAGACGCGCTCGAAGATAAACCTTGGGGGATGAGGGAATTTGCCGTCGTTGATGCTGATGGAAATTTATTGCGTATAGGTCAAACGCTGTGACGGCGAAAATGGACTGAAGGCTGACGGTCTGCGAGGCTCGCAAGGAACCGAATTAAAACCGGTCTTAACCGCGTACGCTCCAAGAATGGAATCGTTGCGCCTTGAAGGGTTTGTTTAACCCTAACCCGGCTTAAGTCGGATTGCTTGATCGAATCGCTCCTGAGTGATTGAGAATGACCCTATTTGAATTCTTCGCGGGACATGAAGATGAAAATTGTCGCGACGAGTCCCAGGATTCCGTGAGGGGCTATGATGTTGGCTATTGAGCCGGTCAGAGCTAGGTGCCAATACCGGCGGGAGAGTGAGCAAGCGCCGCCAATGAGCCCTAGGAAGCCAAGAATAAACATTGCGATGCCACCCGTCTTAGGAGCGATCCCTAGCGAGGAGTGAAGGGTGGTAAGCATCGTATTTCCGTCGAGCATTAAGAAGGCACAGAAGACGGTGAAAAATCCCGCGGTGAAGTCAAGGATTCCGGCAGAGAGAGGTTTCCAGGTTACATGCATAGTGGAAGCGTGGATTTGAAGTGGGAATTGCGACTGTAAAGTCTCGCATATACTGACACGATCCTGTGGCTGTTTCTTGGCAAGGACTTAGGAATTCTTGCTTGAAACTAACAGCTCTTGGATTTGTTCCGATGCCGAGGTGCGGGGATAGTGATTGTTAGGCTTTGCGGGCGAAGGTAGCGTGATCAAGAAGAACCTTATTCTCAACGAAACGATCGCCATTGAGGCATCGAGGGAATGGTTGTCGAGCTCGTGTCAGTAGTCTTGCTTCGTGTTTTTTAGAAATTGTATCATGGAAGAGATTGTGTCGTTAGCCGACAAGGACAGCATTGATAGGGAGTTTCGGAGCTGTGTCGCTGCTGAAGTGCTCCAGGATTTCTGTTTTGAAGCCTGTGAGTTCAGCGCCTGTCACTTCAGCCAAGCCGGGTTCCGGCGAACGACGTTTATCGATTGCAAGTTTGTTGACTGCGATCTCTCGTTGGCCTCGGTCGACGAGTCTGTTTTTAATGGTGTCGAATTCGTGGGCTGCCGTTTGCTGGGGATTGATTGGAGCCTCTGCAACGCGAGCTTGTTTTCCGTCAGCTTCTCAACGTCGACACTGGATTCGTCGGTGTTCGACGGGATGAAGCTGAGGCGAGCCTCGTTTCAGAAATGTTCGCTGGTCGGGGCGTTTTTTAATTCTAGTGACCTTCAAGAAGCGAGTTTTCGTGGAAGTAAATTGAAAGATTGCTCGTTTGATGGAGCGGACCTACGGCGAGCTGATTTTCGGGAGACCGAGTGTTTGAACCTCGATTTTTCTTCCCCTAAGTTGCGCGGCTTAAAGTTAGATATGGCTGGTGCCGTCGCTCTCGTGAGAAGGAACGGTATCGTCGTTGATTGATCTTGTGAAACCTGGACTCCTTCGGCTGCTTATAAGCAATAGGATGAGTCGCCGGTTTCGTTATTCGAATCCTGGGGGCGGGGTATGTCTGGCCGCTGAAGTCGGTGATGCCGCTCTGGGAGCCCGGGGCGGGAATGCTAGCGGACCTATACAACAACGAGATTCCGTACGCCGTTTTGGCTTCGATGAAAGGGGGGGCTTGATCTCCAGAATTCTTCTGTGGGATCGTGATCGAATCGGCTCCACTGAAATCGTTGTAGAACCCAAGAGATGCCGGCGAATCTTTTTCTACGAACCCACTCTGCGGTGATGTGGTTGTGTTGCTACCGTTCTTCGATCCTGTAGATGGCTTTGTCGGTTCGCAGAACGAGGGCATCTTTGTCGACTGCCGCACTGGCCATTAGTTCGCCGTCCAATTCGTTGGTAGCCAAGACCTCAAAGCTGGTTCCCGCCTTGAGCACAGTGGTGACGCCTTCTCGACTATGGAAATAGATCTTTCCGTTTGCGTGCAAGGGGGAAGCCGAAAAGTTGCCTCCAATTCTTTCTTGCCAATGGGCTTCTCCACTGAGGGCATCGAGGCAGGTGACCATGCCTCCGCTATCGCTAACGAAGTAGATTTCATGTCCGACCAGAACGGGGGAGGGTTGCGAGGGCACACTGCGTTTGTAGCTCCAGGCAATTTGGGGCTGCGATTCATTGTATCGTACAGCTAACAGTTGAGGCTTCATGAAGCTCGTGCTCATGTAGAGGAGTCCGTGTCCGGCCACTGGACGGGGGACAATGGAGAAACCGGTGAATCCGTAGTTCATTTTCCAAAGTTCCTCGCCGTTATCGGGATCGTATCCGTAGAGCCAGTCGGCAGCGGTAGAGAAGAGTGTGTGCCCTCGCTCGGTCTCGAGGATCAGGGGTGTGCCGTAGCATTTGCGGATTTGCGGGTTCTTGTGCATTTCTCCGCTGCGCTGTGTTTTCCAAGCGACTTCTCCGGTTGATTGATCCAAGGCTACAATGTATTGATCATCGCTGCCGTCCATGTGAAAGATCAGCTTGTCCTTCCAGATGACAGGTGTGCTTCCGGGGCCGTTCTCGTGATGAACATAAAGTTCCTGGTTCCGCCAGAGAACCTGGGCAGTTTGAGTGTCCACGCAGGCGGTTCCGTAGGCTCCGAAGTGACAATACAGTTTCCCGTTTTCAATGACGGGAGTGGGCGATGCGTAGCTGTTTAGCTTGTGCGCCCATTGCGGGGCCTTCTTTCTGAGGATCTCAATATCATGTATCGTTCTACCAGAATGCTTGTCGATACAAATGGCATGGAGACGCACCTTGGAGAGCACAACCACTGGTTGGCCTCCGGTATTTGCCTTCAATCGTTCGGATCGCTCTTCTTCTGTAGCCTCATCTTCGTGAGCGGCAGTGACCCATATCTGGTCCCCTTCAATGACGGGTGAGGACCAACCTTTTCCTCGCAGCGGGGTGCGCCAGGTTATGTTTTTGGTTTCAGTCCATTCGATTGGGAGCGCGGCTTCGCTGTGGCCTTGGCCGGTTGGCCCACGCCATTGTTTCCAGTCAGCGAGAGCGCTTGGTCCGGTGATGCCAACGGCGATGAAAGTCACGTAGAGTCCCAACGCACCTAAAAGATTCTGCTGCTTCATAAGTTGTGCCTCGATCAACGAGCCGCCAGACCTGTATTGAATGGGCCTATTGCCACCAGCTGAAGACGCTATGTCTAGGTCATCTCGATCGGGCTGTCCACAACGGTTTCGCTTAAGAGGTGTGGAGCTCTCTGTGAGATTCCGGTCTTCCGTGATCGAAAAACCCCTCCATTTGAACCGGTAGGGTTTTTTAAGAAGCCATGAAGGCGGCCGCTAGGAGATGCGAGCGGCGATTTAACAGCTGGCCAAACCCACGTGGAGCACGAATAATCAGGGCCGTACCCATGATTCGATGTTATATCTCGTTTATTTTTCAATGGTGATTGAATGAAACAGATCCTAAACGCAGTTCCATCCATGCTAGAACGATATTCCATGAAATCTCCTTCCCAGCTTCGAATTCGTTTCAGAGCGATTTCCTCCCTGTTCCTGGGACTGAGTCTTCTGGGGGCAGCGTCAGGATGCGGCGGATCCGGCTCTCCTTCCGGGGGGCAATCAGGTGACAAGCCGATCGTCCTTCGGGGGGCGACACAATTTGACGAGGCTCATGCGTTCTCGAAAACCCTTCGAAAATTCGAAACACTGGTCAAGAGCTACTACGAGGGACCGCTTGAATTCGAGTTGTATCTCAATAGTGAGCTGGGTTTGGAGAAGGACTATTTCGCCTATATGAATCAAGGTATTTCGGTCGACTACGGTATCGTTTCGCCTTCGCATATGTCGACCTTTGCTCCGGCGGCTCCCCTGATGGATATGCCTTTTCTCTTTCGTGATTTGGAGCATTGGAATAAGGCGCTTGATAGTGATGCTCTGGATCCTCTGGTGACGCAAGTCGCCGAGCGAGCCGATGTGATGTTGGTCGGGTATGCCGGTGGTGGTACGCGCAATCTGATTGTGAAAAAACCGGTCACGAATATGCAGGCTTTGAAAGGGCTTAGTATTCGGGTGATGGGGGCGCCGATTCAAACAAAGATATTTCAGGCCATCGGGGCATCGCCCACCGTGATCGCCTACAGTGAGGTCTATAATGCAATCCAAACAGGCGTGATCGACGCAGCGGAGAACGAGGCGGCTGGGCTCCGGCAAATGAAATTCTACGAAGTGGGTCCTGAGATATCTTTGACGAAGCATGCGATCACGGTTCGCCCAATTGCGTTTAGTGGGAAGACTTTTCGTCGGCTGCCTAAAGCGCTTCAGGACGCGATTGTGAAGGCGGGACGGGAAGCGGGTGCCTACGGGCGCGAAATTGAATCGACGGAAGACTCAGGAATCCTCTCGCAGATGGAGCAAGAGGGCAAACTTCGAACTCATGTCTTTGAGGAGCGCGCTGAGTTATTGAGGCTCGCTGAGCCGGTCAAAGAGGCCTTTGCTCGCTCTATCAAGGCTGTGGAGGTTTTGAATCGAATCAATGCGGTGGAATAGAAAGTATGCGAGATTAAAAGGGAGTAGGGTTACGTCTCTGTTCGAGTTATGTTCACTCGGTAAACTGTCTTTTCTAGACTCCCTTCCCTAAAGGGCAAAACTGTTAGCGTGAACACTTTGATCAAACTCATTGCCTCCTTTAATCGACGCTATTGTGCCGTGTTGAAGTTTCTGCTCACGTTGGTGATGGGGTTGATGATTATTCCGGTCTCAGTGCAGATACTCTCACGGTATTTGGATTTTCTTCCCCGCTATATCTGGACTGAAGAAGCGGCCCGCTTCTTTTTCGTTTGGATGATCATGATCGGTTCTATCATTGCTGTGAGGGAGGGAGCTCACTTTGACGTCGATCTGTTTCCGAATGTGAAGTCTGTTCGGATCGAAAGTTTTCTTCGGATCATCGTGCACGTTCTCATGCTTCTGCTGGCGTTGGTATTCATTCGGTTTGGTTACGATTTTGCCAGAACCGGCTACGTCCAGTCGTCCGAAATGATCGGGATCAATATGCTGAGTCTCTATATCGCGTTTCCGATGGCTGGCTTTAGCTGGTTCATGTTGCTTTTAGAGAAATTGATCGAGGATTTCATCGTTCTGAAAACCGGAAAACCTTCCAAATTGACATGAGTCCGGGAGAAGTGTCATTGCTGTTGTTCGGGCTCTTCGCGCTATTCGTTGTGCTGAGAGTGCCCGTTTCGTTTGCCCTGGGTTTGGCCTGCGTTCCAGTGTTTCTGATTGAGGACAGATTGACTCCTGTCTTGCTCATCAGCGAGATGTGGAAATCTTACAATGCCTTTATTCTGTTAGCCGTTCCGTTTTTCCTCATGGCAGCTAACGTGATGAATCAAGCCGGGATAACGGATCGCCTCATTAATCTGGCTAGAGCCACGGTGGGGCATCTTCCCGGAGGGCTGGGACATATTAACGTGATGGTGAGTATGTTGTTTGCCGGTATCTCGGGATCCTCAACGGCGGACGCTGCAGGTATCGGATCCTTGCTGATACCCTCGATGAAGAAACAGGGTTATGATGCCAGCTTTAGCGTGGCGATCACGGCCTGCTCCTCGGTAATGGGAGTGATCATTCCTCCGAGTATCATCATGATCGTGTGGGGTGGTCTCATGTCTGTCTCGATTGGTGGCATGTTCTTGGCTGGAGTCGTGCCGGGGATTCTGATTGCGCTGTTCATGATGGCGACTGTGTTGGTTTATGCGAAGGTGCGGAATTATCCCATCGGTGAAAAAGCTTCGCTTAAGGAGTTCAGTAGTGCGACCGGAAAGGCCAGTTTGGCTCTTGTGACCCCGGGGATCATTGTGGGGGGCATCGTGGGGGGGCTGTTTACTCCGACGGAAGCTTCGGTGGTCGCGGTTCTCTACTCGCTTGTACTTGGATGCTTCATTTATCGATCGATCAAGTGGGGGGACTTACCCAAGGTCCTCTTCGATTCCGCTCGATTCGCGTCGGTGTCTCTTTTTTGCATTGGAACGGCATCGGCATTTGGTTGGTTGTTAGCCTATTTTCGGGTGCCGCTCGCGTTGGTAGAGCTGTTATCGGGGTGGGGCACGGGAGTGATCACGACTGGATTGTTGATCGCCTTTGCATTTTTGATCATCGGCATGTTTATCGATGCCATTCCGGCTATCATCATCTTGGGCACGATCCTCTTTCCCTTGGCTGAAAATGTGGGGATGCATCCAATTCATTTCGCCATGATTGGTGTGCTATCTCTCGCCTTCGGCCTAGTGACACCCCCTTACGGCCTCTGTCTTCTCATTGCCTGTTCGCTCGGGAAGATCAAGATGCTTGATGCTCTGAAGGATGTTGCGATTATCTTGCTACCGATGCTCGTGCTGCTCGTGTTGGTGATTGTTTTCCCTGAAATCGTTCTATTTCTACCCCGTCTTATCAAACCGGAATTCCTATGAACTAAGGAGGCGGTCCCATAAACGCAAATTGTTGGTTTCGAAGGAAATAACCATAGATAACGACGGTGATCGCTACGAAGGGGCTGGTAATTAGTCGCCTCAGCTTGAGCGTTGGGAGCGGTCGCTGGAAAGTGTGTTCTCGAGCCTAAAACGAATTTTCGGCGCTCTGAACAAGATTTTGGATCGCGGTATTTTTGCGGTTGTGTAAATTTGGTCCCGAAGATGAGCCGACAAGATCGCAAGATTGCTGATGCCCTAACGACTGAAGACCTTTGGAAACTGATGCGACGAAGAGTCCCTCCGATCGTTTCAGAGTATTTTCGAGGTGGTGCGGATGCTGAGACTACCATGCGCGGCAATGTGCGTGCGTTCCAACAATCGTTGACCACCGCCCACGGAGCCTTGAAGTTCCCTGAGCTCGATATGAGCTCCAGCGTGGTGGGGCAATCGATTGACGTGCCTTGGTTTATCGCGCCGGTGGGAAGCTTGCGCTCACTTTACCCTAAAGCGGACGCTATCGCCTCGCGGGTCGCGGGTGAATATGGGACCGTGATGGCATTGTCCACCCTTTCGGGGACAACCTTGGAGGAGGTTGCTGAGGCCTCGACCGGTGGATGCTGGTTTCAGCTCTATCTTTGTGGTGGTCGAGAGACGGCTCTGAGGGGCATTGCTCGTGCCAAAAAAGCCGGATTCAAGGGGTTGATTCTGACGATGGATACGGGGGTGTCGGGGATGCGCGCAATGCACGCTCGGATGAAGCCGATGGAGGCTGCCGCTCCATTCAAGGGGCTCGGATTGGGTGAGATGATCACGCTCGCCCTTAGAAAAATCGCTCTTGGGCCGCAGATGATGGTTCGCTTGCCTTGGCTTCTCGATCATTTCGGGGACGGCGGCTTGATTAAGTTTGTCAACGTTATCGATGAAAACGGTGATCCGATGCCTTATACGGATATTGGGCAGCAGCTTGCTGCCTCGGCGGTGACCTGGGATGATCTAAAATGGGTGAAAGAGGCTTGGGGAGATGAGAATCCGCTGATCATCAAGGGCGTCCATTGTGCCTATGATGCGCGAAAGGCAGAGGAATTGGGAGCCACGGGTGTGATTTGGTCGAACCATGGCGGCCGTCAGCAGGATCGAGTGCCTCCGGTACTCCACATCGTAGAAAAAGAAATGCCCTTGGTCGGCGACACGAAATTAGATTTCATGATGGACGGAGGAATCCGCAATGGGACTGATATTCTGATCGCGCTTTCGTATGGACTGAAGGCCGTCGGCATTGGGCGGGTCACCGCAGCGGGTGTTGGCGCCGGTGGTTATACGGGCTTGAATCGAGCCTTTGAGATCTTGAAATCGGATCTGGATAGAGCGATGCGTCTTGTGGGGGTCCAGAGTGTCGAAGAGATCCAGTCGAGAGGTGCCGAGCTCCGTCGCGAGAATCTGTTGATGGGCGATGGGCATTTGCCGCCCTTTGAGTTCTAAGATGTTTCGGATAAACTGGCGTGCGCGGGCCTTTCCTGCCAAGCAAACAAGATCGGCAGACTGATCCTTGGTTCTTGCGAAGTGTGGCTTTGCCTCATTCATTTCGCCGGGTAATCCAAGCTTCACAAAGGAGATGGATCGTCCTATATCTAATTGATGCGATCTCTTCTGACACGAGTGCTCTTTGCCGCGCTGCTCTGTCTCGGACTATCTCTTGGTGGTCTTCGGGCTGATAGCTCTCCTGATTCAAAGTGGACAGATATCCTAGGGCCGTCGCTTGGATCGGTTCCTGAGATGGCTTTCCAGCCGGTGCTCTGGCGAAGCGATTTCGGAGCGGCACTTGAAGAGGCAAGATCGGAGAATCGACCTCTTTTTGTCACCTGGCGTTGCCTCCCCTGCAAACAGTGTGCCGACTTTGATAAGGAAGTCCTTGATGGCAGTCCCCAGCTAACGCCTCTACTAACGCAGTTCGTTACGGTGCGGATGACGGATGCGGGCAATCTTGATGAGCGCTATTTTCCCTTCCGTGGGTATCAGGATCTGGATCTCTCGTGGTGGGGCTATTTTCTTTCCCCCAAGGGGCGTTTGTATGGCGTGTTTGGAGGGAAAGATCATGTCTCAGATTCCACTCGAATCAGCGAAGCAGCCTTGGTGAATACCTTGGAACGAATTCTGCGGCATCACCATGACCCTCGACGTGAGTCGTGGAATATCGATGGACCTCTGCCTGATCCGAGTGCTGAGCCTCACGGCCCGCGAGATGAAACTCACTTTGATTTGTTCAAGAAGGAACGGCCCTGGATGGACAAGCAAGCCTGTGTGCATTGCCATCAGGTGGGGGATCTTCTCAACTTTGACTCGATGCAGAAGGGCACCTTCGATTTGAATGTTTATACCCAGCCTTGGCCGCTACCGGAAAATGTAGGGATTGTAGTCGATCGAGACGACGGCTTGTTGGTGACCTCTGTCGAGCCGAATAGTGCCGCCCAGCGGGCCGGACTGCGAGCGGGGGACCGTCTTGGTATGGCGGGAAATCGTCGCCTTTTTGGGCAAGCGGATTTTCGAGGTGTGCTTCATCGCGCTGCTTATGGTGCGGATGAGATTCCCGTTGCTTGGCTGCGAAACGAGCGAGCCCACGTTTCAAAACTAGAAGTGTCTCCAGGGTGGCGAAAAGCGCAGAACTCGTGGCGTAAGACGATTTATGAAGGGATCTATGGACCCCACCTCGGGTTCTTTCCCATTGCTGGCCCAAATCAGGGAAAAGGCGCGATGTCGTTTAAGCCATTTATGGGATCGGGTGCGAAACGAAAGGAGAACGCCTGGTATCCGACTGGGCTTAGGCCGAATATGGAAATCATCGCCGTTAATGGTCAAACGAGTGATTGGAACAGCCGACAGTTCCTGGCCTGGTTTCGGTTGAATCATAAGATCGGAGATACCGTGACCCTAGAAACCCGTCAGGGGAAGGCATTCACGTGGACCATTCCTTCGAAGCACTAGCAAGGTCTGATGACTGGTGATTCAGGGTGTTAGGCGGGGGAGAATCGTTTTCGGGTGGGCCGAGAATTGCGGGGCCGGCCTGTACACAATCCGTCGCTTCGAATCCTAAGGTCCCTAGTATCGCTGCTAATATTCAGCCGGGTGGCAGTGAGATTATGCGAATCGTCTTCAGTGAAAGCGGCCAAGAGCTGAAATAGTGGTGCTCTCTAAGGGCGATCTGAATCGTAGGCTAATTGTCTGTCATGGGAGTGGCGCCTCGCGGGGATCTTGTTCTGCAAGTGCAACTCTTTCAAATCCTGAGGCTCATGGTGTGTTTGCGAGAAATTTGAGTAGGAGCGATTCGCTGATTGCGGCAGTGGCGCCATGTCCCTCGCCGATGACCTTGTAGTGTATGATGTCGCCGTTGAGGTAGCTGTAGCTTTCAAGCTTGCCATCGGTTTGACTAGGCGCTGCGAGTTTCTTTCCTTTATAGCCCATGTGCTTTGCCCAGAGAAAGATGGATTCTTCTGCGGATAAGAATTCAAGCTTTCCTCCTTTGGCGGGAATTCGAAGTGACGGGCCGCCGGCATAGGGGATGAGTCGGTCCTCAGTACCAGAAATATTCATAAGACGTCTTCCCGTTTTCGGTTTGGCAATGGCTCGATAGGTGTTATTGGGGCCCTTGGCTCGAAAATGCGTTCCGTCGTGTTGAAAGCGGTTTAGGGGGCTGACACTGCTAATGTAATTCTTGATGTTTGGTAGCTGACTTTCAATGGCTAGTTGATTCACGAGGGCTGCGCCGTTCGAAACGCCCATGATGCTGAGGGTGTCCTGTTGTACGTTGTCAAAGGTGATGAGTTGTTTGATGATGGCTTCGATAAAGCCTCGGTCGTCGGCTTTTGATCGCTCTGAAACGATGTTCCAACTCTCTTGATATCCGTGGGGGAAGACCATGATGTACTGCTGGGCAATGTGGGGGTAGCGATTCGTGATTTGGCTTTTCGCTCGTTCTGCGGTACCTCCATTCCCGTGGAGGAAGATGAAAACGGGATTCGGTTTCACAAGTTTTTTTGGTGGAACGCTGACGTGGTAGGGCCGCGGAAAGGCCGCTTCTTGTGCCCATGTCTGCATCACGGAGTAAAGACCAGAGCTCAATTCGGCACCCGATGCGCTTAGAAGCTGGCCGGTGATGAGCAGGAGGCTCAGCGTGAGTCGATAGTTTCTCATGGGATTGCTTCGCTGTTTATGTTGATTGATCGATCAGGTTCCTATGAGGATGGCATTTAGTGCGAGCCCTTTCTTGGCTCGGTTCTCGATTCTATTGTGTATGCCGCCGGACGATCCCCGGGAAAAAGCCTCCGAGTTCTCTCATGTGACGCACGATCGGAATGAATATTTTGAGGTTTTCCGGACGCCATTCCTCTGGCACGCTATGTCCGGTTGGATTTGTGGAACTTTTTAAAGAGAACTGATAATGAAGGTATTCCTACTCGGGACAGGTTTGGTTGCGGCGTCGCTGTTTTCGGCGTTTGGTGGAGAGATTCTTTTTTCGGATGATTTTGATCGGGACACCTCGGCTGATTGGATCGTGATTGATGAGAGCTTAGATGCGGTTCCAGACGCAACGGTGATTTTCGCTCACGACTATTCTTCCGATATGTTTCAGCTGACCCGTGGTGCTGCGAGTGAAACGCTTCCTGTGCCCAAGAATCCTTTTGACTCGGGTGATACAAGCTTGGGGCTAAAAGTGTTCGTGAACTCAGATGAGGAACCGGTCGAGGCCTCGGTAAGTCTCTTTCCTAAGGACTTGAGTGCTGAGGGGAACTATGCACTGCGATTCGAAATGTTCATGAGTTACAATGGGCCGGCATTTGGTGGATCAGGATCGACTGAATTTGCGACGATGGGCGTCGGGCATTCTGGAGATCTCGTTGCGTTTCTTGACGGCAATGCAGCGGTTGATGGGGATGGTACTTTTTTTGCCGTATCAGGGGAAGGAGGCTCGTCGCGTGACTATCGAGCCTATGTTGGAGACGGTTCTTCGGTGCCTGAGTTTTTGGATGAACAGGGGGCTCGGGTTGGTTTCACAGATATGGACGGAGATGGCGTCGGGGAATACAACGCTTTTGGAGGTGGCCCACTCGAACGGGTTTTCCCCCTTCCTCCTCACGAAACGAAAGGGGCTCCTGGAAAAGGTTGGGTCCAAGTCGAGGTGAGGATTGTTGACGGTGCGGTTTCTTGGCTCATGAACGGACAGATCATTGCGACTATCAGTGCGGATCAAGCTCTCATTGATGGGAATCGGGTTATGATTGGATACTCCGATCCATTTTCGTCCATCGCTAATCCCGGAGAAGAGAACTTTGTGATTTTCGACAACCTGCGGGTGATTCAACTTGATGCTTCGGATGCTCTTCCTCTGGTAGGTGTGAGCGTTCCTGGAGCGGTTGAGTTTGATGATACGTTGGGGACGGACGTCTTTAAAGCGGACTCGGTGGACGAGGGAGCAGGAGAAGCCTCGATCACCTTTACTCGTTCTGGTGCAAGCAGCGAATCACTGACCGTTTCATATCGCATAGAAGGGTCTGCCGTCGCTGGTGAAGATTTCCAAGCGCCGGAAGGGAATGAATTGACCTTCGCTCCTGGTGAGGCTGAGGCGAGCCTGGTGATTTCATTGATCGATGACGCCAAGGAAGAATTGGATGAGAGTATTGAAGTTATTATTAATCCATCCTCTCTCTACGAGACACAATCGGGCAAGTTTGTGAGCTTGCCCTTACTCGACAATGGTGACTCGGGTGTTCCCTTGCCTGATATTCTCGACGGCGCAGAACTGATCTATTCCGAGAGTTTTGATTCCGATGTATCCGCTGAATGGTTGGTGAATCAGAGTTCCGATGATACGGGAGCCGTCTTTGCCTACGACTATGCGATCGATGGGATCCCTTCTGCGCCGGGAGGAGCGGGCGAGAGCACTCGAGGCCTTAGGTTCACGGCAAACGAAAGTCTTGGGGAAGCAGCCCACATTACGGCTTCTCCGATGGGGCAGTCGTTTAGTGGGGACTATGTTCTAACGTTTGACCTTTGGATCAACTTTAATGGGCCTATTCCCGGAGGTGGCGGCGGTTCGACTGAATTTGCAGCAGCTGGGATTGGCACGACCGGCGATCATATTCAAACCGCTGACGACGCATCTGATGGCGCGTGGTTCATTGTGACTGGTGACGGAGGATCTTCGCGCGACTTTCGAGCGTTCCTCGATAGTGTGTTTCTGACGGAAGATTCGGGAGTGTACGTCGCGGGAAGTCAAGATAATGGAGCTGACTACTATGGCTCCATTTTCCCTGCAGGTAAGACAGCTCCGCAGGCGCAGATGGACGACTTCGCTCAACAAACTGGAAGCACGGTTGCGGGGCAAACGGCCTTTCAATGGATTCCCGTTCAGATTGCCAAGGTCGCTGACACGGTGACCTGGTCAATGAATGGTTCAGAGATTGCCAAGCTATCGCAGGCAGTCGCTCCGTTTAGCGATTCAGGGAATATCTTCCTTGGATATAGCGATTGGTTTTCCTCTGTATCCGACAATCCAGACCTCAGTTTTGGTCTCTTTGACAACCTCAAGGTCTACCAACTGTCAGAGAGGGCGCCGGTGGAATTGAGTCTTTCGATCGCGCAATCTGGAGCTGATGTCGTTATGACTTACAGTGGAACCCTTGAATCAGCCTCTTCGGTAACAGGCCCATGGTCTGCTGTTGAAGGAGCGAGCTCGCCGTTTACCCAAGCGATCGACAGCGCGACGGAGAAGCAATTCTTCAGAGTCGTTGAATAGGGACTCTCGCCCGAACTAGGATCTGCCTCTGGCTAGTGGATCTAACTCCATTGTGTCGTTTTCTCGCGTTGGGAAAACGACACAACGAGGGAAAGGGTGGAACCTAAAGGCGTGAACCAAGGAGGCGTTCTTCGAGTTCGGCGATCTTCAGTTCGATTTCTCGATGCTCTTTTCGGTCGGTAAGGCTATTCTCGGTGACGATGTGCCCGATATAGAGAATCGAGATGCCGAGTCCTTCCCCGACGAGGAGGCTTGCCCACAAAATTTGAAACTTTGTCGATTCTGAATTCCAAAAGAGATAGAACCAAAGGGCAGCGGCCACAAATCCTGCAATGGTGAATCCAACGGTCCAGTTTTGGTTGGTTGCTTTTTCTTTTTCGTACATTTCGCGGGTTTCCTTTCTGATTCGATCGAGTTTATTCTCCGAAAGAGGTATCTCGACTCGGAGGGCGGAGCTGAGTTTTTTGTCGAGATCGTTCATGTTTGTTCCCTCTCGATGGTTTGACGTATGATGTTCTTTGCGTAGTGGATACGAGACTTAACAGTGCCTAGAGGAATCCCCTTCAGTTGGGCGATATCCTCGTAGGAATACCCTTCCAGATAGGTAAGGGTTACTATGGAGCGATCCATTTCGTTGAGCTGAGCGACGGCTTCTCTAATGAGAGATTGCTCCGAGTCCAGGCTGCGTCGTTCGGTGCTTTCTGGAGCCTGCTTTTGGGCTGCAGCCGTCAAGGCTTTGTTACGCCGATCGGCTCGGACATAGTCGACGTATCGTCGGTATGCGATTTGGTAGGCCATTGAGGTGAAGGCTTCGCTACGTTTGAGTCGATGAATCGATTTTGCGATTGAAAGGCAGGTTTCCTGGAGCAGATCCCAGGCTTGCTGATCCTCACCACACAGCCCTCTCAAGTAACGCCACAGAGGTTCTTGCCAGCGTCTGAGTAAGCTGTCGAGGGCATCCGCATTGCCTCCCGAAGCCTGGAGAGCCAGGAGATCCGTTTCGATCTGTTCCTTCGTTTTTTCCATCGTTCACCAGGTCAGTCGCCTCTCAATAGCAGAAAGTTCAATAAACTTCTTATTGGTTCGCTTTGTTTCTTGGAGGCTCTTCAAGATCGAGCATAGGCGCACTGGAGCTGTCTCTTATACACATCTGACGCTGCCGACGAGCGATCT
>CAJXVR010000083.1 GCA_913061285.1 uncultured Verrucomicrobiota bacterium | reverse complement strand
GGCTCGGAGATGTGTATAAGAGACAGCCACCACCACGGCCCCCATCTCAGGGCTGGCACGCGCCCAAGAGAAAATGAAACGATATCGCCCGCTGATGGATAGTGGGCCCAGTCTCGGCGGAGTGATCGCAAATGGGCAAGACATCACTCCCAAGGGGATCGCCGTGAAACTTGGCCCCAACGGAACGGCTGGTGCTCTCTTCGATACGGAACTTCTTCGCTACAGCGCTGTCTGGGAGGGAAATTTCGTTCAATTCCTCAGCGGTCGTGAGGATGAGCGAGCGGAGTATCGAATCCAAATTGGCGCCACACCAATCTTTACCAGTCCCCAGCATCCCGGATGGGCCAGCCCGAGAGGATCATGGCACGATCCACGTTCCAACGGATACGGTCCATTGCCGGCGCATTGGCTTCGCTTCAATGGTCACTATCTCCACGAGGATACCGTTGTCTTCTCCTACGACGTTAACGGCACCGCCATCCTAGACTCGCCAGCGATCAAGGATGGGAAATTTCTCCGACAACTCACCATCGCGCCTTCGTTAAAGCCTCTCCAACTGAGTATGGGCTCCAAGAAAATCACCCTACCGGAAAGCCCTACGACACGAGACCTGATCATTCATGAAGACGGATCAATCAAGCGAGCGGAGGTTTCACTGCAACGATTCGCACAGGGAGGGCAGCGCCGCTGGGAGACCCCCATCATCACGAGAGGCAAGACCGCCCCCAGCCAGGCCCCCTATGTCGTCGATACACTCACTCTGCCGTATGACAATCCATGGAACGCCCTTCTCTACACTGCTGGTCTCGATTTCTTCGCCAATGGAGATGCCGCTCTCTGCACCTCTCATGGCGATGTCTGGACTCTCAGCGGGATCGATGAGGACCTTGACCAGCTCGTCTGGAACCGCTTCGCAAGCGGTTTATCGAACCCTCTAGGCCTTAAAATCGTGAACGATGAGATCTTCGTAACCGGACTCGACCGGATCACCAGGCTCGTCGATCTCAATGGGAACAACGAAGCTGACTACTACGAAAGCTTCAACGCTGACTGCCAAGTTTCCGAACGACATCACCGATTCGCCACCGACCTCCAGACCGACTCCTCTGGGAATTTCTACTACTTAAAATGTACCGATGAAGGACTCTCGGATCATGCCGGCAGCCTAATCAAAATCTCCCCAGATGGCAGCCAATTCGAGCTCTTCGCAACCGGTCTTCGCAACCCAAACGGAATGGCGATCGGCCCCAATGACTTGATCACTTTTGGGAAACAGCAAGGTAGCTGGATTCCCTCAAGCGGTATCCACGTCGTCCGCAAGAATGGTTTCTACGGCTTCATGCCTTCACATCATCAAGCCCCCCCTCCCACTCAATTTCATCAGCCCTTGTGTTGGATTCCTCACGGGGTGGATAATTCATGCGGCGGACAGGTCTGGGCTCCGTCAAATCCCCGCTGGGGCCCACTCGGAGGCAGTCTCCTCCATCTGTCCTACGGAAAATGCCAGCTGTTCTACGTCTTTTTCGAAGAGATCAAGGGACAACATCAAGGCGGCCTGATTCGCATCCCCGGAATCGAATTTGATTCCGGAGCCATGCGAGCCCGCTTTCGCAACCAAGACGGGCAACTCTACGTCACTGGCCTTCGCGGATGGCAAACAAGCGCAGCCATGCCAGGGTGCCTTCAACGGGTCCGATACACCGGCATTGACGATATCAATACCCCGGAAAACCTCACCGTCGAGCCTGATGGAATTCGCATTCATTTTCGAACGGCCCTAGCCCCGAATTCAGCAACGAATCCCGCAAATTACGAGATCGAACAATGGAATTACCGCTGGACTAGGAACTACGGATCGCCAGACTATAAGATTTCCAATCCCGACCAGAAGGGCCACGACTCGATCCGAGTCGAGCGAGTAATTCTCGACGACACAGGTCGCACGGTGCTACTTCGCTTAAGTCCGTTTCACCCCGCAATGCAAAGTGCGCTTACGTACAGACTACACGACGCGGAAGGCAATTCGATTTCTGACACGCTCTATCATACCATTCATCAGATCCCATCTCACGATGCAGCGACCAACTAACCGTATTCAAGGAACGCTCAGGGCACTCCGCTCAGCGATTTTGAACATCGATAGTGCTCGTAAAAAATCTCCCGTCGCTTGAGTTTCTTAGCGATCGAATATCTTCCAAGCGCTCGAATCTTGATTTCCGAGCGCGAACTCCGTAGAAATCGGCCGTGATGAATAGCAATAGCGAGGAATCAAAACCTACGATCAGCCAAGGTCTGAGACGCTTCCTCTACCTGACTGCCGCCATTACCGGGGGTATTATCCTCATCGTAGAGATTCTGGGCGCTAAGATGCTGTCGCCGTTTTTCGGCACCTCTCATTTCGTCTGGACGGCTCAAATCGCTGTTACCCTCCTGTCTCTAGCCGCAGGCTATTACTTCGGTGGCTGGCTGGTGGATCGATCAGCGAACCTCAAACGGCTCTATCTATGCATCCTCTTAGCTGGGCTCTATCTTTGTCTTGCCTTGGCCGTTCTCCGCCCTATGGCCTACCTCTGCCTCAATTTCAGCCTCGCCCTTGGGTCCATTCTTGCTTCTCTGTTTTTGTTTTTCATCCCCCTTACGCTCCTGGCTGTGACCGGCCCATTTGTCATCCGGGTTCTCACTCAATCTACCCAAACCGTGGGGGGCCAAGTCGGCCGCCTCTCAGCGATTAGCACTGTCGGCAGCGTGCTCGGCACGGTGCTTATTGGCTATGTCCTCATCCCGTTTGCCCCGAATTCAGTGACTCTGGTTGTCTCAGCCGGCGTTCTCTTTGCCGTCGTCACCACCTATTTCCTAGTATGGCACCGGACTTCAACGAACCTCGCTCAAACGGGCACCGCGCTTCTCATCGCAATAATCGCCGGTTCGATTGGGATTCGGATCGACGCCATCTCCGGCACTCGAGGAATGAATGAACTCATCCGTCGCAACTCGAACTTCGGGCTGATGCAAGTCTTAGAATCAAAGGACGGCACAAAACGTTACTACCTCAACGATCTTCTTACCCAGAACATCTACGATCCCACCACGAAGCAGAGCCTCACGGTATTCACCTACATGCTTCACGATCTGGCTGAGGCTTATGCAAAGAAAACAGACACGCTCTTAGGCATTGGCTTGGGCGTCGGCATTGTTCCACAACAGTTCGCGGATGAAGATGTGGCCGTTGATGTTGTCGAGATCAATCCGCGAGTTGGAGGAATCGGCCAAGAGTTCTTCGGGTTCGACCCCGAAGCCGTCAATATCCACATTGGTGACGGACGTCATTTTCTCAATGCATCGTCCAAACAATACGACGTCATTCTCCTCGACGCCTTCCTCGGGGATTCTTCCCCTTCTCACCTGATGACCCAAGAATGTTTCCAGTCAATCCAAACGAGACTAGAAACAGACGGTGTCTTGGTGATCAACAGTTTTGGCTACTTCAAACCGGGCGAAGATTTCTTTGTGAGTTCATTAGCCAAGACTCTCAAGAGTGTCTTCAAATCCATCAAGATTCACGACGGGGGGCACGGTAATGTCTTTTTCGTCGCCTCCGATCAGAAAAATCTCAGAGCACCTCGCACCCGGGACTTCAGCCACGCTCATCCCTTGATTCGTCGCTCTGTTCAAATCGCTTACGAAAACATCGTCGATTCCAGCACGGAACGCGGTATGATCCTGCGAGATGATTACAATCCCGTGGACTTCTACGATGCTGGCGTTCGCGAAGGAATCCGAAAAAGTCTCGCGCTATCGATGAAATCGAAATGAGGCGATTGATCGAATTCCATTTCTTGCCTTCCCCCCAGATCAACCCCCTCCAGCATCGATGAGTTGGGAGCACCTTCTCATCCTCTGCATCGCGTCGCTCCTTATGCTGACGGGAATCATCGGGAGCCTCATTCCTGCACTTCCTAGCACGCCCTTCGTGTTTATCGGAGCGCTCGGCCATTGGTTCTTTTATCAAGAACAGAGCATCAGTCTCGGGGTCCTTGTCACACTCTTCATCATGATGATTCTATCACTCGGCCTTGATTTTGTCGCTAGCGTCCTGGGCGCCAGAAAGCTAGGGGCAACCTGGAAAGGCATCCTAGGGGTGATCGTTGGCGGACTTGTCGGGCTCTTCTTTGGACTGCCTGGAATAATCATTGGCCCGTTCGCCGGAGCGATGCTCTTCGAGCTTCTCGGAGGCACCGACCTTCAGACCGCGAGTAAAGCTGGCTTTGGGGCGGTGATCGGATTGCTCGCCGGAGCATTGGGCCGTTTCGCCTTTGCGATCGCAATGACGGGATTGTTTTTTATCAACCTCTTTTATCGCCGACTCACCGAGCCCCCAGACCTAGAGCTCGTCCTTAACCTCCCCCTTTAGTCCAAAGCACAACCAAGCTCGCGGATTGAATGGCTCTCCTAATCGAGAGCCGGAAAGGGAAACCTATCAGAAGGTTGATGCTGTTGCTTCATGATGCGCTCAATCTGAGCGATGACTCGTGGAAATTCCGCGGATCGATCGTTCGCTTCAGAAAGATCTTCACCTAAGTGATAGAGCTCCGTCTTCAGGGGATTCACATTGTTTTTCCTCAGCATCCCTTGTCGCACACCCTTCCAAGGACCAAGCCAAACGGCCTGTTGCCCACCATAGCCCGTGAATTCTCGATAGAGAAACGGACGTTCACGTTGATAAGCCCCCAAGAGAGTCGGCGCGATACTTACCCCATCGATCCCATGTGGAGCGAGTTCCCCGGGAGCCGCAATATCGAGCAAGGTAGGGATCCAGTCTTCAAAACCCGTACGGAAATCAGAAACGCTCCCAGCTCTCACCTTCCCCGGCCAACGAACGATCAAAGGCACCCGAACGCCTCCCTCGTAGAGAGATCCTTTCAGCCCTCGCAGCGACGCCACACTGTGAAAGAAATCATAGTCCACTTCAGCTTTGAGATGTGTGGTACCGTTATCTGAGGTAAAAACAACGAGCGTATTGTCGTCAAGTTCGAGTGTCTCTAGCAGATCCAGAATATTGCCGATATAGGTATCCATGCGGGTAATCATCGCCGCATAGGCCGCCCGCGGTTTGTAGTGCGGCGTATAGCCATACCCCGCTGCACGGGTGAATGGCGGGTCAATCCACCCTAATGAAAGATAGGGCTTAAGATCCTGATCGGGCACGTGCAGTGCCACATGGGGAATCACCGTCGGATAGTAAAGAAAGAACGGCTGATCTTGATGGTCTCGGATGAATTCAAGGGCCTTGGCATTGATCCGATCCGGTGCGTAGTCCTTTCCTTTGAACTGAGCGTAGCTCGCAGCCTTGCCGGCATCGAGGTTCTTGGGCAATGACGCGTGCCCCGGTATAGGCGGATTGTTTTCCAATACAACCCGTTCGTCATCATCCCACAAATACGAGGGGTAATAGCTATGAGCATGGCGTTGACAATTATAGCCATAGAACCGATCAAAGCCTTGGTTCAGTGGATCGCCTTCAGACCCCGGAAACCCTAAGCCCCACTTGCCGAAGGCCCCAGTCACATAACCTGCCTCCTTGAGGCATTCCGCCAAGGTCTTTTCGGCATCAGGAATGGGACGCTGCCCTTCAGGTTGAACTTCACTGTTATTGCGGACGATAGCGTGACCGGGATGTTTCCCAGTCAACAACACACAACGAGAAGGAGCGCAAACCGCATTGCCGGAATAATTCTGCGTGAAACGCATTCCCTCGGCAGCCAGAGCATCAAGTCGCGGGGTCCGTATTTTCTTCTGACCATAACTGCCCAGTTCGGAATAACCGAGATCATCGGCTAAGATGAAGACAATATTCGGCTTCTCAGCCGCTGTTGCCATTCCAGCAACCAGAAGGACACACAAATTCAGGATGACTTTCATAGGAAGCCCGCAGCATGACAGGGCCTTGCAAAAAAGCAATCGTGGGCATACCGCTTGTCCCTGATCGATTCCGAACCTCCCCTACCCGTTGACGCGCGTGTTCGCCTCTTTCAAAAGCGTCTTCAGAGAAGCATCAATCTCCCTCGCCACTGAAATCTCGACCATGTGACTCATTCGAGGCATCGCCCCAAGACTCTTGGCTTTCGCCACCTTTTTATCAAAGGGGCGTTCCCCTAGATCCATCCCCACCCGAATGCCTGTTTTCGTTATCTTCGCGACGGCAAATTCGCGTTCAGCTCGAAACGACACATACCCCTTGGTTGGGACGACGGCAACTGTCTTGAATTGCGATTTAACCCAAGTCTCCAGCTTATCGTAAAGCGGTCTTACCGATTCCTTGTTCTTGAAATGCTGTCCCATTAGATCCGAGGTATTCCCATACACCGCTTGCCCACCATTGAGAAATATCGCAGCAAGAAAGTTCGCCTGCATATGATTGAATTCATAGTTCGATTTTAAGAACTTCAACACGGCGTTGTGTTTAGTCTCACCACTTTCTTTGCAGCGCTTCATCCATGTCTTCAGATCGGCACCACTGCTGGTTCGAAGCCCACTCAGAAATTCCTTTTCGTATTCAGCTGCTGATTTTGGCATCTTGGGCCCTTCTCCTCGATTGGTAGTATGATCGTTCTAGTCACGCGGACATGTTCTTAGGATAATCAAAGTCAATTTCCAGATCCTCGGCTTGCTCTCCAAAGTTTCCCCAATAGTCCCCGGCGTATCGACACTCAAGAACGCCGCAGGTGGGGACATTGCTGATGTCCATTCTCCCGAGCCCATTAGCCAACTCGGTTAGCGTCGGATTGTGACCAATCATCATCACTGAATTCCACGACTCATCTAACGATTGTATCAACCCTAACCAGTCCGCGGCGGTAGCCCCATAGAGCTGGGCTTCAACAATTACCGACTCGGCGCCGAGGTCCAACCCAGAGACAAAGAAGGCTCCCGTCTCTCTAGCACGCGTTGCTGAGGACGTTATCAAGCGATCCAAAGTAACAGCACGTCCTTTCAAGCGCGCTGCCATCTCAGGCGCGTTCTTTCGTCCCCGATCATTCAGTGTACGGGCGTGGTCGCCGCCCTCTGGGTTTTCCCAACTCGACTTCGCATGTCTCACCAAAAACAAGGTCTTCACAATTCTCGGCACCCTGGCATAGATCAACGAGTACGGCGAGCCCGTTCCAACAAGATTCTGTCTGAATTCACTCCCCTATTGCCGCCTTATGCCAAACCGAGTTCAATCGCCAGAACTTGAGCGAACGAAGCACCGTAGCCCCACCTTTGGAATACAGCTCGATTCCCTGACTCGAAGGATCTGGAAAAATTCGATCCGTAATGACTGTATAGCCATCGTTCCCAAACACCTCCACCGAGGAGGTATCGACAAAGACATGAAATCGAACCCTCCCTTCGACCGCCGGCAAGGGCCCGGAATGTCGTCCGGCAAATGCTGGATGAAAATCAACCTCCCCGGACCGCGTTCGATCGACAAACATGGTTTCCGTACCGGCATCATAGCCGATGACCGTTTCCTCTCCACCGCCCAGACTGACTCGCAGGCCAAACTCGCTGGCATCCTTGAGTTCGAAATCCGCGATAATCTCGACCTGGTTGCCTGAAATCCCGAACTCAGCCAGGGGGAGGCTTGAAGACACAAGCGATCGCTGATTCAACGCCACACGATCACCTCGAAGTGATTTCAACTCCTTCACCGGTCTCTGTACCATTCTCAAGCCATCGGGCGTTCTTCGCAGAGCCACCGAACGCGGGAGCGACATCGCGCTCCGCCATGGGTGCGTTGGCACCAAGGCAGTCTCCCAATTATTCATCCAAGCCAACCATAATCGGCGCCCATCGGACTTAGGAATATCCGACCAAGAAACCGGCGCATAAAAGTCTCGCCCGTAGTCAACCCAACGCACCTCATCAAGCGGATGCTCTGCCCGGAATTCGCGACCATCAAACTCGCCAATGAAATACTCTCCACCTGATCCACCAGCGATCGACTTGTTCCCCATATCAACCTCCAACACCCAGCGGCTCTCACCCGCCTCCCCCTCGATAGGCAGTTCAAACAAGTCAGGACATTCCCAATTCGGTTTCCCCGTCGCCCCCGCAGGACCAAACTGGCTCAGCAATTGCCACGACTTGAGATCAGAAGAACCGTAGAATTGCACATAGAGCTCATTGGCCATCGACACCACCATGATCCATTGGTTCGACGCCTCATGCCACATCACCTTCGGATCCCGGAAATCTTTTTCCTCAAGATCGATCACGGGGTTGCCGGCATACTTCGTCCAAGTCCGCCCTCGGTCGTTACTGTATGCAATGTCCTGGGTCTGCTTCCCGTGGCCGTGGCCGGTATAAATGGCAATCAGAGGCGGCTCGCTTCCCAAACCAAACCCGCTCGTATTACGCCAATCCACGACCGCACTTCCCGAGAAAATCATGACGCCATAGGCTTCGTGAATGGCCAGGGGCAGATGCTTCCAATGCACCATATCAGAGCTCACCGTATGCCCCCAGGTCATGTGTCCCCATTCGTTCCCATGGGGATTGTGTTGGTAAAACAAGTGATATTCCCCACCAAAGAAAACCATCCCATTGGGATCGTTCATCCAATTGATCTCTGGAGTGAAATGATACTGTGGACGGTAGCGCTCTCGATAGTATTCCTTGGTCTTCCGGTAATCAGAAAGGCGCCCAATATCTTTCACACCCCGAGCTCGGGACACCAATACGATTTGATCGATATTGATGTGCCCAAATCCACCTTGGTGACGGTCAATAATGCGAACAAATCCAGCCTTCCCAAGAAACTCAGACAGCGTCCCATTACACCCATTCCAGCCGCTCATCGTCCCTACCCGTGGCGGATCGCACGAGTTCGCCCGCTACATAAAGTTCGATCCCCGTCTCGCCTGGGTGCTTCCCTCCTCCAATAAGGAATGCGAGATACTTTTCGGAAATTGGAAACTCGGAAGATGTCAACGAGCCCAAACTCGAATCCCCTGCAAGGAAGGTGTTCACCAATCCCCCGCCCCGAAACCCCACTACTGCTTGCTGGGCACCAATCTTCCCCGAGGCTGGAGACGAGCCAAAAGCATTCCCTTCAACCGTCCATCCCTGATAGTTTCCTCCTTCAAAATCCTCAATCAGAGTTTCTTGCGCCACGACGCCCTGCGCACTTAGAAGTCCCAATAAAAGCCAGCAATAATGAAATCGTTTCATAGTCTGATCCCGTGAATCCATTAAGCATGGAATTCCGTCGGCCAATTGAAAGAAAAAACAGCTATCCGAGAATCCTTGGCAAGAAATCGAGAACCTAAATGCTAATTTTTACGCACTTTCATCTTGCCAACCCTTGCCATAGATGCGAATTTTTTCGCACTCAACTTATTATGGCCAATGGAATCACTACCGGACTATCACGCCGAGAAGGACAGATCATGGAAATCGTCTACCGTCGAGGAGAGGCAACCGCTCAGGAGGTGATGGCGGAGTTGGAGGACTCCCCTAGTTACTCGACGGTTCGCTCCCTCATGGTGATTCTCGAAAACAAGGGATTCCTTCAGCACACAAAAAAAGGTGCCCGCTACAACTACCTTCCAACCCGTCCGAGAACGGAAGCCGCCCAAAGCGCGATTTCTAAAGTGGTTCAAACCTTCTTTGACGGATCTGCCGAGAAAGTGATGGCCGCCCTTCTCGACTCCTCCGAACTCAAACTGACACAAGATGATCTCAAGGCGATGGAGAAAATGATTCGCCAAGCCAGGAAGGACGGCCACTAGGCTCCCCTAACGAATAGGAACATTTTGCCATGAATTCGATAACCCTCTCTACACTTGCCACGGATGCGCTCATCGGCACGACTGCCATCGGACTAGCCGCCATGGGTCTTAGCCTCCTTCTCCGAAGGTTCTCAGCGGCAACGAGGCACTACTATTGGCTAATGATTATTACTTGCCTCCTACTATGGCCGGCACTTTCAGCCGTTTCACCCAAGTATCGGGTCGAAGTCCCAAGCCAAGCAGCGGCATTCGGCTCCGGTTTAAGTCCGTTGGCCCTCCCAGTAATCTCGAATGCCAGTGGCGAAAACGGATCGCCTCCGGCCACGACGCCGACCGCCACTCTAGCTCAACCAAGTTCACACCAGGACGCCACCGATCTAATAGCGATCGATAGAAACTCAACGGAGACGCCTTTCAGATTGCGCTCCACCCTCTTTTTTACCTGGACCACAGGAAGCGTCTTCTTTGGGCTCTGGATCACGATCGGCTGGCTACGGATTCGGCACTTGCTTTCACAATCCGTCTCCCTCGTAGAGGGTAAAACGAAAACTCAGTGTTCCCTGATTTCCCAACAAATGAAGGGATCGCGCCCTTTTAAGATTCTCGTCTCAAAACGCACTCTCATGCCGATGGTTGTCGGCACTAAGAATGCCACCCTGGTTCTACCGGCTGGCTTCGAGGATTGGAACTCAACCAAACAAGCGGCTGTCTTGGCTCACGAAATCGGACATATCCAGCGCTATGACTGTAGCACCCAACTCCTCGGACAATTTCTTTGCCTCCTCTATTGGTTTCATCCGATCAGTTGGATCATTAGTAGAAAGCTTCAAGCCGAAGCAGAAGCTGCCTGCGATGATCTCGCGATTCGATCCGGTACTAGCCCAAGCCAATATGCCGAACACCTCCTCACTATCGCCCGATCCCTCAAAGGCCTCCGAATCCTCACTGGAACCAGTGTTCAAATGGCCGGCTACTCCAAACTCGAGAACCGACTCCGACGCATCCTCAATAGCAGCATCAATCGCAACCGGCTAACGCGAATATCCGTCCTAGTCTGTTCGACAACAACCCTCACCTTCGCTCTCTTGTTCTCGACGATTCGCATTTCAGCTAATGACAGCGAAGACTCTGGCAGAAACACCTCCATAGAAACGGCAGTCCCAGCACCATCAGAATCAAAGGCAGCCTCCAGCAAGGAACAAAAAATCACCCTCTCCGTCAAAGAACTGAATCAACTATCGCAATTCGCAACCGTGCAGACCGCTGCCATGACAAGTCAAGCCATGCAGAAGGAGGAAAAATCAGACGAGCCTGAAAGTCAAAAGCCCCGAGAATCTTCTCTTGAATTTACCGGTAGACTAGAGAGCGCGACAGCCGTGACAATTCGCAATCAACTCGACAGCCCTGCAGCCATTCTCTGGCGCGCAGCAGAAGGAGACACGGTTGAGAAAGGCGACCTGATCCTTGAATTTGAGAGTCACCAACTCGTTGATGACCTTGAGTCCAAGAAGATTGAGCTCGTAAAAGACGAGGGAGAAATCAACACAACCAGATCGCTGCTTGAGGATCTGCGGAAGAACAAAGCACTTGAGATTGAAACTTCCGAGCTCACCCTTCGCCTTATGGAATTGAAACAGGAAAAGGGACAGGCAGATTTCAAACTCAGACTCAAGAGAGCCGAGGGTGAACTCAATATAGCCATCAAACGACTCGAAGAAGCAGAAGCGGCCCTTCAAGTAACACAAGCCCATTTCAAAGCAGGGGTCGCTGGAGCAGAGAAAGTTCGCTCAGCCTCAATCGCGGCCGAAGAAGCGAAATACAAGAATGAACTTGCCATCGACACCCGGGAAAACCTGCTCAGACACGATCGTGCCTACGAAGACATCGAACATAGGCTGGCTATTCAACAAGCTAAATCAGCGCTCCACAACATTCTCACCCAATCCAACAATAAGATTAGGTCAGCAGAGGAAGAACTCCAATCATTGATCGATATCCACTCCATCAAGAAGGCAAGAGCAGAAGGAATAGAGCGTCGCATAAGCAAATGCAAAATATATGCCCCAATTTCAGGATTCATCACAGGAATCCAAGGATCTGATCCGATCAACAATCAGTTTTACATGAAGCCCTCACCGACGCCTCCAGGAACCGTCATAGGAAAACATCATCCGGTCTTTAGTATCCAGGATTCAGCAGAACTCGCATTCAGATTCTACGTCCCAAGTGGATCTGCACCAAGAATCAGTCCAAATCAGGCGGCATGGCTCGTACTAGAAGACGCCCCCGGAAACCGGCTTAAAGGAAAAGTCACAAAGATTAGCCAACCCAAACTTTTCATCTCCAAAACCCACAAGAGAAACAGCGTGCGGCACGGATGCTGGATCACCGTCAGCCTAGATTCAGAGTGGCCTCACTCAGCTCGAATTGGGCAAGCCTTTAAGGTCGAACTCGAAGAATAGCCGGCCTCTTAGCGTTCCATCAAAAACCGAGCTTTCTCCTCCGCCGAAGGAATTCGACACTCCGTTTTGCTCAAGCGAGAGATGCGGTGCCGGTTTCGAGCCACAAAATCGTAGGCAGCATCTCGGATCACTTGGGGAATGACGCCAAAACACACGAGCAACGAATAGGGTTTCCGACAACATGCGAGTCCCCCAAGGACAGCACTGCTCTTGGAAACGATCCCATTCGGGCCACTAAAGTAAGCCGCCTTTATATCGGGATCAACAATCCCCTCCTTGGCCAAGAGTGATTGCGCCAGTTTCGATTGAAGCGCTGCGAAATGAAGTTTACCCGGTTCAGAGTGCCGGAGAAAAAACGAAATCGTCGCATCGCAGACCCCACATTCACCATCATAAAAAAAGATGGGCGAATCGATGTTCATTGGCTGATTCATTCCTACTACCGACTAACCCTACTTTACCAGAAGTCAAAGACGCCAGTAAAAGAAATGGCGGTAATCTCCCCTGTTTCACAAACAAGAAGAAATAAACATTGACCCGACCGACCGGTCGCGTTAACCTCACTACATGCCTTCCACCGGCAAAGCAACGCCCAAGCGCGATGAGCTCGTCGACATAGCCTCCAAGCTATTCTACGAGCAAGGCTTCGGCGCTACCGGGATTAAACAAATCATCGAGACGGCTGGCATTGCCAAAGGAACCTTCTACTCTCATTTTAGCTCCAAAGAAGAGGTCGGGCTTGCTTGGCTCCGAAAACGGCATACCCAATGGAACAATTGGCTCCAAGAGAAACTTTCCGCGTCAAAGCATCCCAAAGGAAAAATTCTCGCTCTCTTCGATTTTCTTGAGCAATGGATGCAGGAGAGCAACTTTCGAGGATGCGCCTTCCTTAACTCACTTTCCGAGTTTCCCGATCCAGAAAGCCCCATACGTCAAGAAATCGAATCGCACAAGAGAGGCTTGCAAGAGGCCATTCAAGCACTGACATCCCAACACTACGCCGAAAAACCAAGCTCATTCGCGTCCCACAAGGGAACGATCATTTTCCTCCTTTTCGAGGGAGCCCTCATTGAATCCCAGAACTTCCGCAAGGTCTGGCCCATCACTGCTGCGCGGAAAGAAATCAAAAGCCTACTGGCAGTAGAAAGGTAACATTTTTCATTCAACCTATTCCTATTCTTAAAAAATTTACCTCACTAGACCGACCGGTCGCCTTTCCTCCCAAAATCAAAACCTTAGAACACGAACCACTCCCATCATGAGACCTCCCCTCCCCCCGTTCACCGAAGACACCGCCCGAAAAAAAGTCCAAGCGGCCGAAGATGCTTGGAACACTCGAGATCCCGAGAAGGTATCTCTCGCTTATACCAAAGAGACACAATGGCGAAATCGCTCGGAGTTTTTCCAAGGAAGAGATGCTGTGAGACGCTTCCTCGAATCGAAGTGGCGCCGAGAATTGGATTATCGCCTCAAGAAGACGCTTTGGAGCGTTACCGGCAACCGCATCGCTGTAAAATTCGAATATGAATATCACGATAACAACGATCAGTGGTTCCGGGCTCACGGCAATGAACTGTGGGAATTTGCCGACGACGGACTCATGAGAGTTCGCGAAGCGAGTATTAATGACATCAAGATCACTGAGACCGAACGCCGCTATCGCTGGGCTCGAAAATCCTAAAGTGAGAGGAGCAAAAAACGATTATGGGACAAAATTTCTCAACCTTTACCTTCACCCCAAGTGTCAAAGCCGTCCAAGCTCGCTTCGGCTCTCGCAATAACTACGCTGCCAGTGAACAAGATCCTGATCGATACAATCTCGGCGAGTCTGAAATCGCCTTCATTGAGTCTCGCGACAGCTTTTACCTTTCCACCGTTGGTGAAAACGGTTGGCCATACATGCAATTTCGTGGCGGCCCACAAGGCTTCTTCAAAGTCCTCGGAGAACGGCTCATCGGCTTCGCTGATTTCAAGGGCAATCGACAGTACATCAGCACTGGCAATATGAGCGCTGAAAAGAAAGCGATGCTCTTCCTGATCGACTACCCCACGCGTCAACGGCTCAAAATCTGGGCAACGAGTGAAGTTAATGATCTCACCGACGATCCTGAACTCGCAGCAAAGCTTGTCGTTCCCGACTACCGCGCCAAGGTTGAAAGAGTTGTGCTTTTTAAGATCGAGGCATTTGACTGGAACTGCCCAGCGCATATCACCCAACGGTATTCGTTGGACGAAATCGAATCGGAACTCGCCAATAGGAACCCTCGTTTCGCTGGCTTAAGATATCCCCCCTCCGAGGCCTCGCACCACAGGCCTGTCTGATTTTCGTCCGCTTGTTGAAGCCTCGACAACGAACAACGAAAACTCATTTTGATGGATACCTCCTCTCCGATTTGCTACATCTCCTGTTGATCTCTTTCCAATAACTAAATCGCCATCGAAGGTCGAAATCATGAGAAACGCCAGAGACACGATTATTCTGCTCATCAGCTCCCTCTTAGTCACCGGCAATGCCACTGCAAACGCTCAAGACTCCAGCGAAGCTTCGAGTAAGACGGGACACTTTCTCTACGTTGCCACTCCCGGGATCAGAGACTACTTGGGTTACGGCGGCCACGGATTGCTCGTTTTCGATATCGACGACCACCATCGATTCGTCAAACGTATTCCAACTCAAGGGTTTCACAAAGACGGTCGCCCATCCAACGTGAAGGGGATCGACGTCAGTGTCTCTCTCAACAGTATCTTCATTAGCACCTTGAGATCGCTCCAGCGAATCGATCTCGGAACAGAGAAACTCATTTGGGAAATTCCTTATCAAGGCGGCTGCGATCGCATGTCGATTTCTCCGGATGGAATGACCATGTATCTCCCCTCCCTCGAAAAAGATTTCTGGAACGTCGTCAACTGCGAAAACGGCAAGGTCATCACCAAGATAAAAGTCCATTCTAGAGCACACAACACCATCTATGGGCCATCAGGAAAGAAAGCCTATATGGCGGATATCGGATCCCCTCTCCTTCATGTCGCGGACACAAGATCGCACACAGTAATACAGAAAATCGGACCATTCAGCGCCGGTATCCGCCCCTTCACAATCAATAGTGACGAGTCCCTCGCCTTTGTGAATGTCAATGACCTCCTAGGGTTCGAAGTCGGAGATCTCAAATCAGGCAAGAAACTTGCCACGGTGAAGGTCCTAGGCTGGGACAAAGGACCGGTAAGGCGCCACGGCAACCCAAGTCATGGGATTGGCCTGACTCCCAACGAGACAGAAATCTGGATTAGTGACGGGCACAACATGCGTTTGCATCTCTTCAGCGCACACGCCCCCTTTCAACAACTAACCACCATCGCATTGGACGATATGCCCGGGTGGGTCACCTTCAGTCGGGACGGGCAATATGCCTATCCATCTAGCGGAGAAGTGATCCACACCAAGACCCGCGAGATTCTCTTCCAACTCAAAGATGAGCATTACAACACGGTGTCTAGTGAAAAGATGATTGAAGTCTTCATGCGCGATGGCAGGGCACAGAAAGCTGGCGATCAATTCGGCCTAGGCCGAAAGTATACCGGCGACTCGAATTGATCTCTAACCAGCGCGGCGCCTGGAGCTGATCCCCTCGCATCCGCCCACACGAAAACCGGGAATGGTCAACTACCTAAGCTGAATCCCAGCACTGCGAGGAAGAATTCAGTAGGAGATAGCCGACGCCTCTCACGGTCTGGATGTAGCGGGGCGCCTTAGGATCGTCAGAGAGTTTCCTTCTGAGCGATGCAATATGAACATCTACGGTACGCTCAAGAACGTTATAGTGCTCATCAGACACCGCGTGGAGCAGACTTTCGCGGGAACAGATTTGTCCGGAACGCTTCACGAGCGTCGCCAATAGATCGAATTCGAGGCGGGTGAGACGCAAGGCCTTTCCCGACTGGGTCGCCGATTGGGACCCTGGGTCAATCTGTAGGTCTTGAGCAAAATGCAATCGTACTCTGTCGCTTTCCTCTCCGGTAATTAACAAGGCACGAGAGATCACCGCACGCAACCGGGCAACAAGCTCTCGCTGACTGACATCCGCAGACAAATAGTCATCAGCACCCATCTCATACGCCAGAATCCGATCCGCCTCACTCACATCTCTCGAGAACACAAAGATTGGCAAACCAAAATTTCGCCTCAACGACATCAACACCTCGAAGCCGCTTCCCCCTGGCAAGAGCAAATCAAGAAGGATCGCGGCAAAGCGAGAATCCCCAAGCTTTCCCACCCCCTCCTGCAGCCCTGAAACAGTCTCAAATCGAAATCCACTGAGCCCCTGAATTTCGCCACTCAGCGCACTCAGGAAAGACTCGCCTCGAATCAAGAGAATCGAACGCTTCCCCTTCAACATCATGAATGACTCCTGGTTGAAGGATTCAAGCAAGCCGCCGAGATGTCCCCATATCGATCCAATCCACGCCTCCGGTAAAGATTCGGGCCACCGATAGTGTCGCAGGGTAACGATGGAGGAGCACCATCGTCCGGAGGATCCAAATCGAAGCTATCCGCAGCGTTGGCGGTTGGAGCTAAGCTCATTCGATTCGGTTTTTGAATCCGCGTGAGTCTAAACTCACCGGAACAGTCATTCGTACGTAGAGACATCGTCATTCACACTCCACGCTGGCAACAATTACAAAGCAGGAATCGCACCGCAGACACCCGAAAACGTCGCTCGACCAATAAAAAATCACCTCGGACGAGCGGCAATACAGATCGTCTCAATAAAGACTGAGGAAGAATTCGCCTCCTTAACACTTCTTCGCACGAAATCTGCCGATCATCATGATTCATTAACACCGAGGCGCTACATTGGGAACACGGGCCAGCAATTCAAATGGACATTGAACCAAACAGAAAGCCTTCTATGAAACGCCCAACGACACGTGACCACCGACAAGCGTTCACTCTCATCGAACTCCTCGTTGTCATCGCAATTATTGCGATTCTAGCCGGGATGCTACTTCCAGCACTGGCAAAAGCGAAACAGCAAGCTCACCGAATCAAATGCGTTAACAATCTGAAGAACGTGGGACTCGCCTTTCGACTCTTCGCCACCGACAATGATGATCTCTTTCCCATGCAAGTTGCGGCCACCCTGGGAGGATCAGCCGATGCGCTCGACAGCATGAACAAGACTTGGCGCCACTTCCTCTCGCTTTCAAACGAATTAGCGACGCCAAAAATCGTCCTCTGCCCAAGCGATGGCTTAGGCAGAGTCGAAGCCAACTCGTGGAACACAAACCGGCAATCCGCAAAAACGGGGATAGAAGCATTCTATCGCAACCAAAACATCTCCTACTTCGTCGGATTCGACGCGGACGAAACGCTCCCCCAGAGTCTCCTCTCAGGGGATCGCAATATTACCAATGCCAACCGAACCGATATTAGCAAAGGAGCCATCCTCCGATTCAGAATGAGAGCGCCAAGGAACCAAGCTCGGCCTCTCCCGACTCCAACGCCTGGTTTCGATCAAAACATTCACAACCTCCGAGGGAACATCGTGCTCGGAGATGGCAGCGTTCAAACGTTCAGCTCCTCACAGCTCGCTTCTCAGATGAGAGACACGGGTATGGACAATCTTACTCTCGCCCTCCCGGGCGACGAGCGCCGCTAAACGCGGGCTTGGTCAACGGTGCGGGCGCCTGCATAAGGGTGTTCGCACCGTATCCCATTAGTCTTAGATTCCGGTCACCAATGCAAGTCGAACACGATTGCATCCCAACGAATCCAGTGGCACGGGGCTTCACCGAAAAAAGGCAAACTTCCAGCCCCACCTGGACCAGATCACCATTGAGCGAGAGGTCTCGCGAGATATTGCTCCCGACAGGATTGACAAAGCTCAACGCTTCTTACTTGTGTCAAGGGCTTGATCGATCCGAGAGGTTTAAGCTTCGACGGCTCGCGCAGACTCTCGCTCAACGGTTGATATGCATGGAACGCCCCCCCGTCCTTCCCCTCCCTTCGTGGAAGGAGCAAAAAGAAAGGCGGAGACCAAATTGGTCCCCGCCTTTCGTCAAATATCGATTACTCGTGAGCCCTATCGAGCGATGTAAAATTTCGCATCACCTGAGGCATCAACCGTAAACGGCGATGTTGCATTGGCCACAGGTTGATACTCACCTCCGAGACTATCGGAGGACTGTAAGACACCCGTGAATTCAATGCTAATAATCCCATCTGCCGCACGATCAATACCTGAAATTGAACCCGGTTGTTGTCCTGGCACCGGTGGCAAGACGATTGGAGGCAATACGGGAGGAACGACGGGCGGATCAACTGGTTCGGTCATTCCTGGCCCAACATAGACGAATCGCATCCCAAGATAGACCGAGCGAGCAGCCGTCCCATCTTGCACATCATCGATCAGAAACCTAAGAGTTTCATCGGTAGCGACCCTTACCTGACCGACAGACATTTCATAGTCATTGTAACCAGGGGTGCCGTTAAAGGTTCCATCATTCGCATGCCAACGGGTAAACCCCTCCCCATCAAACGCAAAATTGAGCGGCGTCTGATTCACGAGATTTTCCTCGGCATCCACCGCACCAATATCACCCAAACTAAAGAACACATCATAGACACCAGGCGTTGCAAACGTCACGCTGGTCTGCAGGGTCGGCGCATCTTCGCCCGCGGCGGGGAAGCTCTCGATGATTGGCCCATACGAACCAAGGCCTTCGCGAATGTTCCAAAGATTGTCACTACTGGAATTCGCATTCACCGTGAGCCAATCTTCCTGCGCAGGAAACGAAGCCGCATCGGCAGGCCCGGTGTGGAAGGTATTGCCAAAGAGATCTGTGGTCGACTCAAACACTCCCGGGCTAACCTGAAATTCAGAGATCTGCAGCGAAGGCCGGGCAACCAAGCGCATTCCGAGATACACAGATCGGCTTGCCGTCCCGTCTTGCACATCATCAATTAAGAAATTGACCTGCTCACCGTCCGCAACGGTGATTTCACCCACGGCCATTTCATAGTCATTGTACCCGGGGGTACCTTTGAATTCCCCATCATTCGCATGCCAACGGGTGAAGTCACTGCCTTCGAACGCAAAATTGAGTGGGGTCTGATTTACAAGATTCTCCTCGGCATCCACCGCACCAACGTCTCCAAGGCTGAAGAACACGTCGTAAGTCCCGCCATTGGCCAAGATGACGGAAGTCTGCAATGGAGGCGCATCTTCGCCGGCATTCGGGAATGATTCTAGGATTGGGCCATAGGAGCCGAGCCCTTCGCGAATATTCCAAAAATTATCGCTGCTACTATTCGCGTTCACGGTGAGCCAATCTGCTTGCGTTGGAAAGGCGGCGGTGTCTACTGGCCCAGTTCGAAATTGATTACCACTAACGTCGGTTACCCAATCAAAGGCACCGGGACTGACTTGAACCTCTAAGATGGATCCACTCAGCTCTATCACCCGTAAGGTCACACCATTCCAGGTCGACGTGACAAAATCCTCGGCAAAGCCAGCAACATCATCCACACGAACCCGAATGACTTCTCCCGCTTCAACCTCCACCTCACCAAGGGAAACTGTTTGCCACCACATGTTTCCCGAAGTCACATTTCCAATGGAAGGATAGCCCGGGGCCGTCCCACCAGTTGCCGGCGTTGAATTAAGCTCGGAATACTCAACCAGATCGTTGTCACCCAAGGCCGCTTGAATAGGACCACTCCCTGGCTCGCTGCGGTTATCCAGATGATCTAGAATGACTTCGTATGTTCCCCCAATAGCGACGGTAATGTCCATGTACACTTCAGGGGAATCTTCAAAATCACCCGGGGCGTGGGAGACGAGAAAAGTGTTTCCTTCGTGCACATAGATAAGCCACAAGTTGTCCTCATCGAAAAACACATCATCAAGCGCCTCATTTCCAAAGGGTCGAGGTTCAATCGCCTCACCCGGCCCAACCGTATGAGTATTTCCGAAGCGATCAGGTTCTCCACTGAAATCACCTGCGGAGAAGAAGAACGAGATTTCCTGGGCATAGCCCAACGACGTCGCGCTGAGGAACAAAGACAAGTAAATCCAAGGAAGAGAAGTTTTCATAAAGCAACCGGTTTTCTTGATCATTAGCAACGAACAAGTCAAATCACGATTCTGGCAAACCGTTTCGACAACAGACAACAATTCCAATGAGACTTCAGCGTTATGCCCCCTCAACGCTTTCATCGCAAGACTAATCGGGGCCGATAAAACGACAAAGAAGCGCCGCAAAGAGAATTGCTCACTTGGCGACAGATTCTGAAATAACTAGAGTCGCTGCTCTCAGACACAGCAAAATCGCCGCTCCACGAACACGATGAGTCATTTTAAACGCGCCATAGACGAGGGTCATCTCGAAACCATCGAGCAACTCCTTAGTGGACGCCCTGAACTTGCGACAAAACCGATTGCCTGGGGCCCCCTATTCCGCAAGTGCCGCACCGAACCCCTCCACTATCTTTCCGACGCTCCGTTCAACCAATTATGGAACCACGGACAGCAGGCCAATATCGCGCGCTTGCTCCTCAAGGCCGGCGCCCCAGTAAATGGGCTCCCAAGCTCCGGAGAATCCCCGCTACACGGAGCAGCAAGTCTCGGCGAGCCTGGAATCGCCGCGGTCCTGATCGAGTTTGGGGCAAACCTGGAAATCAAGGCGAGTTACCCGGGTATTCCCGACGGCACCCCCTTAGATTTTGCCGTCCATTTCGGCATGGTCGAGGTTATAACGATTCTGGTTAATCATGGAGCAAAGATTCATTCAGCAAGAATGGCTGCCGGCGCCGGGCTGCTCAAGCCGATGGTCGAACAACTGAAAGGAGCCACGTATTCCGATGTGTTCCGCTGTGCCTGCGTTTGCGATCAGACCGAAATCGTCCAATATCTCTTGCAAGCGGGATTCGACATTAATACGGACATCCAAGGCGCCACCGGATTGCATTGGGCCGCCTGGGAGGCGAAGCCAAGAATGGTCCAATATCTTCTCGAACGCGGAGCTGACAAAGACCGTCTTGATGCCACGCATCACCTGACCGCCGCTCAATGGGCAGCTCATCGAAAATCTCAGATTGGCCCTCGTTGGGGACACGACACAGTCGTAGCGATTCTCAAACCCGCACTCGACAACTAGCTCTTGTAACGGGAACAATCGGGTTAAAACCGCCCCTAGGAGTCAGCCTCATCGTCGCTACCCATTGGCGTCCTCATCGTTCCCTCTGTCCGGCCAAACGATTCACAGCACGCACAATACAGCACGGGAAGAACAAAGAGCGTTATCGCGGAAAGAAACGCCGCCTCGGATTCGCGCAGCTTGCAACGACACCGAAACTCTTGAACGACGCAGTACAGCACGGGCACAATAAAAATACTCACGCCGACCACTGCCATGCCACCAAAGGATGGGATGGCCATCGGCACCATAATATCGGCGCCACGCCCTCTAGACGTGAGTATAGGAATCAGAGCAAGAACCGTCGTCCCGGTCGTGAGCAAACAAGGCCGAGCACGTCGGACTCCCGCATCGACGGTCGCCCGACGTATTGCTGCAATCGTCGCGGGACGACGCGCCTTAAACGTCTGTTCCAGATAGGTCGCCATAATCACTCCGTTGTCTGAAGCGATACCGAAGAGAGCAAGAAATCCGACCCAAACTGCCACGCTCAAATTAAAGGGTTGCACTTGGAAAAGCTCCCGCATATCGACGCCCATGAAAGACACATCCAGAAACCACGATTGACCATACAACCATAGCATCAGAAATCCACCGGCCCAAGCAACGCCAATTCCCGAGAACACTAGCAGCGTGTTGCTTACCGATTTGAACTGAAGGTAAAGAATGACAAAGATGGTTAAGAGAGCCAAGGGAAGCACGACCATCAGCTTTCTCTCCGAACGCACCTGATTTTCATAGCTCCCGGAGAACACGTAGCTCACCCCCTCAGGGAGGGTGAGTTCCCCACTGGCTATCTTCGACTTCAAATAGGACTCAGCCTCCAAGACTACATCCACCTCGGCATTTCCAGCCTTCATGTCGAAAAGAACATACCCGATCAAGAAGGTATCTTCACTTTTGATGCTCTGCGGCCCCCGTCGATAAGTGATCGTCGCCAACTGTTCGAGCGGAATCTGCACACCATCCGGTGCCGGCACGAGGATTCGCCCAAGTGATTCGATCTGATCCCGCAGCTCTCGAAGATAACGGACTCGAACGGGATAGCGTTCCCGGCCCTCCACCGTTGTCGTGACCCGCTTGCCACCAATGCCCACTTCAATCACTTCTTGCACATCTCCAAGCCGCATTCCGTAGCGAGCAATCGCCTCCCGATCGATCTCAATCTCTAGATAAGGCTTTCCCACAATCCGATCCGCCACAACGGCATCGGCTTGAATCGACGGCACGTCTTTCAAGAAGCGTTCTATCTGAAATCCAGCCGACTCGATCGCTTCAAGACTAGGCCCTTTGACCTTGATTCCCATCGGGGCTCGCATGCCACTTTGAAGCATCACCAGCCGAGCAGCAATGGGTTGAAGCCTAGGGGCAGACGTCGAACCAGGAATCTTGGCAACGTTCACAATCGCATCCCAAATGTCTTCCGTTCCTCTGATTCCAAGCCACGCAGCGCGCCCTGGATTCAAGCTAGGATCCAGCGCTCGACGCCAAAGTCGAAAAGGTTTTCCATGACGATCCTCCACCAAGGCTCCAGTCCTCGTTCTTTCAAATCGTCCTCTTGTAACATAAGGCTCGCCATCCGGTGCGAGCAAGGGCTTCCCGGCCATATCACGACACAAATCCGTCTCGTTGGGATCGAACCGAAACAGTATGAGCTCTCCACTCCGATCCCTCAGAAACTCCGCATGATAGTTGATGACCGACTCGACCATCGAGACCGGCGCCGGATCGAGCGAGGTCTCCGCTCTTCCTAACTTACCAACGACTGTTTCAACCTCTGGGATCAATCGAATAGCCATGTTCTGTTTTCTCATCGCATCCATTGATTCTCCAATCGAAGCATGAGGCATCGTGGTCGGCATATACAAAAACGAACCTTCATCCAGGTCCGGCATGAACTCTTTGCCCAGCCCGGGAAACGTGTACGCCAAGCTAAGCATCGGGCGCCAAGTCGTTAGAGCAGGAGGCAACCAACCAAAGACAGCATTGAATCCGAGCCAGATCACCATTCCAGACACAACGAGAAACGAAGGGAGGAGGAGAAATGTCAGGCGGTGACGAAGACACCACCCTAGAATAGCCCCGTAGAAGTGCATGAACACTAGAATTGTCGCCACGAGTCCTCCAACGAGAATCAGGACAAACAATACATTCCATAGTTCTCCCCTCTCTACCCCCAACGGCATCCAGTGCCGTGCCAAGACGACGGCCACGCCGAACGCGACTCCCATGTTCGTCAAGCGAGGAATCCAAATCTGCATTTCTGACGACAAACGGCATCGAAGGAGAGAGTAGCCGCTACTAGCAATCAGGAAGACTCCCAGTAAGCAGCCTAAGGATGCGGTCTCTCCTAAGGCCTCAAATTGAATCCCCGAGTAAGCCAGAATAATCAATCCTAGACCTAGCCCAACACCACGGCTTGCCTTCTGGAGCCAGCCCTTTCGTGATTTTCCTGCGAGAAAGACATGGGCCAATGACGGCAGAACAACCAATGCGACAAACACCGACGCAATCAGTGCAAAAGTCTTAGTCCAAGCCAAGGGTTTGAAAAGTTTTCCTTCAGCCGCTTCCATCGCGAATACTGGCAAAAAGCTCACAACAGTTGTCGCGACCGCCGTCAACACGGCACTTCCAACCTCCCTCGATGCTCGCAAGACAAGCTCAAGCCGGTCTTCTCCTTCCCCTGCCTCATCAAGGTGTTTGAGAATGTTTTCACATACCACAACTCCCATATCCACCATCGTCCCGATCGCGATAGCAATCCCAGAAAGGGCGACAATATTGGCATCAACGCCGAAGACACTCATCGCGCTAAAACACATCAACACCGCCAACGGCAACAAACCAGAAATCAACAGGGAACTCCGCAGGTGCATGAGCAAGAGGAGGACAACGATGATGGTGACAAGAATTTCTTCGGTAAGCGCTGAGCTCAGCGTCTCCAACGTTTCGTTGATGAGTCCTGATCGATCATAAAAGGGTACAATCTGTCTCTTATACACATCTGACGCTGCCGACGAGCGATCTAGTGTAGA
>CAJXVR010000082.1 GCA_913061285.1 uncultured Verrucomicrobiota bacterium | reverse complement strand
AGATGTGTATAAGAGACAGCCCTGGGGTGCCTCAGAGTTACAGCAGTCGGGCACTTACGCGGCGAGCGAAGATTTTTGACAAACACCCTGAGTTGCGTCCTGAGCCTGCAGCGGTTGATGCTGCTGATGGCGTCACCACTGAGACGGCAGTCATCGGAGAAGCCGCGGTTTCCACTGAGACTTCGGAAGCAGGCGAATAACAAGGCCTTTTAGATCATGGGGGACGCAGATCACGCCCCAAGAATGATTCGTGTTTCGGCCGGCCTGGTTTTCCAGGGCGGCCGTCTTCTTATCACCCAGCGGCCTCTTGGTAAGCATTTGGGGGGGCTTTGGGAGTTTCCAGGTGGTAAACTCGAGCCTGACGAGTCGTTTGAGGATTGTCTCGTCCGCGAGCTTCGTGAGGAGTTGGGGATTGAGGTTCAGGTGGGGGCCATGTTGGCGGCTGTGGAGCACGCCTATCCGGAAAAACAGGTCCACATTCAGTTTTACCGCTGCTGTTTAGTTTCTGGCACTCCGAAGCCGATTGAATGTGCCGATCTGGAGTGGGTGGGCGCACACGAGCTCGATAGCTTTGTCTTTCCCCCAGCGGATTCGGGTCTCCTCGCTCAACTCAAGTCAAACCCAGAGATTTGGGCTTGAATTGCGGCTACGAGGGCAAAACTCTGACGGAAGTGCCTGTTTGCGGGCACTTTGGAGTTAGGGCTGGGATGGAGAACGAATTATTCCGGTGATCCGTTTGGATCAGACGATTGGAATCAATTTGTCATTACGCTAGCAAGTTGTTGTGTTGACTGTTCGCGTGCGGATGTTGAATCAGAGCGTATGATCTTAAAGACAGGCTCATTACAAGTGGCGCATCGTCCTTGGATGGATCTGCGGCCGTTTTTCATGACGTCTTCGACGGCGTCAACCATTTCAACTCGCTCACAACATTCAGAGCAATATGCTTCGGTCATATTTTCGCGGGCGATGGACTGTGAGCCACTTACTACACCAGCGATGCGCAGACTAATGTACGGATCGGAATTCAGTCAATAGGGAAAAATGCCACTCGAAACGGGCTCTGTTTGCTATCGTTTCACCGATTCTAGGTGCTTCGATTGAGGGGCAAGCTCAAGCCGCAAGTTTCGAAATCGAACCTCCATCGGTCCTCCAGAATGCAATTGAAGCGCGATCATTCCTTGTAAGTCTCCATTGGGGTCTTCGAGGTCGACGCAGAGTTGTCCGTTGATGGCGGTCTTGATGTGATGCCCTTGAGCGAGGATTTCGTAGGTGTTCCAGGCGTTCGGCTTAACATGGACATCTCCCGCTTTGTCCCAGAGGAGCCCCCGTCCGAGTTCTTCATAGAGCTTCCCCCACCATCCCTTCCCAATGTCTGCCTGATAGCCTTTGACTTCTCCGGAGGTCTGTGGGGTGCTGCGGAATTGAATGCCGCTGTTTTCACTGTTGGGCGAAAGTTTGACTTCGAGGGTGAGTCGGAAGTCATCTAACTGCATCTGGCTGGTCAGAAAGGAGTTGTGCTTTAGTCCATCGGTAGACTTTCCAATGATGACTCCGTCCTGAACCTTCCACAGCTCTGGGTTTCCGTCCCAACCGGCGAGATCCTTTTGATTGAAGAAGAGATTCAAGTTCTCCTGGCTTGCGAGAAGCGGGGCTTGGGCTGGTTGTCGTAGATAGTATAGGAGATCACGGACTTCTTGATCGGTGAGTGCTGTGAGAAGCCCTTCGGGCATCATCGAGAGTGAGCTTGCTTGGATCTCAATGACTTCATTCATTGGGATCGAGACGGTTTCATTTGCTGTTGTGATTGTGAGTGCTGCGGCATTGCGTTCACCGATAATCCCCGTGAGAACTCGATCGTCGGTGGTTTCAACTGTTGAGGTTTGGTATTCATTGGGGATGACTCCATTAGGGTCGATGATATTTTGGAGGAGATAGTCTAAATTGGATCGATCCGAGCCGGTAATATCAGGTCCGATCGATCCTCCCATGCCGAAGAGTGAGTGGCATTGTTGGCAGGTGCGGACGAAAATGGTTCGTCCCTGAGACGCCTTTCCGGGGGTTGATCCTCCCGCTCGATAGATATTCCGGTAGCGTGCGATTTCCGCCAACTTGTCATCACTGGGTTCGCGAAAGGCGCCCCAAACAGTTTGAAGCTTTTGGGTGATGACTGTTGATTTGAGGTTGCGTAGCTGGCGAATGACAGAGGCCGTGAGATCTCTGCGTGGAATGGATTGCTTGTCGACAGCATCTAGGAGGGCTGATGCGAAGGTTTCTCGACTGGCGAGGGAATTGATCACATCCTGCTTCTCGCTTAGGTTTAGCTGAGGGTAGCGTTCAATGAGGGCGATGGGTATGCGGTGGTCCGAGAATTTTGCCAGCCCGCGAATTGCTTGACTCCGAAGTCCAGCGTCGGCAATCAAGGCTAAGAGGATTTCAGTAAGCTGTTCGTCTGAAATCGCGATCAGTGTTGCGAGTGCGTCCTGGCGACTCTCGAGGGAATGGGAAGGCTGCGTGGCGATTTCTCTCAGTGTTTCAAGGGCCCTAATGCTACCGAACTTCACTGCAAGTGTTCGAGCGAGGGTCTTGATCTTAGCCGATTTCGATCCTGTGAGCTTGGATTCAAGGGCTTCCCATCGTTGAGGCATTGGACGCTGTGTCACCCCCTTGAGCGCCTCTACCATGCCCTTGAGAACATCTGCTTGTATTTGTGGATCGTCCGTTTCGAGGAGGAAAGAGACGAGAGGATCGAGGTTGCTCGTTGTTGGATCTTGCGCCAGACCTTGAAAGGGCAGGGCGAGCCCAAGAAATGAAAGGATTAGGGCGAAGACGATAGTTCCGGTTCGAGACATGATCCTTTAGTTTTAACGGAGTCGCTCTCACTGGTCTAGACTGGAAGCGTTTAAAATTGATCAGATTGAACCCGTTTTCACGTAACCGGTCAGGCCACGTGTTGTCAGGCTATCATGGTGAAATACCTTGATGTCACGGCTCGGTAAACACTAGGTTGCGCGAGGGGCGTTTTTTCTCTAGCGTGCTTAAATCAACCCAATGAATAGGCGCTCTTTTATCAAAGCCAGCGGTGTGGCTTCAGCCTCGACGCTGCTTGGAAATCAAGTTGTGGCAGCGAACACTCATCTTGACCGTTCGGTCCCTCTGAATCGTGACGGAATACAGTCACGGAATCAAAATCGATCCACCGTGGCCTGCCAACGGGGAATCGTTTGTTCCAGCCAACCGCTGGCGAGTCAAGCGGGCCTTGATATTTTGAAACGGGGTGGGTCTGCCGTTGACGCAGCGATCGCGGCGAATGCCGTGCTTAGTGTTGTCGAACCTATGAGCAATGGCCCTGGAGGGGATTTGTTCGCCATCGGTTGGGATGAAGCCAGTCAATCTCTCTATGGACTCAATGCTAGCGGTCGCTCCCCTTACAATTGGAGTTTGGCCGAGGCGAACCGACTGGGCCTGAGTTCGATAGATCCGAATTCTCCCCTATCTTGGAGTGTGCCAGGATGCGTCTCGGGTTGGGAACTCCTTTCGGAACGCTTTGGAAAAGTGTCTCGGCCGGCCTTGTTGGAGGATGCCATCCATTATGCTCGTAGCGGTTTTCCTATCTCACCGGTCATTGCTCGGGGTTGGGTAAGGTCCTCGAGAGCATCGCATCGTTCGCTTTATGAAACCTATCTGCCGGACGGGAAGGCCCTCGGATTTGGTGATGTCTTCAAGAATCCAGGATGCGCTGAGTTCTTTGAATTACTTTCGCGTGAGGGCTGGAAGTCTTTCTATGAAGGTGAGATCGCAGAGCGAATCGTTCGCTTTTCTCAAACGGAGGGCGGTCGGTTTGAGATGAGAGACTTTCGGGATCATACGGCCGATTGGATCTCGCCTGTTAGTACGAACTACCGAGGTTTTGATATCTGGGAGCTGCCGCCGAATGGGCAGGGGATTGCGGCCTTGCAGATTCTAAATATGCTCGAGCAATTCGATATCAGCGAGCTGGGACCGAATTCAGCGCAACAGCTCCATCTCTTCCTTGAAGCGAAGAAGCTAGCTTTTGAAGACCGGGCAGTTTACTACGCCGACATGGATTTTGAAAGAATCCCGGTCGAATGGCTTATTTCAAAGGAATATGGGAAGGAACGAGCCCGTTTGATTGATCCCAAAAAAGCTGCTCAAGCGGTCACTGCCGGAAGAATTCGCGCGAATTCAGATACCGTGTATCTGACGGCTGCAGACCAGGACGGCAACATGGTTTCGTTTATCCAAAGTATCTATCACGGTTGGGGATCGAAGTTCGTGCCCGACAATCTAGGATTTGCACTGCAAAACCGAGGGGAACTCTTTTCTTTAAACTCAGAAGACCTCAACAAGCTTGAACCGCATAAGCGACCTTTTCACACCATCATTCCTGGATTCATGACAAAGGACGGAAAGCCATTGATGTCGTTCGGTGTGATGGGAGGCGATTTTCAACCTCAAGGGCATGCGCAGGTCCTCATGAATATGATCGATTTCGGTATGTCGCCCCAGCAGGCCGGCGAACAGCCTCGAGTGTCTCACGCGGAGAGTTCGAAACCGACCGGCTTTCGTTCGACGGGGCCAGGAATGGTTGGGGTGGAGCGCGGGATTAGCGATTCAGTGAGAGTTCAGTTGGAGGAAATGGGGCATCGGCTAAATGCCGGGGTTGGAACTTATGGGGGCTACCAAAGCATTTGGCGAATGGATGAGCCTCTTCGATATTTCGGAGGATCGGACCCTAGAAAGGATGGGTGTGCGATCGGATACTAGTCGAGTCGCTATGGGGCCTTATTTGAGATCGGCAGTTCCTTTCCTGCTTCTCCTTGTTTGTTGGTGCTGTTTGGAGGGGCTTACGGCGGGCGAGATTGTGGGGCGTGTGGTGGATGCGCAGACTGGGAACCTTCTGTCGGCACGTGTTTATGTCGAGTCCAAGGCCGGAGAACCCTACACGGTGAAATCGTTAGCAGAGGGTGGGACCGCCCTTGTGTATGACAAGAGGCGCGGCGCAAGCCAAGAGGTTCATACCACCCTGTCTGCCCATCCCTTCACGGTAACCGTTCCAGAGGGACCTTATCGCATCATCGCCGAACGTGGTAAAGAATATCGGACGGCCACTCGAGACCTGCGGGTTAGCGATGGTCGAAGCGAGGTGACACTTGTACTCGAGCGCTGGGTGAATATGGCGGAGCTGGGATGGTATTCCGGTGACACCCATGTGCACCGTCGGCTTGAAGAATTGCCCAATTTGGTAATGGCAGAGGATCTCAACGTGGCACTGCCCCTGACCTACTGGGTCACGGAGTTTGACGAAACCCCGGTGCGGAATTCCGGCTCGAGAATTAAAGAATTCCCGAAAAGCCCTGCCAGCTTGATCGAGGTGGATCCGTTTCATGTAATCTGGCCGATCAATACCGAATACGAGATTTTCACTGTCGGCGGTAAGAATCATACCTTAGGGGCAGTTTTTGTGCTGAATCACCAAGCCCCACTGGATCTGCCGGCACAACCAGTTGCGGTCGTGGCCAAGGAAGCTCGGCACCAAGATGCCTTGCTTGATTTGGATAAACACAATTGGCCTTGGTCGATGATGTTGATGCCGTTGATGGAAGTGGATCTTTACGAGCTGACGAATAATCATTTGTGGAGGACTGACTTTCTCTACTCGACCTGGTATCCCGAGTACCTGCCAAGGTATTTGGGGCTCAAAAGGCCGCAGGATTCGTTTTCAGAAATGACATGGATCCAATGGGGGTTCTCCAATTATTACGCGCTCTTGAATTGTGGTTTCGATATCATGCCGAGTGCTGGAAATGCGTCTGGTGTACATCCCGTGCCGTTGGGGTTTGGGCGAGTGTATGTGCACTTGGGAGCAAACTTCGACTTTCAAGATTGGATGGATGGACTCGAAAAAGGGAGGAGTTTTGTGACCACCGGCCCGATGCTCGACGTGCGGTTTAATGGGCACTTGCCCGGTGCGAGATTTGTTTCAGAACCGGGAGCCGATCCTACCATAATCATCGAGGGAGGGGCACGATGGGATCAGGATATCGATCGCGTCGAGATTATCGTGAATGGTGACGTGGTTGAGACGATCGTTCCTGCGTCAGCGCCGGGCGTTAAGAGTGATCTTTCCTTTGTTGCAAATATCGAATTGCGTGGCACGTCTTGGTTGGCAGTCCGTTGTTTTGGGACGAGCCAAGATGATCGGCCGCGCTTTGCGCACTCCGGGCCCGTTCATGTCGTGATCCCTGGGCAGCCATTACAGCCCAAAAAAGATGAAATCGACTATCTGATTGGCCGGGTTAACAATGAAATTGAGCGTAGTCGCGATATTTTGCCGCAGTATGCGCTTGATGAATACGGCAAGGCGCTGCGTTTCTATCAGTCGAAACTGCCAGGCGTGGGGCGGGGACAAAGTCCCGGGAAAATGACTCGCCCGCAGCGATCAGCTTATTTCAACGAAACTCTTGGAGCAACGAATGACTAGCCCCCAATCAATGATGCCTTCGATTCGAACACGATATAGCCGGTGGATGTGTCTCGTTCTGACCTCTTGCTGGATGGCTGTTTTCTCAGGCACGAAGGGCCTTGCCGCCGATGCTGAGGCGAAGCTCAGAGTGCTAACTTACAACATTCATCACGGCGAAGGGACCGACCGAAAAATTGACTATCGTCGCTTGTCAGAAATGATATCGAGCTTGAAGCCGGATGTCGTCGCTCTCCAGGAAGTGGATGTCAAGACGTCCCGCGTTGATGGCGTCGATCAGGCGACATTGTTGGGCGAGATGACGGCGATGAATGTTGTCTTTGGGGCGGCGATGCCGTTTTCTGGCGGGCACTACGGAGAAGCGATCCTGTCCCGCTATCCGATCAGTGAGGAACGCTCGTATCCCTTGCCCTTTAATTTTGGCCAGGAACCGAGAGCTGTGCTGAGGGCAACAATTGAGCCAGATAACGGAGTGCCGGAGTTTGTCTTTCTCGGTACCCATCTCTGTCATCAAAGTGAAGAGAATCGACTACAGCAGGTGAAAGAACTGCGCCGGCGCGCCGGCGATGAAGGCCAGCGACCTGTGATCCTTGCGGGAGATTTCAACGCTCGTCCGGGATCCATGCCGATGAAGTCCATGTTAGGCGACGAATGGATCGATGCCACGGCACCGCAATCCGTTATCGACTATGTTCTTATTCAGAAGAGTGATCGCTGGAAAGTGACAAAGGTGACGACCGTCGATGATCTGGTAGTCTCGGATCATCGTCCCGTCTTGGTTGAACTGACATGGGTTTCGGAAGAGGCCGCTCAAAAGGAAAAAACCCCTACTAGCATCGCTGCCCTCGAGGAGCTGGAGTCGAACCTGCAGAAGGCGATTGCATCGGTTGAGAAGTCGATTGTTTCGATAAATGGAGGCATGGGGGGGGGCGTTTTAGTTTCTCCGGATGGCTATGTTTTGACGGCTGCTCATGTGAGTGGCTATGGGCGCGAACTAAGTATCAGTATTGCCGATGGTGCCAGGTACCCAGGCAAGAGTCTTGGTGCCTATCGTTTTGCCGATACCGCGATGGTAAAGTTTGATGGCGAAGGGCCGTTTTCTTTTGTGCCGATGGCTGATATCGGAGAAACAAGAGTAGGAGATTGGTGTTTTGCTCTCGGGCATCCGGGTGGTCTTGATGATAAGCGCGGTGTTGTGGCAAGACTTGGGCGGGTGATTTCGAAGTCGGATAATCTGTTGCGATCTGATTGCAAAATTATCGGTGGTGATTCTGGGTGTGCGCTCTTCAATTTGAACGGGGAATTAATCGGTATTCATAGCCGAATCGGTCGGCCCTTGGATCAGAATTATCACGCTCCGATTGATGCGATCCGACGGCATTGGGATGCGATGAAAGCCGGCGATGTGATTCCCTCCGAACGAATGAGGGGGCGGGGAGGCTTTGGCGTGAGTACGATGGATGCGAATCCAGGTGTTCGGGTCGTCAAGGTGCATCACGAAGGGTCCCCTTTGAGAAAAGGAGACGTAATTCGCCAGTTTGATGATCATATGATTGAGGACGATTGGGAATATCTTGTGGCGATGAGTAGCCGAAAGATTGATGAAACCGTTCGTCTGCGAGTTCGTCGTCAGGGTGAGTGGATTGAACTCGATGTCAAGGTTGAGCAGATAGTAACGAAAACTGAGGAAACTGAGGAATGAATCATCTCATCGAGTTGAATCGACCGACCGTCTGGTCGTCGAGGCTTCTGGCGGCAATTCTTGGAATTCAATTGTTCGCTGCGATCGGGATGTCGGCAGCGCAGCGTGAAAAGCTTCCTTCAGAATTGCGGACGAACGGTAAATCCACACTAGCCGCTGTCGAGGAGCTAAGCGATTTCTTGAAGGCGGCAACGGTGACGATTCTTGATGGTGAAGAGGTTGTTGCGTTAGGGACAAAATTGAGTACCGACGGTTGGATTGCAACGAAAGCCAGTGAATTGGGATGGCAAACCACGGTGCGATTAGAGAATGGGGATGAGCTTATCCCATCTCAAGTCGTGGTTAACGAAGCCAACGACATCGCGTTTATCAATCTGGACCGGCCGCTTGAAAATGTGCCAATGGGTCATTCTCCGCGAACACTATCGAGAGGGAAAATTCTTGTGGCACTAGCCACGCCCAGGCGACGAATCAAAATGGGAATTGTGAGTGCGAGCCGGCGGGAAGTTGAACGGGTTGGAGGCGCCTTAGGTGTTGGGCTCGGGCGTGATGGAGGGAGTATTGGGGGGGTACGCGTCTTGGAGGTTTTCGAAGATACCGCTGCCGAAGGTGCCGGAATAAAACAGGGTGATGTGATCAATTCTGTCAACGGAATGGACGTTCTTCGGAGAGACGAATTGATCAAGGCGATCGCTGCGCATAATCCTGGCGAAAGTATTGAAATCGCGCTTCGCCGCGGAGAAAAGACCATTGCCTTGGATGTGGTTCTTGGGTTTCGATCCACCTACTTTAGGCATTTGGATCGAAATCAACGGCTCAGTGGTAAGACCTCTACTCGCTTAACGGGTTTCGAGGAAATATTGCAACATGACATTCCGGTCGACGTTGCTGCCATGGGGGGGGCGCTTGCCGACTTAGCAGGCAATGTCATTGGTATCAACATTGCCCGTTCTGACCGCGTTAGCACGTTCGCGCTCCCCATTGAATTGGTTCATCGCGTTTTCCGGGAGCTTAGTCTTGAGAGCTCCGAAAAGGGCGATTAGCACGGACCTGGATCGTGTCCATCCAGAGAGAGCTCTGAGCTCTCACTAGCGTTTTTTTTGCGGGGGGGCTTGTTTCTTGTGCTCTAGAAACCAGCGGTAGAGCGCTGGATTGTTGTAGGTCTTTGTCCAAGAGTCGTGGCCGGCGTTGGGGTAAATTGTGAATTTGGGAGTGCCTCCTGCCTTTTCCATCCCGGCGACCATGTCTTCGGATTGAGAGATTGGGACAACTGTGTCTTTTCCTCCATGGAACACCCAGGTTGGGATATGCCCCATTCTTCGTGTGTTTCGTGGGTTTCCACCACCACAGACGGGGGCAATGGCAGCGAATTCATAAGGGTAGTTGCTGGCAATATCCCAAGTTCCGAACCCTCCCATGCTTAGTCCCGTGAGGTAAATTCGTTCTCGGTCAACTTTGTAGTTCTCCTTGATGTGCTCCAAGAGTGCTTTCACATCCGGGGCATTCCAACGTTGTCCTGCAGGGCATTGAGGTGAGAGCACAATAAATGGGAAAGCGGGCTTTGTGGGGGCAATTTTTGGCGGACCGTGGACCTTGACCACGTCAATGTTGCTTCCGCGTTCTCCTGCGCCGTGCAGAAAAATTATTAGCGGATGGGAATCCAATTGCTCATAGCTCGTTGGGAGGAAGAGTAGGTAGTCCAAAGAACGATGAATATCAAAGCGATGTGCTTTTTGCTCGGCTGTTATCTCTGAATGAAAAGCCAGGAGAACGAACATGGCTAGACATCTGAGGGGTTGGTGAATTTTCATACGGGTCTGTTAGTTGTTGAATCGATGCTTTCCGGTCTCGATGATTGATCATTGAAGGCTAGTGCCGATCGAGTTGTCTGATCAAGTACGGAGTCTCTGGTAGAAATCTAAGTCCTTCCGAGGTTCGGCTTTTCAATCCATTGGTTCCTTCTGCCGCTGAATCGGAAAGATTTTTGTGTTCATTCGCGAGACAAGTCCCAGAGTAAGACGATGTCACGTCTTGCTATTGCCATCCTCATCACATTTCTTGCTGGGCCTTATAGTTTGTTGGCGGAGCTTGGTTTTCGTATCGATCGCATCTCGATGGAGGGCTCTCGGGTTCGGCTGAGCTATCCCGTCGAGGAAGGCTATTACTACCGCGTTTTCCGAGGGAACCATCCGACTGCAATTTCTGAGCTGGTCATGCTCACGCTCAGTTCCCAAGTCGGGCAAGGAAGTGTGGAGAGTAATCACAAAGAGTCTTCGTATTATCGAGTTCAACAAGTGGCGGTTGATAGTGCCTTTGACAGTGATGCTGATGAACTTGACGACATCGTCGAACTAAGTCATCCAACGATCCTCGATCCGCTTGATGTTTCGGATGCAGATCTCGATTTTGATAACGATGGGAAGACGAACAAAGAGGAACTCAGTGATTTGCTTGCGCCTTCGGATCCAGGCGACGCGGTGTTTCAGCGAATAGAATTCGAGACGAGTGATCGGTTTAAGATCGTGGCCTCTCTGGGAGTGCCAAGCTCAAATTCCACATCAGTCCCTGCCGTGATTTTTATTCACCAGGGCGGATCAACTCGGAAGGAATGGGAATCGGTGGCTAAGAAAGTCTTTCGTGAAGGGTGGGTGACGCTTGCTTACGACATTAGAGGCCATGGTGAGTCGAGCGGTCGATGGTCTAACACCTGGTATGATGACCCCACAAACGCCCCGAACGATCTCAAGGCTGCTATTGTCTATTTGAAAGCGATCGGGAAGGTGGATGCGAAACGAATCGCCGTTGTTGGTGCTTCTGTGGGAGGGAATCTTGCGTGTGTTGCCAGCGCTCTCTATGGGATTCAGAGTGCGGTGGCCATCTCGCACAAGACCTCGGCTGTTTATAATTTGGCAGGGAAAACAGATCTTGATTTCAGATCGATTTATCATTTGTCCTCGGAGTCTGATCAAGGAGGGCAGCGTGCCCGTTGGGCGACAGAACTGTTTGAGGAAACGGAGGGGCCTCGGAAGCTTGAACTCACAAGTGGCTCCGGTCACGGAGTCTCAATTTTTCGGCGCGACCCATCGATCCCTGATCGAATAGTGGGTTGGCTAAAGGAGACCTTGTAGGCAGTTCAAAACGGTTTGACACCATGATACTCGAATAAGGTGAGTAGAGAAAAAGAATTGTCATTTTCGTTTTTTGGGACAATAAAAGGAGATCCTGGAACGAAAATGACTGCATCATACTATCAAAATAGAAGATCAATTCTCGGTTTCACGCTAATAGAGCTTCTGGTTGTGATTGCCATCATCGCGATTCTAGCAGGAATGTTGCTTCCGGCCTTGGGCAAGGCAAAGGCGAAGGCCCTTGGAATCGCCTGCATGAACAATCACAAGCAACTGACCTTGGCGTGGCGTCTTTATGCCGACGACAATGAGGATATTATCCTTGCCGCCCGTAGCCAAGGGAACACCTATAGGGGAAAGACGGTGCCCGATTGGACCGGTTTGGGACCTCCTGGAGGGAGTGGTGCTCCGGGCTGGTTAGACTTACCGGTTAATGATGACGGTGAGTTGCTGCCCGAACTTAGTATCATGAAGAGTCCAATGTGGCCCTATATCTCTTCGGCGAAGGCGTGGAAATGCCCCTCGGACAAAAGTACGGGCCGGGTTCGCTCGGGACCTCAACAAGGCCAGACACTTCGAAGGGTGAGAAGTATGTCGATGAATTCATGGTCAGGGGGATCTGCCTGGGCGAATTCGGGAGCGGGTTGGAAAGTCTATCAGACATTGAACGATTATAACGATCCGGGCCCATCGCAAACGTTTGTCCTCTTGGATGAACGCGAGGACAGTATTAATGATGGCTACTTCGTCGTTGATATGGCGGGTTTTCCTGGTCGAGGGTCTGCCCATAAAATCGTCGATTATCCAGCAAGCTACCATAATGGCGCCGGGGGATTCTCGTTTGCAGACGGCCATTCAGAGATTCATAAATTCGTTGATCCCCGAACGACCCCAGTTTTGGCGAAGGGTAGAGAGCTATCGCTGAATGTGGCGTCACCGAACAATCGCGACGTTGTTTGGATGCAGGAACGGAGCACGCGTCAGATTACGGATTGAACGGTATTTCTTGATGATCTCACGCCGTCTCGGAATCAGCTCGCTCCGAGCGCGCTAGGCTGAGCGATCAGGATGAAAGATTTCTTAGCTGCTTCGTATCATATTGACTGGGATGCGGATTCGATTGGCTCTCTGGCGAAGACGTTGCTTGGCGAGGGAGATACTGAGGAAGCCTTTGTTGGGCGGGCGTTTCGATGGGTTCGTGATGAGATTCGACACAGCTCAGATCATTCGCTGAATCCAGTCACTTGCCGCGCTTCTGAGGTGCTTCATCACCGCACGGGATTCTGTTTCGCAAAGAGCCATCTCTTGGCAGCTATTCTCAGGGCTCAGGGAATTCCCGCGGGACTCTGCTACCAACGCTTAGTGTCTGATCAGTCGAAAGGTAGCTTTTGCTTGCACGGGCTTAATGCTGTCTACCTAGTGTCCTGCGGTTGGTATCGAATGGATCCTCGCGGAAATCGAGCAGATATTCGGAGTGATTTTACGCCCCCTCGAGAGCAGCTTGCTTTCACGGTCTCGGCAGGCGGGGAGCGGGATCTTTGCGAGATTCATGCCGAGCCTCACCCTCGAGTGCTTGAGGTGCTCGAAACATGCGAGACCTTCGTGGAGGTGATTGAGTGCTTGCCTGACAGTGAACCGAGGTTGTCCACTCAACGGGAAAAGGCACCCGAACACATGACGGATGCCTAAAGGCGAAACGGATTAGGAGGCGCGACTAGCCGTCTATTTCGCTTCGATGGGTGAGTTTTATTCGTCCTTTTCTTTGAACTTAATAGCTGACATCGGACGCGGAAGCGCTGATAGCAGGTTTAGACTTCTGCTGATTCTCAAGCGCGTTCAGTCGCTGTTCGATTCTCTTGATCACTTCAAGGAGTGGCGACGGCTGTGGAGGGGTAAGGGCCTGGGGTTCGGTCGGAATGACCGGGGGGAGAACGGCAGGATGAGTAAGAGCGGGAACCTTCACCCGGACAGGCGCGATGGCTGGTTCGGGGTGAATAGGAGGAGCGGCGGGAACCGGGAATGATTCCGCGATTTCGGAATCTGTAGCTCGAATTCGGGGCAGAGCCAGGGCTGGGGCGGCAGCGACTTCCGGAGATCGCCGAGGCCGGCTTCTCATCGTGCTTGCCCGTTGGCCATTACTGATTCTTGATCTTGAGGTTGAGGGACGGATTTCGAGTTCGCCAAATGCTCCGGCCGGGGTGGTGATAGATGCCGGAGGATAGGTATGCTTTGAACGGGGCGACCCTGAGCTAGCCGTTGTGCGAGAACGGCCGTAGGGATTGCTGTTCAAAACAGCGCTCTTATCTTCGTCAAACATGCTGGAAGCGGTTGGCAATTGTTCAGGTGCGAGGGCATTGTCATCAATTTTGTAGGAAGAAGTGTTGAGACTCTTGATGATTTCCTGGAGTTCGGCAGATTTGGCTTTGTCGCTGATAGGGAGGCGAAGGGAATGTGTCTGCCCATCTGGTCCGATAAGGCTCAATTCCATGCCATCATTGACGAACGAGAGTTGAACCGTTTCGTTGGCTGCGGACTTCAAGATTGCGACGGACTCATGGGGCGAGGCCCACGTAGCTTTGATGCCGAGTGTCAAGAGTCCGGTGAGTATTGCTGCCGTACAGGCGGTCCAGGTTAGTTGTTTGGTTCTTCTTGTTTTCATTGTTTTTTTGTTTATTGCGATACTTTTTATTCGTTCCTCGAGTAACGAAAATGATGTGGCCATTCGGTGCGTTGAATTAGGGAGAATAGCGAACTGATTCAAGCGGTCTGCTAGGGTGACCAGGGTGGTGGCGTAGGCCTTCGCATTGCCTGTTCGTTGTATGACCGCGATATCACACAACTTCTCCCTCGATAAGTTGTATTGTTGCTCAATCCAGCAAACGATCGGATTCCACCAATAGATCGCGAGAGCGATTCGTTGAATGATTGAGAACCAGAGATCGCGACTTGTGATGTGATTGAGTTCATGGAGGAGCGCGTCCTGGATCTCTTGGGGTGTTGCGGTATGAATCATATCGCGAGGCATCACGATCGTCGGATGAAGGAGTCCGAAGGCGAAGGGGGAACAAGACTGATTTATTTGAGCTAGGTGGATATCCATTCCTGCTTTTTGATCTGTTGTAATAGAGTTCCAAATGCGAAGCGTTGTTGGGTCGTTTAGTCGTTGCACCTCTTTGCTTAGCCGCTTGAGCTTGAGTTGCGAGCGGAGTGAACGGGCAAGCATGAACATGATCCCTAGTCCCCAGACGCCACCGAGTATGTTGATGATCATTGTTGAATCGAATGGGATCTTGGCGGGGGGCTGAAGCCTCGACTCCGAAAGTTGATTCACGTGGCCGCTCGATCTGAGGGGAACCTCTCTCGTCGGGGGCGAGAGTTGTTTGGGCGATGGTGGTGCTGGATTCGTCATTTTGAATTGCCACCAAGATCCAATCTGTGCGTTTGGAATCAGTTGAACAAACGGCAGTGCGACCAACAGGACAAGCACGGTGAAGAGGCTGCCACTTGCAACGTAAGGGGAGGTGCTTTTCATTAGGGAATAGGCGCCTGCGACGAGGATCGAGAAAAGTATTGAGTGCAGGCTGGCATTCACGACTGCTTCTGCAAGCGTGGGAGATTGGAGTAGACTCAGTAAATCCATGGCTATCCTTGGTTTATTCGATCTCTTGAATGAGCTTTCGGAGACTTGCCATTTCCTCGGGCGTGATCTTGCGTTGATCGATGAGGCATTTGACGAGTTCCGTGCAGGATCCGCCAAAGGCTCGGTCTTGGATGTCGGACGCCATATCTCCGAGTGTTTGTTCTCGGGGATAGGGGGTTGAAAAGTAGAAGGTGCGTCCATCCTCACGATGCTGGAGCCATCCTTTGGTTTCGAGCCGGCTCATTTGCACTTGGATGGTCGTTCGACGAAGTGGGGTCGTTCGCTCTTGATTGATTCGTTGTGTGACCTCGTTGATGGTCGCTTCGCTGAGATCCCAGATAATCTGCATGATTTCAAGCTCAGTCGGTGTGAGTCGTGGTGGCTGTTCAGACGGCATAGAATTGATCGGTTCTGGTATATACGACAAGTGTCGTCGACATGTGTTCAATTAAAACGACAAGTGTCGTTTTGTCTAGTGGTTTATTGCGAGTTTCTTTTGGGGAGAGAGAACCCTATCCGCTTTGAACCGAGAAGGGTTACAGCCCGGTTGAATCGGTGTTTGTAGCGATCGAAAGAGTAGGCTCGTCTGAGCTTGGTCTGTTAGCGATCTGTTTGGAGCAGATTGACGATTGATTTGGCGGCTCGCTTCGTGGCTCCGGGAGGGCCGAGGGACAAGACGACCCGTTCAAGATCTTCCATGAGTTCCTGCCTGCCCGCTGGGTCAAACAACTGCAATGCTTCCTGAGCAATCGCCAGAGGATTTGCGGCATCCTGAATGAGTTCAGGAAAGATCATCTTGTCGGCCAGAATATTGGGCATTGCGATGAAGCGTACTTTCACAATTCGCTTTGCTATCTCGTAGGTCAATTTCGACAATTTGTAGATGACGACGGTAGGGACCCGTAAGTAGGCACATTCTCTGGTTACCGTTCCAGAGGATGCGAGCGCGAGCTCAGCCTCGATGAGTGCTGCTTCTAGTTTGCCTTCTTGCCACTGGATTCCGGAAGGGGCGAGGTTCCGGAAGGGGGCCGTGTGCTCATTCGTTGGTGTGACGATCGTCGCTTCAACGGGCTTGTGGCGTCGGATTAGTTCGAGTGCCTCAAGCATGATTGGGAGGTGTCGCTCGATTTCCTGCTTTCGGCTTCCGGGTAAGAGGACCAAACGTGATACCTTCTTTGGTGTGGTGTCAGTAAGCATTCTTCGGGGCGTCTTTGAAAACGGAAATCGCGTTGCCATTGGATCTCCGACGTAGTGAACGGGAAGTTGAGGGAATCGATCCTGGTACCAGTCCTTTTCAAACGGGAATATACTTATGACTAGGTCTATCGTTTCGGCAATCGTAGCGGCCCGCCCCGCTCTCGAAGCCCAGACTTGTGGGGGAATAAAATAGGCGATCTTTGGCTGCCAGTTCTGGAAGGTGCCAGAATTTGAGCGGATTCGTTTTCGGAGAGCTTTGGCAAAGCGAAGATTGAATCCGCCGAAGTCGACGAGAATAATTAGGTCAGGCTGTCGTTCCTCGGCTGCTTTGAGGGCTTGGTTGAAGATTCGTTTGAATTGGCGATAGCGGGCCAGGGCCTCGATCAGGCCGAACACCGTATGCTTGGTCATGTCGACAAGAAGATCGACTCCGGCATGCTGCAGCTTTGGGCCACCAAGACCGAAAATGCGTGGGCATATCCGTCCTGGCCCTTGCCGTCGAATCTCATCGACAAGCTCGGCAGCGAGACTATCACCGCTCGGCTCGCCCGCAATGATCATGATCTGATTGCTCGGCATCGTTCGTTGTTTACTTGTCTTGGTTCATTTAGTCGAGCCAGGCCGCTATGAGAAACCTAGCAGTGTTTTAGCGTTCTGTCACCTGGAGGCGTTGCCAATCGTGGAAGCAATTGCGCAGGCGTTCTATTTCCAATTCGAGAAGAAATATTTGTCGAAGGAGCATCGCCTTGCCACAATTGGCGCTATAATTTCTTTTTGCGAGAGTAATTGAGTCCTTCTTTGTCTCTCGTAGGCTGTAGGCCATTCATTTCGAACACGAAATGAGTTTTTCGAATATGAAACAGACGATAAGTGACGAATCCTTGGAATCGCGATTGTGAATGCCGTTGAAATTAGTGGCGTATCGAAATCTTTTGGTAGCCATACTGCCGTCAGCGATCTGGACTTGAGTGTGCCAGAAGGGAGTGTTTACGGGTTTATTGGCCCGAATGGTTCGGGGAAAACGACGACCATTCGAATGATTCTCCACATCATCCATCCGGATAAGGGAACGATCGAAGTCATGGGTAAGGCGGGGACGCGAGCCGCAAATGATCGGATTGGCTATCTGCCTGAAGAACGAGGCCTTTATAAGAAAATGACCGTCAATCGACTGCTGCTCTATTACGCCACCATCAAATGTATGGAACGGAAAGACGCTAAGGAACAGGCCGAGGCTTGGCTTGAGCGAATGGGCTTGATCGAATGGAAGACTCGGAAAATTGAGGCACTCTCAAAAGGGATGGCTCAGAAGGTGCAGTTCATTGCTACCGTTATTTCAAGGCCAAAACTCGTGATCCTCGATGAACCCTTTTCTGGGCTTGATCCAGTAAATCTGGACGTTATTCGGCAAGCCGTCGTGGCTCTAAAGGAGCAGGGGACTACGGTCATTTTTTCGACCCATGACATGGAGATGGCAGAGCGAATGTGTGATTCGATCTTCATGATCTACCGTGGAAAGAAGGTCCTTGATGGGACGCTAAGTCAAATCCAACAGCAGTATGGTGAAGATACGATCCGGATGTCGATCGAAGGGGATAGGGGCACCTTAAATCGATTGCCGGGCGTGATGGGTGTCCGAGATTTTGGACAGTATCAGGAACTCCGCTTTTCAGGCGATCCGCAGGTCATAATGAAGCAATTGATGGAATCAGTGTCCGTCCAATCGTTTGCCATTACGAAACCGTCGCTTCACGATATCTTTGTTCGAATCGCTTCACCGAAGGAAATCAATGAATAAGATTCTCACTATTGCTTTTACCGAGTACGGGAATGCGGTTCGAAGTAAGGCGTTCATTATCGGGCTGCTCGCCATGCCCTTGATGATGGGCTTGATGATCGCGATCCCTCAATTGACCAAAGACAAAGTCGATGTTTCTGATCGGGCCGTGGCCATCGTCGATTTCTCGGGCGAAATCGTCGGTGTACTGGAGAGCCGGGCGCTCATGCGGAACGAAAATGAGATTTTCTCGTCCGCAGCCGAAGGAGAGGAACGGAAGCAGATTCAGCCAAAGTTCAATATTGAACGGGTGGATACGACAAGGGCGAGCAGAGAGGAACACGTATTGCAATTGTCAGATCGTGTGCGATCCGGGGAGCTCTTTGCTTTTGTTCTGATAGATGAAAATGTGCTGGATTCTTCGGGAGCGGAGGGGAAAACCGCGTATCATACCCGGACACCGACCTTTCAGATGCTTCCTTCCTGGTTGGAGATGGTCATTAATGAGCGTGTGCAGAGTGTGCGCTTTGAACAAGAGGGGTTGGATCAGACGCTGGTGGAGAGAATTACGAAATGGAGTCGCCTCGAACGTCTTGGATTGGCCTCACGAAGCGAATCTGGAGAAGTTGAAGAAGCAAAGAAAGAAAATCGAATTGCGACCTTTGCCATTCCTGCGGTGTCCATGTTTCTCCTTTTTATGATGGTGATGTCGAGTGCGCCAGCGCTTCTCAACGGCGTTTTAGAGGAGAAAATGCAAAAAATTGTCGAATTTCTCGTGTCCTCGGTGACGCCCTTTCAGCTGATGATGGGGAAACTCTTAGGGGCGATGCTCGTTTCCTTGACCCTTTCCATCCTTTATCTTAGCTCGGCGACCTATATCGCTTGGGACAATGGCTTTCTTGATCTCATTCCGACGCACCTGTTTTTCTGGTTTTTCGTCTTCTTGATTCTTGCGATCCTCATTTTCGGTTCCATGTTTCTAGCCATTGGGGCCACTTGTAACGAAATTCAGGATGCACAGAGTCTGATGTTTCCGGCGATGCTCATGGTGATGGTTCCGGTGATGACGTGGATGCCGATTATTCAGTCCCCGACGGGAACATTTGCTCGATGGATGTCCCTTTTTCCCCCGGCGACTCCGATGCTGATGATGTTGCGAATGGCGGTGCCTCCTGGTTTACCTCTTTGGGAAGTGTTGTTGGGCGTTTGCCTTGCGGTAGGATTCACGCTTCTCATTGTCCTCGCCGCAGGCAAGATCTTCCGTATCGGAATCCTCTCGCAGGGGCAAAATGCCTCGTTTGGTCGCATGCTCAAGTGGCTGTTGTCCAAGTAGTGGAGGGCTTAGGCGGGGTTTTGGAGAGGCGAACTCCTCTCGTCAGTGCTACCTTGAGACCTGGTAAATTTCCTAATCTTGTTCTTGCCTAGAACGAATATTATTCTATGGTCTCGGCTCCCCATCCTGCGGGTGGGGAAAGTGACGTAGTATTTTAGGACGTGACTCCGCGAGATTTTGAGGCAGCAGCTTCCTGCTGTTAGCCGGGTCGTTCCATTACAGGTAACGGATTTTTTCACAGCAATCTAAGGCGCAATGAGCTCCTTAAAACGTAGAACATAACAGAAATGACAGACCTAGGCCGATACAGAAATATCGGAATTTTTGCTCACGTTGATGCGGGTAAGACCACGACAACCGAACGCATTCTCAAGCTCACCGGTAAGATTCACAAGATGGGTGAGGTTCATGATGGTGCTGCCACCACTGACTTCATGGAGCAAGAGCAGGAACGTGGAATCACGATCCAATCGGCGGCTACGACTACCTATTGGAAGGATCACCGGCTCAACATTATTGATACACCTGGGCACGTTGACTTCACGATCGAGGTTTATCGTTCACTCAAAGTGCTTGATGGCGGTGTGGGGGTTTTCTGTGGTTCTGGAGGTGTCGAGCCTCAGTCTGAGACGAACTGGCGTTATGCGAATGATTCCAAGGTCGCTCGAATTATCTTCGTTAACAAACTCGATCGTGTGGGGGCTGATTTCTACAATGTGGTTGGTCAGATCAAGGAAGTCCTTGGCGCCAAGCCTTTGATCATGGTGATCCCGATTGGGGAGCAGGAGAACTTTAAGGGGATCGTCGATCTCTTGACCCGTAAGTCCTATATTTGGGATGACTCTGGAGATCCAACCAAGTTTGTCGAAGGAGATGTTCCTGACGACTTGAAGGACAAGGTTGAGCAGCTACGAGAAGAGATGATCGAAACTGCCGTTGAGCAGGACGAAGACGTGATGGCTAAGTACCTCGAAGGCGAGCAGCCTGACGAGGCAACCATCAAACGCTGTATTCGCAAAGGGACTATCAGTCTCGCTTTCTTTCCAACTTTCTGTGGCTCGGCTTTTAAGAACAAAGGGGTCCAAGCTGTGTTGGATGGCGTTGTGGATTATCTTCCGTCTCCGACGGAGGTGCCACCTCAACCTGAGGTCGATCTTCAAGGTAATGAAACAGGCGAGCTTGCCCACGTTGATGCGAGCAAACCCTTGCGTGCCTTGGCGTTCAAGATCATGGATGATCGCTATGGTGCCTTGACCTTTACTCGAATCTATTCTGGTACGCTCAATAAAGGCATGAATCTCCTCAACACGTTCTCTGGAAAAGAAGAGCGGGTGGGGCGCATCATTGAGATGCATGCGGATTCACGTGAAGAGATCGAATCCGCACAAGCGGGAGATATTGTTGCGCTATTGGGAATGAAGACCGTGCAAACGGGCCACACCCTTTGTGATCCCAATAGTCCAGCCACGCTTGAGCCGATGGTTTTCCCTGATCCGGTTATTTCTGTGGCGATTGAGCCCAAAGATAAGGCGACGGTTGATAAGCTTGGTGTCGCGCTTGGCAAGATGGTCAAAGAGGATCCTTCATTCCATGTTGAGACGGATCAAGAAAGTGGTGAAACCATTCTTAAGGGGATGGGTGAGCTCCATCTCGATATCAAGTGCGATATCCTCAAACGAACTCACGGTGTTGAGGTTGTTGTGGGTAAACCGCAGGTTGCTTACCGTGAGACGGTAACGCAGACGATTTCCGATGTTTATACCCACAAGAAACAGTCTGGTGGTTCTGGGCAGTTCGCGAAGATTGAGTACACGATTGAGCCGCTAGAGGCTGGTTCTGGCTTCGAGTTCGAGTCTAAGGTCACGGGTGGAAATGTTCCTCGTGAGTTCTGGTCGGCTGTGGAAAAAGGGTTCAAGGTTTCCACGGAGAAAGGTGTCTTGGCCGAATACCCTTGTTTGGACTTCAAGGTGACGCTGATCGATGGCGCGTCTCACTCGGTTGATTCGTCTGCTGTTGCGTTTGAAATCGCTTCAAGAGCTGCCTACCGGCAATCGATTCCAAAAGCGGGTCCTCAGCTCCTAGAGCCGGTGATGCACATCGATACGTTCTGTCCTAACGACAACGTTGGTGATGTTATCGGCGATCTCAGCCGACGACGAGGAATGATTAAGAGCCAGGATAGCACCCACTCAGGCGTGCGTATCAAAGCGGAAGCTCCGCTGGGTGAAATGTTTGGGTATATTGGTGATCTGCGTTCGATGACGTCTGGTCGAGGCCAGTTTTCGATGGAATTCTCGCACTACGCTGCCTGTCCATCGAACATCTCTGAACAGATTATTTCTGAGTTCCAGAAGCGGAAAAAGTAGCCTGCGGGTAACGTTCTGATTTAGTTTCAGGCCCCCTAGATCTTTCAGGATCTAGGGGGCTTTTGTTTGTTCTTGGGGACGAACCCAACATTTATCCGAATGCGCTAAAAGAAAGGGCGGGCATTGGCAAACGCTGTTTCCTTGGGCTGTGGAAACGCGATCGCTTCGTTATTGTTAAATTTGAAAGTCTCGATTGGAGACTTTTCTGCTGAGTTTTGAAGAAACCTTGACCTTCACGTCGTCGGCAACAACTAATGAATCGGCAGGCACGCTATGGGTTAGAAATACGTTTGCGCCAACCGTGCTTCTTGCCCCGACGATCGTATCATCGCCCATGATGGTGGCATTGGCGTAAAGGGTCACCCGATCGTGGATGGTCGGATGACGACGTTTCCCACGGAGGGCTTGGCCCCCTGAGAGCGAGCGTCCGATGAGGGCGACGCCTTGATACATCTTGACTCGTTCTCCAATTTCGCTGGTTTCACCGATAACGGTACCCGTTCCGTGATCGATGAAAAAATAAGCGCCGATGGTGGCCCCGGGGTGGAGGTCCATCCCTGTCCTTCCATGGGCCCATTCGGTCATGATACGGGGGATGAGTGGGATCTTTCGTTGGTAGAGAAGATGGGAGAGACGTTGAACGGCGATTGTTTCGATGAACGGATAGGCCACAATCACTTCCTCACGACTTAGGGCCGCTGGATCTCCATTGTATGCTGCCTCGGTATCGGTCTGGAGCAGTTCTCGAACGTCGGGAAGACGATGTAAGATATGGCTGGTTGCTTCCGCTGCCTCACCTCGAAACTCCTGTGGCTTGAGTCCTTCGGGGGGGAAGTGTTCAAGGCTCTTGTAGATCTCGTCTTGTAGGCGTCCGCAAACACTGGCCAGCAGATTGCTGGTTTCGATCATGAGCTCAGATTGATGAATCTGCTGATCGTTGAAATATCCAGGGAATAGCAGTTTGAGCAAATCCTGAGTAATGTCCGTGATCGCGGATTTCGAGGGCAGGTTGACGCCGTCGACGTGATTGATTCCCCCGTGTTTGACGTACGATTGAATCAGATTATTGGCAAGGCTAGTGACCGTTTCGCTCACAAGTGAACTATAGGGTAGATCCTCGGTGGGTGCAAGGAGCGCTCCATGTGCGGTCACTTGTCGGTACGTCTTTCGAGTCGTTTTTCGTTCGGCTAAGCCCTTTCAAGGGCATAGGTAGCTAGCCAGAGAAAGAAAAAGAATCCCCCAATGTCAGTGAAGGTGGTGAGAAAGATACTCGATGCGAGAGCCGGGTCGATCTTTAGTGTCTTCAAGGTGAGTGGGATCATGACCCCGGCGAGGGCTGCGGTCAATTGGGTGAGGACCATCGCGGTTCCGACGATGAGGCCAAGAATCATGCTACCCTTCCACAGAAAGCCAATAACGCCGACGGCAATTCCGATTGCGAGCCCGTTGGCCACACCAAGGCAAATTTCTTTGAAGAGCGCTTTCTTCCCGTCCCCGGAACTCAATTCGCCAAGGGCCAAGTCGCGAATGATCACGGTGAGCGTTTGCATCCCTGCGTTGCCTCCTTGGCCAGCGATAATTGGAAGAAAGACAGCAAGCACTGTCCATTTGGCGATCGTCTCTTCGTATAGGGCAACGACCATCGCTGCAGCGAAGGCGGTCATGAGGTTGACATACAGCCAGGGGAGACGTTTGGCGATGGCTTTGTGCCACGGCGTCAGGGCCCGTTCTTCGCCTGAAACACCCACCATCAGCTGCATATCCTCGGTGGCTTCTTCTTGGGCGATGATCAAGGCGTCGTTTGCCTCGACGACGCCTACTAGTTGCTCCTCGGCATCGACCACAGGGAGTGCGAGATAGTGGTAGTGCTCAAACTTGCGAGCGATTTCCTCTTGATCGTCGAGAACGTGTAGGCGGGCGATATCTCGGTTGGTGACCTTGCTCAAAGAAACATGCCTATTGGTCAGAACAAGATCTCGAAACGAAACCACGCCGACGAGCCGATCGCTCTTTTCGGTTACGTATAGGTAGGAAATCGATTGGTCTTGGATCTGGGGGTCCCGTAGTCGATCGAGCGCATCGCCAATGGTTCCTTCGCCATCAAGAATTGTGTATTGATCACTCATGATCCCACCGGCTGAATCCTCAGGATACTGAAGCAGCGTGCGGAGGGGGGAGGCGACGTCGACTGGGAGTTCATCCAAGACTTCCTGCTGCCGCTCTTCCGGGAGTTCGCCGACGATATCGGTCGAGTCGCTGTGGGGAAGGTGTTCGAGCAGCCCGGCGAGTTCTTCCTCTGAAAGCAAGGGGGAGAATTCCTTAAGTACTTCCGGATCAAGTTCTGCCAAGGTGGCCGCGGCCAGGTCTTCTGGCATACTCTTGAGCGCGAGCACCGCCGATTCCGGTTCTTCAATGCGTTGAAGTTGGTCTGCTAAATCGGCCGGGTGGAGTCGGGTTAGGACTGCGATTTGTTCTGTTGAAATATCTGACATGGTATTGGGTGCCTAGATATTCTGGGCTTCTTGTCGCTGCATCGCCTTGCGACTTACCGGGACGGGAATGGATCGGTAGAGGGTTTCGATGGCTAGCGAGCCATACTTGTTTTCAAGGCGTTTGACGGTGAAATGGCCTCGTGCCATGCGCTGAAAATGCCGGATAAAGATGAGATTGATTGCCGATCCGCTGGCAGCGCCGATAATGGGGACGGCTTTGGCCGCAATTTGCTCGGAGACGATCACTCCGAATCGAGCTGCGATGGCAGCGATCAGCCGTACGATGGCTGGAGCGGTTTCTTTAACGATACCGCGATTGGCGAGGTATGTTGCGGCTTCGCTGACGGCCTTCGCCATTCCTGCGCGCAACACCCAATACCGGTTTTCTTTCTCCGATTCGGTTGCGGGTTTGCCCCCGAGGGCAAACACTTCGAGGCAGGCGAGCTGTGTCTCGATGTCGCTGAGATCATGCCCTTCGCTTTGGGCGATGTCGGCAATAGAACGAAGCATGACGGTCGTGGAGACAGGAAGTTCTACGGGAAGGGCAGCTAGTCCAAAAACGCCGCCAAC
>CAJXVR010000081.1 GCA_913061285.1 uncultured Verrucomicrobiota bacterium | reverse complement strand
TCATTCAATCGATAACGACGAAACGCTTCCGGCACCGCCGGGGTTGCTTGGTCGAAGTCGTGATCGCAGATGAGACTGGCGAGCTAACGTGCCGCTGGTGGAATCAACCATACGCGGCTCGCTCATTCTCTGAAGCTCAAGAAATCCTCGCCTTTGGAAAACCAGCGATAGGCAAATCTCTGACGATGGATCAACCCGAAGTCGAGATTCTCGAAAGTGGCGAGGCGGAGGATATTCATGTACATCGAATTGTGCCGATCTACCCGCTCACTCAAGGAGTCACGCAACGTTGGCTTCGACAATTGATGTGGAAAGTGTGCCACGAGTTTGCCGGCCGGGTTCCTAGGCAATCGACTGCAGTGAGCTCTCAATCCAACTTAACCCGAGAAACAGCGCTCTTTGCTCTGCACTTTCCAGATGACATGGACGAGCCGCAGGCCGCCAAATTGTATTTCGCTGAAGAAGAACTGATTGCCTTTCAACTCAAACTTCAAAAACGCCGGCTCAGGTTTAACGAGAAAGCAACGGCACCGCCATGTCACAATGACAACTCCCTCGTGCAGCCGCTCTTGTCACAGCTACCATTTCGTCTCACTAAGGCCCAAGAACGAGTGATGAAGGAAATCCGCAGCGATCTCAATAATTCCTCCCCAATGCGGCGCCTTCTCCAGGGTGACGTTGGATCCGGGAAAACGATTATTGCCGCACTGACGGCCCTCATGATTTTGGAAAGCGGGCATGACGTTGCCCTCATGGCGCCAACAGAGCTTCTCGCAGAACAGCACTACAAGACCTTTTCAAATTGGCTAAAATCGCTTGGCGTGGATTTGGCCTACTGCACAGCCAATCAAAAGATCAACGAGATTAGCACGCCCCCGACAATCACTATCGGAACGCATGCGCTACTAGAAAATGGCTATCAACCAAAGCGGCTCGGGCTCGTCATCATTGATGAACAGCATCGCTTCGGCGTGACTCAGCGAGATCGCCTCCTCCGTAAAGGCGTGTACCCTCACCTCCTCACCATGACCGCAACCCCAATCCCCCGATCCCTAGGCTTGACCGTTTATGGGGACCTGGAACATTCCATTCTCGATGAACGTCCTAAAGGCCGAGGCACGGTAACGACTTACGTCCGAGATTTCGATCGTATGGAGCGTATCTGGCATTTCATCGATCGAGAAGTCTGCCAAGGCCGCCAAGCATTCGTGATTTACCCCCGTATCGCTGCCGAATCCGAAGATCAGGTTAAATCCATCGAGTCGGAGTTTCTGCAAATCAAACGCCGATTCCCAAATCACAACGTCGCTTGCCTTCACGGACAAATTGATCCGGCGGAGACCGCAACCACTATGGAGGCTTTCCGCAACAATCAGATCCAGATTCTCGTCGCTACCTCAGTCATTGAAGTTGGCGTTGATGTGCCCAACGCAAGCATCATGCTGATCGAAAACGCGGAACGCTTTGGGCTCGCTCAGCTGCATCAAATGCGGGGACGGATCGGACGAGGTGAAGCCAATTCCCATTGTATCTTGGTCACGGATCGAGCAAAAGACGAGGCCTGGGAACGCCTTCAAATTCTCGAATCAAACAGCGACGGCTTTGCTATTGCTGAAAACGACCTTAAACACCGAGGCCCCGGAGAATTCCTTGGGCAACAACAGAGTGGGCTGCCTCGTTTTCGCTTTGCCGATCTCATCACTCACCGGGAGCTAGTGATAGCAATTCGGACGAAAGTGAGAATCCATCTTGGTCTTGATGATGCGGGCGCAACACAAGTGTTGCCCTTGAGAATATCGGATCCCTCTCAAGACCAATCAGATTCGTCGGGTTAAGAGAAAAGGTCATTGTCCTCCAGCTCTCGCAATCCTGGTTCCTCGGCATCCATTCACTCGGATTTCCAATGCCCCCCCCCTCATTGCGGAGGCATTCGAGGCAGATTCACGTGTCGTCGAAATTGGTGTCTCAACTGTATTTGGAGAACGCCGAGTCGATACGTTTCGCTACTCGTCACAACTCAGAGGTGGTACGGATTCTAATTTCCATGGCGCACGACCTTGGGGTGGAGCGAGTGGAGGGCGCTCGGCCGTCATGCCATCCTACCGATCCGTCAGGCTCGTTGATCTGTCATGATATTCACGTCAATGGGCCATAGACCATCGATGAGCAACGCCGATTGCTCGTTGCCAAGAACTCCGCCCAGAACTTTTCCGTCGCTCCTACTGAAACTGGTCTCTGAAGAGCAAGGGGGAATACTCTCGTTGGAACGCTTGGTAACGCAATCCTCAGTGGACGACCTACACACGAAAGCGATTAAAAATCAGCGGAACAATGAGCGAGATCAAGCCACCGGTCGTTAGACCGTAAACTGAATCCACCCCTAGCGAGGCCATGAAAGACAACTCCGCCATGGAATCGCCGCGAAGAAGGCCCCGGGTCACCAACAGGTAAGGCCCAGCGACACCGACACCGATCAGCGCACGAAAGCCCCGATTCCGCCAGGACACTGCGCCTCGATTCAGTTTTCGATTCACGAGGATCAGGTAGCCACCGAGGAAGCCAAGCCCCATCGAAGCACTCAATACTGCTGAATGAACACTCTTCGGATTAATCGCTCCATCCTGTGGTCGTTTAGCAAGAGCCATGTCCGTCCAAGCAGCTGGCAGTTCAAAACTATGCAAGGATGAGCGTACAAGCACCGCCAGCGCGCACACGAGCGTGGAGCAAGCCAAGAGGCACAGCAATTGTTTCTTTAAAGTCCACTGAGACGCCGCGGACGTCAGACGCTTGTCGACGTGAGGAAAGACAAACATTAGCGAAAGGCCTAAACCGATGCCCACCAGTACTTGCGCCAACGAGTGGACCCCTAGATAAAGTCTAGAGAAACCAACCAAACCGACAATCAGAGCACACATCGAGGTCACTCGGTGCCGGCTCAATTCACGGGCCAAATAACTCCATACAGCAGTCGCTACGAGCGCATGCCCAGACGGCATTCCAAAGCCGGAAGCACGGGTCAGTCCCTGCACATCTGCCTCTACCCAGTAGGGGCGCGGCGTGTGACAGGCCAGTTTCAGCACACTCGTAAACCACATTGCCGAAATATTGATCATCCAAACGCGGCTCATCACCCGATAGTCCCAACACCAGTAAAGGCCAGCGAGCAGGATACCGAAGCTTGTCGAAGGACCGAGCTCACTCGCGACCCGCATCGGCAAATAAAGCCAGGACGCGTTTTTCTGAAACCAAATGACAATCTCTGTTTCCATCAATCTTTTTTCGCCCCTGGTTATCCCTACTGAACGGCACGGATACAAATCTTTTCTCAGACGTAGAATCGAAGAAAGGCCTTTCCCTCTGCCGCTGAATTTCGATCTAGCACCAGGCGAGGTCCTACCAACTCCTAAGGGACGCTACCGCATTGACTCCCCCACACGATGCAACTACACTTCACGCTTAGCCATGAAAGAACTTATAATGTCGTCTGACAAATCTCACTCGAGATCGAAGGATCGAATCCTTGGATTCACCCTGATTGAGCTACTCGTGGTGATTGCAATCATCGCCATCTTGGCAGGCATGCTTCTCCCAGCATTGTCTAAGGCCAAAGCTAAAGCACACGAAACGGCTTGCCTCAGCAATCTCAAGCAAATCGGCATTGCTTTTGCAATGTACCTTGATGATAACGTCGACACCTTTCCTGGCGTCGCCTCCCGAGGAGCCTACAATCCGCAGCGAGAAGATTGGATTTTTTGGAATCTCAATCGACCGGCTGCGAACGGTATGAGCAAAGAGTATATCAATAACCCTCAAAACAGCGCCATTGGACCGTATATCGGGAGCTTTACCACCAATCTCTTTCGCTGCGGCTCAGACAAGGACTGGAACGCAAGACGCAGAGCGAGACCAGTTGACGCCAATATCTACTCCTACTCAATGGTGAGCCACCTAGAAGGCGGGAAGAATCATGGCCCTGGTTCAATTTTGGATCCCCCAGCCAATCTTCCATTCAAGCAAACGGCAATCAAACTGCCATCACAGAAAATGGTGATTGTTGACGAAAATGGAGACCCAAAAAATGGAATTCCAGTGATCGATGACGGGCGCTTTACACCCGGCAACTGGCTCGGGGCAAGACACCGAATTCCACGCGGGCAAAAAGCAGCGAATGAAGCCGATTATCGAAACCGCGGTCGAGGCAATGTCTTGCTCGCCGATTGGCACGTGGAATCCTTCTCCCCACAGCAAGCGAAAGAACCACGGCATTACGACACTCAGTGGCTTGACGACAACAGCCGTTAATCCGGCTTAGTTCTTCAATTTGAAAGCCCGAAACGCCGCCGGTGTTTCGGGCTTTTTGTTTGCCATCTGAGCAGCGAGCTTCTAGCGTTTTCTCATGTTCCATCGATCAGTTCCCTCTCTCCTTTTCTCCCTGGCAGCCTGCACCTTGCTTAGTGTTGTGCCTACCACAGCAGCGTCGGAATGGAACGGCGTTCGAATATCCCCGGATAAGGGCAAACTTCGGATCGAGATCAATGGGAAGTTCTTTTCGAATTATATCTACGAAGACGTCTCGCGACCCTTTCTCTACCCGGTAATCGGCCCCAACGAACGTCCCGTTACTCGAAACTGGCCTATGGGTTTTAAGGCGGGGGAAGCGAAAGATCACCCTCACCATCGTTCACTCTGGTATTCTCACGGAGAAATCAATGGTCACGACTTCTGGTCTGAATCTGATAAAGCGGGAGCAACCCAACACGTCTATTTCAAAGAGATAAGCTCAGGCCCCACCGAAGGTAAGATTGTCTCCGTCAATCAGCTCGTCGCAAAGGACGGCACGATCGTTGGAACGGATACGAGAGAAATCACCATTCACAATCGTCCTAACACCGAACGGGTCTTGGATTTCAAAATCACCATTCACGCCTCTCATGGAGATTTGGTGCTCGGTGATACAAAAGAAGGATCCATGGCCATTCGGCTCGCTCCCACGCTCCGACTCAAGGGCGAGGTCGGTGAAGGGCACATTATTAATAGTGAAGGCGTCACCGATGATAAGACCTGGGGCAAACGTGCCAAATGGGTTGATTACTATGGTCCCATTCAAAACCAGACAGTCGGCGTTGCCATCTTCGACCACCCCACGAATCCTCGCCATCCCACTTGGTGGCACGTGCGCAATTACGGACTCTTCGCTGCCAATCCCTTTGGCGTCCACAATTTTGAGCGAAAGAAGAAAGGCGTCGGAGATTTTGAGGTCACAGAAGGGGCGAGTGTAAGCTGGAATTATCGCTTCTTTATGCACCAAGGAAACACCACGGAAGCAGGCGTGGCAGAGCGCTACGAGAGATACCAAACAACTCATTAGGCGCATGGTTCAGAATTCCGTCACGACGAGAAATTGAGCATGATGAAATCAATCTTTTCCCGAGCGATCCGCCTCACAATAAGCTGTTACGCGTTGTTCCCTTTGGCCTCTAAAACCCTTGGTCAAGCAGAAGCACCCGAGCTGCCGAACAGCTACCGCTTGGTCTATTCCCAGAACTTTGAAGGTCCGCATCCTGAAACGCAGTTTACCAAAACTGACGAAATCGCCTGGCGAACAAGAAGCATGCACAGGGGCAGTGCAAGCTCCAAAACACTCGAACTCTTTGGAAAGAGCCAATACAAGCCACCTCACCGCTCACCATTCAACATGGCCTACATCAAGTCGACTGTGGTTGGAGATTTTGTCTTAGACGTCGACTTACTCCAGACCGGCAAGGAATACGGTCATCGCGACATGTGCCTCTTTTTCGGGTATAAGGATCCCTCCCATTTTTACTATGTGCACATGGCCACCGCAACAGACGATCATGCACACAATATTTTCATCGTTAATGATGCCCCCAGAATCAAGATTACAAAACGAACGACCCAAGGAGTCCAGTGGGGAACGGAAGTTTGGCATCATGTCAGACTAGTGAGAAAGGGGGATCTCATCAGGGTATATTTTGATGATATGACAACGCCAATCATGGTAGCGAGCGACGATACCCTTGGGGAAGGTCATATTGGCTTTGGTTCCTTCGATGATACCGGCATGATAGACAACATAAAGATTTGGGCTCCGTCGGTCTCCAACAAAGAAATTGCTCCCTTTCCTTCCCGGCCTTGAGCGCGGTTGGCTGCCTCTCGTCTATGAGCGCCAGTTCCGTCACCGACAGGAATGTAGTGAATCAAGAGCAAGAGACCTCAGATGCGATTCTGAATCGGCACACTCGACAGGGCCCGGCTTCGCTTGAGAGAGTGAAACGTGCTCTATTGCCCAATCATTTTCCAGGGGGAGCGCTGAGGGGGATCCCCTCCCTTGTTCTCCTCCTTGCTCTCAATCTTACGAGCAGACTCGCCCTCGCGGAATCACTGAACACAGAGTTGTTCGAGCGTCAGATTCGACCAGCGCTTATTGAGCATTGCTACGAGTGCCACAGCGCTAGCTCAAAGCGACTCAAGGGAGGCCTTCGGCTTGATTCACGGGAAGGAATGCTCAACGGGGGTGATTCCGGCCCGGCTATCAAACTCGATGCCCCGTCGTCTAGTCTCTTGCTTAAGGCACTCAATCAGAATCAAATTGAAATGCCTCCCAAGGGCAAGTTAAGTCAGTCGATGATTCAGGCCTTTGCCGCTTGGTTGGATCAAGGCGCCCCCGTCCCCTCCTCGTTCGATCGAGAAGGCAACCAAAGTGCGGGCGATAAGCTCGATAAGGACGCTCTCTGGTCATTGGAATCGATTCAGCGCCCGAAATTGCCCTCCATACAAAAAAAGGATTGGGTCAGAAACCCAATCGATCACTTTATTTTGCATCAGCTCGAAACTCAGGGGCTGGAACCAAGTGTTCCGGCAGCCACTCACACCTTAATGCGGCGGCTTCATTTCGATATCACGGGCTTGCCCCCGAGAGCCACCGATTTCGAACGTGGAAGCGAATCAGCCCTAAACTTTGTTGTGTTAGTCGACGAACTCTTTGCCCGTCCACAATTCGGGGAGTTCTGGGGGCGCAAGTGGTTAGATCTGGCACGATACGCCGACACCAACGGATTCGATGAGAATTACAATTATCTGCGGGCGTGGCGATATCGAGACTATGTCGTACGATCGCTCAACCAAGACAAAGCCTACGATCAGTTTCTCATGGAACAAATCGCAGGCGACCTTCTAGCGCCTTCCCCCTCTTTGTCCATACAACGAGACCGAATCACGGCGACTGGCTTTCTCACGCTCGGCCCCAAGATGTTGGCGGAACAAGACAAAGACAAACTCCTTATTGATATCGTCGATGAACAGATTGATATCGTATCCAAGACGACAATGGGACTGACGATTGCCTGCGCCCGCTGCCATGACCACAAGTTTGACCCGATCAGCACCAAAGATTACTACGCCTTGGCCGGGATATTTCGGTCAACCAAAACAATGGCCAATACCGATCACGTCTCCTATTGGACTGAAACCATTCTTCCTGATCCGGAAAACGAGAAGATCAAAGCGGAACATCAACGAGAGCTAGAGGATCTAGCAGCTCAGATCAAGACGTTGGAAGCGAGCGACAGGTCTGAAGATAAAACGAAGGAGCTCAAACGAACAAAGAGCCAGCTCAAGGAACTCACCAAACGAGGCCCTCGATATCAGCGGGCAATGGCTGTGATCGACGGTGACGCCACCGACCTCCGAGTTCATATACGAGGCAACCATCTGAACCTCGCAAAAACGAAAACAGCAAGGGGATTCCCGAAACAAATCTCGGAAAGAATGGCGTCAGCAGAAACTCCTCGAACTGGCAGTGGCCGGCTTGAATTGGGAAGATGGTTAACAGCTAGCGATCATCCTCTTACTGCTCGGGTCATCGTGAATCGAATTTGGCAAGGTTACTTCGGCATCGGACTGGTCGCAACGCCATCAAACTTTGGGCTGCGAGGCGAGAAGCCATCCCACCCTCAACTCCTCGACTGGCTAGCGAGTGAGCTATTGGAGAGCCGCTGGTCTCTGAAGCACATCCATCGTTTGATTGTAACGTCGGCGACTTACCAGCAATCTAGCCGGCATCATCAACGATCAGCAGACATCGACCCCGATAACCGATTCTACTGGCGCCAGAATCAAAGGCGTCTCTCAGCAGAAAGTATCCGCGATGCCATCCTCTTCGTAAGCGATCGGCTGAACCCTATGATCGGAGGGGTTGTCGAGAAGGCTGACCGAAATGAAACCTACTATCGAGGCAGCGGTGCTGAATTCGCATCGACTCGCCGGGCTCTCTATTTGCCCGTGATTCGGGGCCGAGGCTACGAGATGTTCAATACCTTCGACTACTCTGATTCTGGGGCTCACCTTAGTCAGCGAACCACGACAACCGTGCCGCATCAGGCGCTCTTCATGCTCAACGCCCCACTTGTTGGAGATTCTGCTGAGGCGCTGGCGAAAACTATTGGATCGAGTCAGTTCCCTCTGGCGGCAGCCCCAGTTGAAACACTCTATCAGCATCTGTTCTTTCGTCGTCCAACACCCACCGAATCGAGACAGGCCTCCGAGTTTTTCGACACGCTTGAGTCACAAACCGAAGCGCCATCGGAACGAAGCCCATTAGGCATCCTCATTCAAAGCCTCATCGCTGCTAATGAATTCATCTATGTCGACTAAATACACGAGACGGCAAGCGATCCAGATGTCCGGACTCGGCGCGATGCTCCTTTCTGGATCGGGGTCCAAGGTGTTGGCAGGAAAACCTTCTCCGCTTGCGGCACGCCCCCCAACGATACCTGCCAAAGCGAAACGAGTCATTTTCCTTTTTATGCACGGGGGACCTTCACATCTCGACACCTTTGACTACAAACCACGCCTGCACAGGGAAAACGGGCAGGCCCTTCCCTTTGCGAAACCGAGAGTGCAGTTCGCTAAGACTGGGAATCTCCTCAAGAGTCCCTGGGCCTTTAGCAAGCATGGACAAAGCGGCGCATGGGTGAGTGCCCTTTTCCCTAAAGTGGCTAGCCAAGCCGATAAGTTGTCGTTCATTAAATCACTCCACGGCTCGAATGAAGCCCATGGAGGGGCGCTTTTAAAGATGCACACAGGCTCCGACACCTTCGTCCGGCCGAGTATGGGCGCTTGGATCAGCTACGGCCTCGGCTCCGAAAACCCCGACCTCCCGAGTTTTATTACCATTAATCCCACGCTTGGCCACGGTGGGGTGCAGAATTTCGGTTCGGCCTTTCTCCCCCCGATTCATCAAGCCACTAGACTTGGCAAGCGTGGACAGTCCGTGAAAGGAATCACGATCGCAAATTTGACGAATCCAGATATCACTGGAACGGTTCAAAAGGAACAGCTTGCCTTTCTCCGCAAACAGAATGAGCTCCAACAAGCGCGTCGCGGCCCATCCCAAGCCCTCAAAGCCAGAACCGACTCGTTCGATCTGGCCTTTCGAATGCAGTCCGCTGCTCCGGATCTCATGAACCTCAGCACGGAATCGAAGGCCACCAAGGATCTCTATGGGATCGGGAACGACAAGACGGACAATTTCGGTCGGCAATGCCTCCTTGCCAGGCGACTCGCCGAATCCGGGGTTCGATTTGTTCAGTGCAGCCACGGATACTGGGATCAACATTCTAATCTCAAGGAACAGCATTTCAAACTAGCCCACGAGGTGGATCAACCGATCTGTGGACTCCTCAAAGACCTAGAAGCCCGCGGACTGCTCGATGAGACCCTTGTAATCTGGGGAGGCGAATTCGGACGCACGCCAACCGCTCAAGGCAAGGACGGGCGTGATCACAATCCTCATGCCTTCACTTGGTGGTTTGCCGGTGGAGGGACAAAACCAGGAGTAAGCTACGGCGAAACAGACGAATACGGCTACTATGCGGCTAATGACAAAGTCCATGTCCACGACCTCCATGCCACGATCCTCTACCTCCTTGGAATCGAGCACGAAACACTCACGTATCGGCATGCTGGACGAGACTTTCGTCTGACAGACGTCTCAGGCCGGGTCATCAATGAGATCATCGCCTAGCACAGCCTCTTAGTCGACACTCACAACAGCCCGGTAAATCGCGAATTCTATGTGGACAACATTCGATCTACCCCGCTTAGCCTTAGCTGCAATCTCACTCGGTATTAGCATTGAGCTCCTTGTGGCAGAGGCCGATACCAAGCCCGAACCCACGCCCATCGGCGTCCCTCCTGAATTTGTCGATGTTTCGCAGTCGATTCCTGACATTATCGTGGACCTCAAATATCATGGATCCGAAAACTTTGTTGGCGAGCCGATTGCAGGATACACCGCCCGTCGCTGCTGGATGAGCAGGTCAGCAGCAACCCAGCTCAAAAAAGTCCAAGCACGGCTACGTCCTTTCGGTCTGAGCCTCAAAATATTCGATGCCTACCGTCCGCAATCGGCTGTCAATCATTTCGTGAGATGGGCAGAGAATCACGAGTCACAGAAGCGCAAGTCCCAACACTATCCTCACATCGATAAACGCAACCTCTTCTCCAAGGGGTACATTGCCAAACGTTCTGGACACTCGCGTGGGAGCTCCGTCGACCTAACCCTCGCAAGCCGAGCTTCTGGCCCGAGAGAGACTCCGAAAGAACTCGATATGGGAACGATCTTTGATTTCTTTGGAAAAAGCTCCTGGACCATGGCGCCAGAGCCAACTCCGCAGCAACGGAGCAACCGCCTCTTACTCAAGACGCTAATGGAACAGCATGGTTTCGTGAACTATGCCAAAGAATGGTGGCACTTCAGACTCCGTGATGAACCGTTTCCCGATACCTACTTCGATTTTCCGACCGGCGGAGTCGTGACAGCAGAGTAAGCAACTCTTAACCAGTCGACTTTAAAAATAGATGCCCAACGCCGAAGAAAAACGACTCACCGAAGCACATCAGCGTTCTCAGAATTGGAAACGATGGGGGCCCTACCTTTCCGAGCGCCAATGGGGCACTGTTAGAGAAGACTACTCGCCCTATGGCACCTGCTGGGATTACTTCCCCCATGATCATGCACGCTCACGCGCTTATCGGTGGGGTGAAGATGGTCTTCTCGGAATCACAGATCGGCAAGCGCGTCTTTGTTTTGCGCTTGCTCTTTGGAACGGAAAAGATCCGATTTTAAAAGAACGACTCTACGGCCTCAATGGGAATGAGGGAAATCATGGAGAAGATGTCAAAGAACTCTACTACTATCTCGATTCTTCCCCGACTCACAGCTATCTTAAGGCGCTCTACAAATACCCACAGGCCGAGTTTCCCTATGAATCCCTTCTCGCCGAGAACCAACGACGCAATCGCACGGAGCGTGAGTTCGAGTTGGAGGACAGCGGCGTCTTCGACGAAGACCGATATTTTGACGTGCAATGCGAATATGCGAAAAACAGTCCCAACGATATTCTGATCCGTGTTCGAATAACGAATCACGCCGACCGTCCTGCTGTCCTACACTTTCTCCCTACCCTCTGGTTTCGAAACACATGGACGTGGGATTGTAATCATGAAGGATGTTCCGTTCGCCCTTCTCTATCGCGCGTGTCTTCGCAGACAATCAAAGCGGCTCATCCAAGCCTGGGCACCTTTCACCTCGTCTGCGATGAAGCTCCATTCGAAACTCTCATCACCCAAAACGAAACGAACGAACATCGACTCTTCAATGCTCCAGTCAACGATGCCTTCACCAAGGATGCCTTTCACACACACATAATCGAAGCATCCAACCAAGCCCTTGCTGAAAATCCATCGGGAACGAAAGCGAGCCCCCATTACAAGATCGAGATTGAAGCTAAAGCGACCAAGGAATATCGATTTCGACTAACAATTGAGAGCGAAACGACGGCAACTCCCTTCGGGAGGAACTTTGATCAAACATTCGAAGCCCGGATCTCAGAGACAAACGAGTTTTTCCAAGCTCGCCAAAACCCCACGCTTTCTACCGACGAACAGAGAATCGTACGTCAGGGCTATGCCGGTCTCCTCTGGACAAAACAATTCTACCATTATGTGGTCCAACACTGGCAGGATGGAGACCCGGCCGGTCCTCCACCGCCCGATGAGCGCAGGCAAGGCAGAAACAAGCAGTGGCGTCACTTCTATGCTCGCGACATTCTTTCGATGCCGGACAAGTGGGAGTATCCGTGGTTCGCCGCGTGGGATTCTGCGTTTCATATGATTCCTTTCGCACAGATTGATCCTGAATTCGCGAAGTCGCAGATGAGCTTATTTCTCCGAGAGTGGTATCTCCATCCTAACGGACAGCTTCCCGCCTATGAATTTGCCTTTGACGATGTGAACCCACCAGTCCATGCCTGGGCCGTATGGAGAATCTACAAAATCACGGGACAAGCAGGAAAGCGTGATCGTCGTTTCTTGGAAAGTGCCTTCCAGAAACTCTTGCTGAATTTCACCTGGTGGGTCAATCGAAAGGACGAAAACGGGAACAATCTCTTTGGGGGAGGCTTTCTTGGACTCGACAACATCGGCCCTTTCGACCGATCAAAGCCATTTCCGGGAGGCGGCACACTAATCCAAGCCGACGGTACCGCCTGGATGGCCTTCTATTGCCTCACCATGCTTAGCATCGCTCTGGAACTTGCAAACGATGATGAACAAGTCAACAGCGCCTATGGCGACATGGCCTCTAAGTTTTTAGAGCATTTCGTTCAAATCTCTGAGGCTTTTAACCACTTAAATGGTAATGGACTTTGGGATGAGGAGGACAGTTTCTACTATGACTGTATCAAACAGACCAATGGAGAAACCATCAAGGTTAAGACCCGTTCTCTGGTAGGGCTCCTTCCCTTGATTGCTGTTGAAGTCGTTGAAATGAAACAGATCAAGAAACTTCCTGGATTCTACAAAAGGTTTCAATGGTTCGTAAAACACCAACCTGAGCTTTCGTCTCACCTCATACGCCAGGGACAAGGCGATAATGAGCGGATATTGCTCATGCTCACAACCCCCGAACGGCTCAAGAAAACTCTGAATTATGTCTGTTCGGAAGATGAGTTCCTATCGAGTTTTGGAATCCGATCGCTATCAAAATTCCATGAGACGAATCCCTCACAACTCTCCCTTGCTGGCGAAACCTTAGAAGTGCGCTACACCCCTGGTGAATCGAACACCCACCTTTTCGGCGGCAATTCCAATTGGCGGGGCCCTATCTGGTTTCCTGTGAACTATCTACTCCTCGAAGCCTTGGAGCGTTATCACCACTTCTATGGCGAATCATTGACGAACGAGTTTCCGGCACTCAAGGGGACCGAAATGAATTGCGGCGAGATTGCCGTTGCCATCCAAAACCGATTGATCGATATCTTTCGATTTAATCAGAGTGGATATCGCCCCTGCCACGGACCGCTTCAGAAATACACGAAATCGGGCGACTGGAGTGACCTGCTCCTCTTTCACGAGTATTTTGACGGTGACAATGCCCGCGGACTAGGAGCGAGTCATCAAACAGGCTGGACAGCCCTGGTTATTCGCCTCCTCGAGGCCAAGGAGAGGGGAAAAACTGAGGCGCCAGAATAACTGTAACTTTTAGGGCGAGCTCCCTTTGAGGAGGCGAACCTACTTTAGACCGCCTCATCAGAAAGAAGCTCGCCCTGTTTTGAATTCAGGGAGAATACCCGCGCAACACTAATTCAGAACTCTAAAGAAGACAGTTCCCGAGGCATCGATCGTTTGTGGATTCGACTGGTTGGCCGAGTCTGTCCAGTCTCCTGTGATGTTGTTGCTTGTTTGAAGCACGCCATTCCCTTCCCAGGAAATCGTCACCTGTCCACCGCTCAGCACAGGGTGATTTAGACGTGCCGGCGTATCATCAATGACTGGAGGAGCCTCGACCACTGGAGGGTCGATTCCCAAGGCCCAAGAGATCGCTGCGTCGAAGAGCTTCGTGCCCGCGTCATTGAATGAGGTGAAGTTGTTATCTCCGGTGATCCCGAACTGCACGCGTCTTGCTGGGGCCAATGTGAAGTCGAGAAGCTCAGCCCCTTCTTCGATGCCATAGATCAACACTTGTCCGGGATTCCCAGGAGCGTGGGCCACAATCGTTGAATCTTCAACCGGCGCCCCCCAATGAACGCCCGTTCTAATCTGCCCCTCCATATAGGCTAGTTCTCCTGTGGCAAAGCCCGCTGCGAGAGGGTGGTCAGCGTTCACGATCTCTACCTTTCCTTCGATGTTGTTGGCTTGTCCATTGCCAGTCACGAGCTGAAAGTCATCAGCAGCGGCCTGTTCGACATTGACGATCGGCGCACTTAGTTCATGCCAGGGCTGAGCCACGACCCTACCCGAAAGCGTCGTGGAAGAAACGAAAATCAAGGCAGGATCTAGGCCATCAGCCTCTTCTGCTGAGAATGCACCATTCTCTACTGTCGTGTCATCAACCAGTAACACATCAAAGCCAAAGACATCCTGCAATCGTAAACGCATGGCAAAGTCAGACTCCGATGCTTCATCACCATTCACGATCATGATCGCCAGGTTACCTGTCGAGGTAGCAAAGTCCCAACGATCCGTTGTGTCTCCGTAGCTTAGCTCGATCGCAATAGTCTCGCCCTTGCCAAAGATATCCTGAGGTGTGTAGTTCACTTCCGTCCCAGTGCTTCGCCGCCGCGGCCTCACACTGACGGTTTCGCCGTTAACCTTGAGACTCACCTCATCATCCGCTCCCAGATTTTGAATCACGATGTTGATACCGGTATTCACTGGCACTGACGCTGAGCCAGGAGCAGGAAATGCCGAGCTAACATAGGCTGGTCCGTCGACCGAGACCGCTTGCCAAACCTTGATTGAATCAGCCGTCGTAGGATCATTGATGAGAACCCTTGGCGCGGTATCCGGATTGGCGGCAAAGGCGTCTGCGTCAATAGAGTAAAACTCCAGAGCAGATCCCTCTGTACTCAAGGTGCCATTATCAATGGTGTCGTCGCCACTCTCAAACTGAAGCAATCGGAAGGAATAAAGCCCCGGTTCTTCAACCAGAAAAACCATTAGATTCTCAGCCGACTCTGCCCTCACACCGTTGAACTCTCCCAAAGTCTGCGACCCGAAAAGGCTGCGGGCATCCGGCCCAACTCGCAAGCTGAAGCCATCTTGGCTATTCACCCCAAACACATGAATTCCCGCCGACAATTCCATGTATCCAACAAGTTCGACAGAAAACTGGTCGTCATGGTCACCACTCCCAGGAATACCAGGAAATCCACTATCCTGCTTCCCGTTAGTCGAGTCAAAAACGCCCGAATCTCGGGCCTCTTCCTCAAAATTAACCACGCCTTCAAGGGTGAAATTGGATCGAGAAACCTGATTATCAAAGGGAACGCTGGTAAAAGGATCAACTAGCGTCCCGCGTACATGGGAATCTGCTCGTTCCACGGAAGGCACGAGTCCGGCATCTTGACGCGCCTGATGAATCGTGCCCAGGAAGCCAGGAGCGCTTGCGTCTTTAGAATCAATTGGAAAAGCATAAGAGGCGGGAACTGTCACGAACCCTCCAACCGAGAACGTCCACGAATGACTTCGCTCAATACCACTCGAGTCAGCAAAGCTCAATGAAGCCGAGTGCTCAGAGCCAGCCTCGAGAAAATCACTCGTTTCGAAGCTTGCAGAAACATTCGAACCACTGCGACTAACGGTTGCCTCCACGGGAGCACCATCGAACGTGAGCTTAACACTTGAAACCTCAATACTCGCATCTCCATCCGATAGGCTGGCACTGATCGTTGGACGAGGAAAGACTCCAGAAGCACCGGGACGAGGCACGACACTCGACACACTGGGAGTCGCACCACTGGCTTTCCAAAAAGACTTAATGGCGCTGGCATCATCTGCATCGTTCACAAGAGCACGGACACCGCCGGTCTCAGAGGATTCGACAGAATAGAATTCGACACTGGCTCCACCATTGCCTTCCCATTGAAGTATTCGAACCGGATACAGTCCATCGGATTCAATGATGATATCAAACTCAGAATCAGCCGCCCCTCGGCCCCCTTCAAACACAGCCCCATTTGGAATCTGGGCGAAAGCATCTCTAGGATTTGTTCCCACGCCGAATATGACCTGGAATCCATCGTCAGAATTCACGCCGAACCGGTAGCTTCCAGCAGTGAGCTGAAGAAAGCCCTCAGCCGACATGACAAAATCATCAAGACCTCCGCCATTGCCGAATCCGGGAATACCGGGATACTTATCATCCGGTATAAAATTTCCGGCCTCACCAATATCACCAAATGCAGGATCCGAATCCTGATTAAAATTGATTGGACCCTCTACAATAAAGCCACCGTCATCGGTTCGTTCGTAGGTCGAGTCAGCCTCGTCGATTTCATTGAGATAAGCATCACCTGTCTCTGGGTCAATCAAGTCTCCAGCCAACTGCTGTTCGACAACGGCAATGCTATGTCGAGGATTGCGTTGTACCCCGTCGGGCAACTGGTTCATGCGAACCAGAAATCCCTGAGAAGATTGATCAATCAAGCTTTCTGGAGCAGCGGAACTTGCAGGAATGACGGTTTGCGCATTAAGCGCCCCCCCCAGAAGACTCGCAAATCCTAGAATGGAGAAAAAGCGCTGGAGGCAGCGATTCGAAACGACACCTTTCGATCGGAAGTTGTTGGTCATACCTTATTAAAATTTCAATTAGATTTCAGGTCAACGGAAAAACCAGACCTAACACCCATCTCGCTTTTTCTCCCGCTTCTTTCTGTAGTTCGCCTTGAATCTTTCCTCTCCGTAATAATGCCCTGCTTCCGGAGGAATGAGACAGAAGTGCCAAATTGGCGAATCGGGATTGAAACTGCAGTCGCTTTCCGGTCGTCCACTAGAATGAACGGGCAACTCAAGGCTACCTGATGCAAAAACATCGACTGCTCCGTTGCTAATAATAGTTCCGCTCACACCTGCCTCCGAATGCCAATTTGGTGGCATGTCGAGAATCGGCAATAGAGCGGAATCCAAAACAGATGGCATTTCAAGGTTTCCGATCACAAGAGCCTATGAAAAACAAAAGCGACCTTCGACTAAATCGAAGGTCGCTTTGTTCGATCACACTCCCCGAGGGATCAATGATGAATCTGTCCGCGGGCCTCGCCGCTGGGATTTGCTTCAGTATGGACATTCACATAGGACGCACGCCCCACAATCAAGGGCACCAAGAGAGGCTGGCTCCCCGTAGTGGAATGGATACCACCAGCCGCATCAAAGCCGCCGCCATTGAATTCAGCTAGATCCACTAGAACCCCTGCCGTTTCAGCGTCCGATGCTGGACCATGGAGGTGAGCTGCACTTGCCGGCCCTGAAAGTCCCTGATAGGCGATATTGAACGAAGCCAGATTTCCGACGAGCGTCAATAGACCAATGCCGCCGCCATTCGATTGAATTGGATCAGGTCTTGCTGAAAGCCCGCTCAGATTTCCCTTGTAGATAATCGGAGCGATCTGACCGCGAATTTCTCCTCCTGGATTCTCCGCCGTGTGGATATTGATGTAGGTAGAACCATCGAGCACAAGAGCTTTCTGTTCGGCTGTCAGTTTTAGTCGTCCAACAATCGAACCCGAACTCCCGAAGCCCCCCCCATTGAAGGGCGATAAATCAATCATAACGCCGCCATTCTCAAAAACCGAAGCCGCCCCATGAATATGGGCTGCCGTGGCATCACCCGTTAGCCCACTGTATCCAATGCTGAAGACCAGATCATTCCCCTCAACATAGAGCCCCCCAAAACCACTACCTGTTCCTAAGATGGCATCAGGAAGCTCGTAGAGACCACTGATGGCCGCAGATAACGGGAAGACCTTGCTCTTGCCCTCTATCTGTCCTCGAATCTCGCCTGAAGGGTTTTCTGCTGTATGAATATTCACGTAGCTTTGACCATCAATCACGGCCCCTAACTGCTCAGCCGTCAATTCGGCCGAGCCAACAAACTGACCCGAGCTTCCCAATTCAGCGCCACCAAACGGAGCGAGATCAAGAAGAACGCCAGCCGTTTCATTCTTTCCACCCCGCCCGTGGATATGCGCTGCTGTCGCGTTACCACTTAATTCACTATAGTGGACATTGATTGAGAGCGTTCCCCCCTGTAAAAATAAGGTTCCTTGCCCCACTCCTTGGGTCGTCACTGCCTCCGGGCGAGCTGCCGCCCCATTCAAAGAGACTTGCATGAAAACTGGCGCGATCTGACCCCGAAGCTCTCCGGCCGGATTGTCCTCCGTGTGAATATTGACATAGGCTTTCCCTGAAGAGACGATCTGGAGTTGTTCATCGTTAAGAGTGAGCGATCCAGAGAAGGTCCCGGCCTCAGCGAACGCTCCCACACTAAAGGGAGCGAGATCAATGAGAACACCAGCGGTCTCTGCCGTGCTCGCCGCCCCGTGAATGTGAGCGGCAGTCGCAGCTCCGCTAAGCCCCACGTAACTGATGGAAAAAGACAGAGTGTCCCCTTGGAGAAAGAAGGTTCCAAGTCCGCTCCCAATCGTTTCAACGGGATCTGGCACTTCATGAGCCCCCGAGAGTGCGGCCGTAAAAGCAGCGGAATCGCTCACTCCCAAATCGACCACGCGATAAAATCCCATCGGGCTGCTCGCAGCTATGGATGCCGTTCTTTCGGCCACGGCAGTAATGCCTCCCCAGACTAGCTCATTAAGTCTCGTCTTTCGCTGAACCTGAAAAGGACCGTTCCCGCCCGTCCACGAGAGGGTGACAACACCCTCATTGAAGTTCACAGCACTGATCTCGATTGGATCAGCAGCGACAGGGGCAATTCCTGGAGTAGGATCCTCCTGCGGATCGGGATGACTAAAGACCGTGTAGAAAGTTGAGAGAGCTACGGAATCGACTCCTGACTCGGGATCGTTCGATCGGTTAATCTCTCCCTTTGCAGCCACCAAGATTTCTTTCGTCGTCATTGCCACTGATGGCCGAAAGGTTCGAATCTCGAAATCAGATTGATTCTGAAAGGCAAAGAAACTTGGAGTCAACGACGTCCATTCCTCAGACTCTTTGTCAAAGGAGAGCACCCGGACGAACGTTTGTGGATTATCGGCGTCAGGGAGATCGAGTTCGAAGGCAACTGCCACTCTACCGAGGGCATCGACTGCCAAATTAGCTCGTCCGAAAGAGCCGATCAAATCCGTATCGTCGGGACCGTCTCCCTCAGACGACACCTCGCTCACGGAGCGATGGGACAAGAACGATTGAGTCTCAGCATCGAACACGGCAATCTGGACGCCTTTTCGGAATTGACCATCTTCATCTTCGAGCTCGAAACCCTCGGAGTCAAAGAGATCCGTGGTGCCGGTTAAAAAGACGAGCGAGCTATTGATGTGCGACGCGATCCTTGTTGCATCACCCCGCCCCGTATCAAAGGCCAAGTCCTCGGGAAGGTCATCGACTTGATGCACCTGACCAAGTAATTCGCCGTCGTTGCTATGAAAATAAAGAATATCATGAACCCGGACGCAGAACCCTCCCTTATAAGATGAGACATTGGACCAAATATCCCTGGGATCAACGACCCAGCTTTCTTTAACGACCGTACCATCTGGGGCCAAAATCACCGCCGTGGAAGAACTGGCTGGATCCAAGACACCAGAACGATCATCCACTACAACGACGATATTCCCATTGTCGAGCACAGCAACGTCGCCACCAAACCGTCCGATCTGATTTCCGGGCGCGAAACCTGAGGTCAACCGGCCATTGATTGCATCGATCGCATGGGAACTTGGAGTCGGACTCAGTGACCCAGGTTCGAGACTAAATACCTGCACGGCCCCATATCGACCGTCTTCTAGTCGATCAAAACCAAGGGACCAACGATCATCAGACTGAAAGGCATCAAACACATGGGGAGAAGCCTCTCCTCCAACAACATAGTGACTAGCGCCGGGCCGCCGATCACCGGCGATACGACCAGGGTTGCCATTCTGGCGTGACGCATTGATTTGCTCGAGATAGGGCGTGCCATCATCACCAAAAAAGCCCTGGGTGAAGACAGCAGTACTTCCGTCAACCGGTTGAATCGCCACCGCATAATTCTGATTCATATCAGCGATCGGCTCAGCAAAGGTGTTTGCCTCCACGACAAACACATCCGTGCCAACAACAGAAGTAAACGGCTCCCAGTTATCAAGATTATCTTGATCGGTTTCAAAGATCAGTTTATCGGGGACAATTCGATTGAGCCCAACATCTTCGGCACTCGCGAGTTTGAAGACGATCTCGGGTTTGCTATTTGCATCGCCTGGATGAGTGATCTGCGCCCCGGGATTCGGCGTCCCATCGCCATCAGGATCGCCCATTTCTTCTCCGTTCGTGAAACCGTCCCCATCCGAATCCATCTGTGCCAGTGCTGCCGACCAAAACTCTTCGCGACTACCGCGCGCGACTACTGCGTTAACGGCTTCGCCAAACGGGTTTCTAGGGCCTGCTCCGGATGGGCTTCGATGGCACAAGGCACAATTGAACGTTCGCCCATTTGGCACCTGAGGGGGACGCCAACTTCTGGCAAAACTCTCGATGCAGGAGAATGCTATTATTGCAACAAATGCAAACTTAAGGGGGATGCGCTGATACTCTTTCATATACCTCATTTACTTGGACACACTACCGAAACAGAATCTAGGAAGAACATTTCGCCTAAAAGTATTTGGGCCAACATCTAACAATTAATTTAATTCCGACCGTTTCACAATTAAATTCTGGTTTCACCCGAGTCACAATTGGACTTATCGGTGTTCGAAATACGGCATCGGCCTTAGCAGTGATCATGCCTGAACTGTGACTCAAATAAAACCATTGGTTTGAGGGGAATAAGAGTTGAATTATTCCTAGGGAATGGACAACTTTCAAGTTATTGATGGGTCGACCATTGGTGCTTGCCCTTGAGAGGGGCTGAGCCGCGACCACGCTTTCATACGATCTTGAACAATTCTAGTTTTCTTAACTTAAGCGAAGAACGCACTGGGCATTCTAGTTTCAGCTTGCGCCATATAGGTCCAAATTCCGACAGTATTGCTGGGATGCTAGGCCAAATTGGTATGGCTTCACTTGCCGCTCTCCTTTCGGAGACAATCCCGTCGACGATTCGCACGGCGAAACCACTTGAATTACCGCCGGCCCTTACGGAATCAGAGACCTTACACGCGCTGCGGCGAATCATGGAAAATAACACGGTAACCCGCCCTTTCATCGGGATGGGCTACAATCCGTCATTAACGCCGAGCGTGATTCAGCGAGGCGTACTCGAGAATCCCGGTTGGTACACCCAGTACACGCCCTATCAGGCGGAAATATCGCAAGGACGATTGGAGATGCTCTTGTATTTTCAAACCATGATTTGTGACCTAACGGCCATGGAAGTCGCTAACGCTTCGCTACTCGATGAAGGAACTGCAGCTGCTGAAGCGATGGCGCTAGCATACTCCATTAAAGGCAATGCGAAGAAGAAACGCTTCTTCGTAGCGAATGATTGCCACCCCCAGACAAAGGCGGTTATTACGACACGAGCCCTCGCATTGGGTATTGAACTAGAGTTTGGGGAGACTACGCCAGGAGCAGATGCCGGTATTTTTGCGGTACTGCTTCAATATCCCGGTTCTCAGGGACTGGTGACGGATCTTTCAGACACTATCTCCCAAATCCACCAGCTAGGTGGTTTAGCGATTGTTGCAACCGAACTCATCCCTCTGACACTGTTAAAGGCACCAGGAGAGCTCGGAGCAGATATCGTCGTTGGATCGAGCCAACCATTTGGAATTCCACTTGGATATGGGGGCCCACATGCAGCATTCTTTGCAACTCGCGACCGCTACAAGAGAAAGATTCCCGGACGGGTTGTCGGTGTCTCGAAAGATTCTCAAGGCCGAGCGGCCTATCGCCTCGCCCTTCAAACCCGCGAGCAACATATTCGAAGAGAAAAGGCAACGAGCAATATTTGCACAGCACAAGCACTCCTCGCAAACATGGCTGCCCTCTACGCTATCTACCATGGCCCAGAAGGACTGAAACAAATCGCCGCCACGATCCATCAGAAAACAGCTTGGCTCGCAGAAGTCCTTTCTAAGTCTGGTTATGCGTTGAAGCACGAACATTTCTTCGACACAATTTCAATCAACGTATCGGCTCAGAAAAAGCACGAGATCGTCCAGCGAGCAACCCAGTTAGGGATATGCTTTAGGGTTGACCCAACAGATTCTATTGGAATCACGCTCAATGAGACGACAACCGAAAAAGATCTGCACGATATCCTCAGTGCATTCGACGCCCAAAGTGAGATTACAAGCTCGAGTCTCGACGCCCAATCTCCCGCCCTCGACCAGCGCCGCGTTCCGACTGCTCTGCATCGCACCTCTGAGTTTCTTAGCGATGCTGCCTTTCAGCGTTACCATTCCGAGACTGAATTACTCCGCTTGATAAAGAGACTTGAGTCGAAGGATCTTTCCCTAACAACATCGATGATCCCCTTAGGTTCGTGTACCATGAAGCTCAATGCCGCGATGGAGATGCAGGCGCTGAGTTGGCCAGAGGTGGCGAATCTTCATCCCTTTTGCCCAATCGATCACGCCAAGGGATACGCAATCCTTTTCAAACAGCTTGAGGAATGGCTCGCAACAATCACAGGCTTTGATGCCGTAAGCCTTCAGCCCAATGCAGGATCCCAGGGAGAATATGCGGGACTCCTAGCGATCAAGGGCTACCTCGATTCAATGGGCGGCAATGAAAGGAATGTGTGCCTGATACCCAGATCAGCGCATGGCACAAACCCTGCCAGCGCAGTTATGGCTGGTTTTGATGTCGTGCCGGTCAATTGCGACGACAAAGGCAATATCGATGTCGTGCATATGAAATCCTTGGTCGCGAAGCATGCGGACGATCTTGGAGCCCTGATGATCACCTATCCGTCTACCCATGGAGTCTTCGAAGAAGAAATCATTGAAATTACTGACCTCATCCATGCCAACGGAGGTCAGGTCTATTTGGATGGAGCAAACTTGAATGCTCAAGTCGGACTTTGCACGCCGGGTGAAATCGGGGCCGATGTCTGTCATTTGAATTTACACAAAACCTTTTGCATTCCTCACGGAGGCGGCGGTCCAGGAGTTGGCCCGATCGCGGCACGTTCCCATCTTGCCCCTTTTCTCCCAGGGCATCCCGGGAATGATCTTCTCTCGAATAAGCGCGTTGGCCCCGTTGCATCGGCTCCTTATGGCAGCGCTAGCATCCTGACAATCTCCTGGGCCTATATTGCTGCGATGGGTTCGGCAGGCCTAACCAGGGCTACTACGGTGGCAATTCTTAACGCGAACTACGTTGCCAAGCGGCTCGAACCATCCTTCCCGATTCTCTACAAAGGCCAAGCCGGATTTGTTGCCCACGAGTGCATCATCGATCTTCGCCGATTCAAGCTCATCTCCGTCGAAGACGTCGCAAAACGATTGATGGACTATGGCTATCATGCGCCTACCATCAGTTGGCCTGTCGCCGGAACAATGATGATCGAGCCGACCGAGAGTGAGTGCCGTGAAGAGCTTGATCGATTCTGTGATGCCATGCTTGAGATCGCTAAGGAGATTCACGAAATCGAAGAAGGGACAGCTGACCCAAGCAACAATCTTCTCAAGAACGCACCACACACAACGGAAATGATTGCTAGCTCGAATTGGGACCACCCATACACACGAGAGCAGGCAGCCTTCCCTCTCAACTACCTCCGCTCTCACAAGTTTTGGCCTTCGGTTGGGAGAATCGACAACGTGTATGGGGATCGTAATCCCATTTGCACCTGTCAGGGGATGGAACAATTTGCCCCATCTGCCTAACAGCTCTTTCCGGCGCCCTCTGTGAACTGTTGTCACCAGGGATCACATTTGGTTAAGAAAGATGAAGGTGCCTAATTTTGAAGCACTCAAGACATCAAGTCGGCCATCGCTGTTCAGATCGGCTAGGTTGAGTTGAACCCCGACTCCTGAAGCATCGTCGATAAGGTGCGGAATGAACTCAACTTCACCAGAGGCTGGACGCTTAAGCTCAAACCAATACAGCACGGGATCCGCACTTGGTTCGACATCCCCTTTCGGTCCATGAGCCCACATTCGTTTCCCCGTGACGATGTCACGGAGACCGTCGCCATTGAGGTCACCGATCTCAATGGCATGCGGCTGGGAAAAGGCGACTCCGTATCTCTCTTGTTCTTCCCGGGTTCCCATGATCATGTGTCGCTTGAACGAATCCCCAGCCGACCCTCCTCGATTTTCAAACCATGCCAAGCCCCACTCGTGTGCATTGAGACTCGTCACAATGTCTGAATCCCTATCCCCGTCAACATCATAGGCGAATATCTGGGCTCCGCCTCGATCCTGTGAAAAAAGATACTCAACTTTCGTCCACTCTTTTTTGCCCCCCGCTCGTTCCGGTTGACGGTACCACCCTTCATTCAAAAGAACATCCAAACGCCCATCCAAATCAAGATCTCCTACCCCCATTCCATGGTAAAACTGTGGCCATTCACCGAGCTCTGAAATCGGATAAAACTCCCAAGGTTCATAGGGAGCCTCGGGTTTGGCCGCAATCCATCCCCATTGGACTTCATTGTGAGTCAGCAGCTCAACAGTGCCATCTCCATCGATATCTTGAAGACAGGGCGACTCTCCTTTCACTCGGTGAAACGCGAAATGTTTCTTCCAGCGCCCATCTTTGTGGCCAGGGTTTTCATACCAAAAGGCCTGATGGCGGTGAACCCTACCGAGCACTAAGACATCTGGTCTTTCGTCCGAATTGAAATCCGCAACAAACGAAAACATGCTATTGGATGGACTCAAGGCAGGATCAAGTGAAACGGGAGGATACAGCGCTGTCCTTCCCTCGAAGGACGGACCATAATAGACATAAGGACCAGCGACTACATCGACATTTCCGTCCCCGTCAATGTCCCCGGAGGAGATCCCATCGCAAAGATAACGATCACTGAGAACTTTCTTGGCAAAGTCATCAGCATTGACCATCCATGTGGTGAAGACTAGAGAGGCGATTGCAAAAGAGGTTGGGTTCCGTCGATATAGATCAAGCATGACTAGTGACAATTCAACTCAGATTTCTACTCTTCAGCGCTCTTCGGATGATGAGGAGCGATAGGCTTGCCCCTTCCGATACCCTTCAAGCCGTTGTTCGATGGCCTTAAGCACAGTCTCATCACTGTCTCTTATACACATCTGACGCTGCCGACGAGCGATCTAGTGTAGA